>JBBRLT010000138.1:0-3790 GCA_038231235.1 Terriglobales bacterium
ACACCGCCCAACTGACGCAGCAGCAGATCAACCTGCTGGTCCAGCGCTACAACCACACCCCAAGAAAATGCCTCGGCTTCCAAACTCCTGCCGAAATCTTCTCATCCCATCTGTTGCACTTCAAATGTGAATCCACACCTTCGCTTCGCTCAGGATGACAATCCTATTGCTGACTCCCCCTACTCGTAGCGGAGGGCGCGCATAGGCTCGATCGATGCGGCGCGCCAGGTGGGGATGGCAGAAGCGACCAGTGCTACCAGGGCGACCAGCATTGCGACGGCGAAGTAAGTGAGTGGATCTGAGCTGGGGACCTGGAAGAGCAGCGACTTTGCCAGGTGTGCTGCGGCCCAGGCCAGCGGCAGTCCGGCGGCAATGCTAATGCCGGCCAGCCGCAACGTCTCTGCCAGCAGCAGTCGCGCAACCGCAGGGCGGCTGGCGCCGAGCGCCATGCGCACGCCGATCTCGCGCGTTCGCTGCACGGTGTCGAACGCAAGCACCCCGTAGAGCCCGACTGCGGACATCAGCGCGGCCAGCAGGCCAAAGCTGGTCGCCAGCAGGGAGAGGGTGCCCTCCTGCACGAGGCTGGCATCGACCTGTGTCTCCATGGTGACCAGAGGGTTGAGAGCGAGCCGGGGGTCAACCTGGCGCATGGCTCTGCGGACGGTCTCGATCATGGCATCCGGCGCGGCGGCGGTACGGATCACAAAGGCCAGCTGGCCTGGATCATCCTGCAGCGCAGGCCGCAGCACCCTGCGCATGATGGGGGTGCGCATATCGACGTGGTGGATCTCACCGAATACGCCGATGATGGTGCGCGGCCTGTCGCCTTCCGGGCCCCCTGACAGCGTTCTTCCCAGCGCATTCTGGGCGCTGCCGAAGAAGTGCTCTGCCATGCTGCGGCTCACCATCGCGACCGGAGCGCTGTCCTTGCGATCGCTGTCGCTGATGCTTCGGCCGGCCAGGACGGGCGTCCTGATGGTCTCCAGGTAGCCGGGCATGGCGGCAGACCACTCCACCTGCATCTCCCTGTCCTGGGTGGACTTGTAGCCGTCAATCCGCAGCGTGGTCTGCTGGTTGTTGCCGGCCAGCTCCGGATCGTCGGTGGCCCCGGCGGAGCGGACTCCGGGCAGGCCGCGCAAAGCGGTGAGGATGCGCCGATCGAGCGCAAATATCTGACCGGCAGGGTATCCGGCGAGGCGCGGATCGATGCCGAAGATGACCATGTGATCGGCGGCAAAGCCCATGTCCTGCGCGCGCAGATTATGCACGGTGCGGACGAACAGGCCTGCGGCAGCCAGCAGCAGCACACTGAGCGCAATCTGCACGCCCACGGCAGCCCGGCGCATCAGCAATGCGCCTCCGGAGGTGGTGACGGTCTGCTGCTTGAGCGCGGGCATCAGATTGGGGCGCCAGAACTGAATGGCAGGTGCCAGGCTGAAGAGCAGGCTGGTGATCAGCGTGGTGGCAAGCGCGACCAGCAGCAGCCGCAGATCCAGATCTGCGGAGAAGGGCGCCTCGCCTGGGCTGAGCCCCTGGATGCGTTGAATCAGCAGAGCGGAGACAGGGTGGGCGAGCAGCAATCCCAGGCTGCCGCCACCCAGCCCGAGCAGCAGACCCTCTGCCAGCAGTTGCTGCACGATCCGCTTGCGTTTCGCGCCCAGCGCGTAGCGCACGGACATCTCCCGCGCGCGGCCGGCGGCCCGCACCAGCAGCAGGCTGGCCGCATTGGCGCAGGCCATCAGCAGCACCAGACCGGCCATGCCCATCAGCACCTTGACCGGCGTGTCGAGCGTGTCCCGCAGGGGAGAGAAGCCGGTAGCGCCGGGCAGCAGCTTTATGGTGGCGTGGTCCACGTAAGCAGCGCGGTTCTTCGCAGACTGAGTCTTCTGGAAGGCGAAGCTGAGGATGCGCTGCGCATGCCAGATGGGCTGCGCTGCGGCTGCGGCCTGGGCCAGGGTCACGCCCGGCGCCAGTCTCGCAACCATGTTCAGCCAGCGCGAATTGTGATTATCCAGATCATCCCAGTCCGGGGTGATGACAGGCTTCATCATCATGGGGAAGAAGACGTCCGGACGTGTGCCGGTGATGACGCTATGAAAGCGTGGTGCGGCGACACCGATGACGGTGAACAGGTGTCCGTTGACAGTGAGCGGTTGCCCGATGACGCCCGCGTTCCCGGCGAACTTGCGCTGCCAGTAGCCGTAGCTGAGCACCACGACGGGTGAGCCCAGTTTGGATACATCGTCAGGGGGCTGGATCAGACGCCCCGCGGCAGCCGGCACGCCGAGCACCTGAAAGTAGTTGCCGCTGACCAGCTCGGCTGGCGCCAGGTCAGTCTGGTCATGCCAGGCTACGCCCACGCTGCCGCCCGAAGTTGTGGCGAGCACCCCACTGAAGATGCGTGCTGTATTGTCGCGAAGATAGCTATAGGCCGGGTAGGTGGTGTATTCATCGTCCGATCCGCCCTGGCTGCTGAAACGTCCGGAGAAGCTGTCGCTTTTCGTCTGCAGGCGGACCAGTTCCTGCGGATGCTCTACCGGCAACCCGCGCAGCAGCACCTGGTCAAAGAGCGTGAAGATGGCGGTGGTGGCGCCCACCCCCAGGGCCAGCACGGCCAGGATGGTAATGGCGAAGACCGGGGTCTTGCGGAACTGTCGCAGGGCAAAGCGAATGTCTTGAATAAGTGCGCGCATCGTCTCGGTGAATCCTCGCCATGGAGACTGCACGCGACTGGCCAGCATCGAGAGCCGCGCAAGTGGCTGCAAATAGAAATGCTGGTCGCCGAGCCGCGCTGCCTGTAGCTGTCCGCTTGTGCTCGCGACTGTCCGTAAGTGGACAGCTGCAGGGCTCTTAGTAGCCGTTCGCGATGAGGAAGGCGAGCGTCAGCTCCGGCGCGGCGGGCGGCTGACGAGACTGTGCGGCGTGCTTCAACAGGACGTCGCCTTCGAGGTTCACAGGGTCGCCCGGCTTGCGGTAGTGCAGGTTGGTGTGCGCCCAGGTGTGCGGGATGATGGCCACGCCCAGGCGAGCACCGTCCCAGCTGGCGACGGTGAGGCTGATGCCTTCAATGGCAATGGAGCCCTTCTCGACAATCCAGGGACGAAGACTCTGCGGTACTTCCACCTCCAGCCACCAGTCAGTGGTGTGCTGATGCGGGGTGATGGCGCGCAGCATAAGCAGGCGGCCAACGCCATCCACATGGCCCTGCACCACATGACCGCCCAGGGGCGCACCCGCAGGCGTGGGCAGCTCCAGGTTGACGACCGTCCCTGGAGTGAGCTGGCTGAGTGTGGTGCGGCGCGCTGTCTCCTCCGCCAGGTCGGCTTCGAAGCGGGTGGGTTTCCCAGTGGGAGTGAGGGCGAGCGCGGTGAGGCAGACTCCGCTGACCGCGACGCTGTCGCCGAGATGCAACTGCGCGGCGAGGCCGGGCGCTTCGATGGCAATGCGGTGCGTGCCGCCGCGCTGCTGGAGCGACAGGACGCGGCCGGTCTGTTGGATGAGGCCAGTGAACATGGAAATACGCTACTACCTTTTGCTTTTGAGGGTGGGGTCGAAGCTTGGTGGTATCCCACCCTTCGCGATGCTTAGGATGGGGCACCCGATATGTTGGCAATAGCACCCACTTATCATCCTGAGCGAAGCGCAGCGGAGTCGAAGTACCTGCTGTGCTCCGCTCAGGATCAGGGGAAATGCAGGTCCTCATGAGTTCACAAACGAAGTGCAACACCAGCTTAAGGTGGTGTTGCCATGGAACAGGGTTACCGGCATCTCTCGTTGGAAGAGCGGACTA
>JBBRLT010000139.1:0-3639 GCA_038231235.1 Terriglobales bacterium
TGTCCCCCAGGCCGTCGAGCGGCGGAGAGGCTGGGATGGGCAGCGGCGGCGCGGTGAAGTTGCCGAAGGTCAGATCGCCGGCGACCAGCGTGGCCCCGGTGCCGATCAGCTGACCCATCCGCACGAGCGACACCTGGGCCGAGGCCGGCAGTGCGATGAGAGCAGCGGCCACAGAGAAAACCGCGCTGAGTATCCTCCTGTGTGGGAGGACTCTGGGGAGTGAGGAGCGGATGCGGGCGCCGTTGCTGGTCATGATGGTTCTCCTGAAACGCCGAGCCCGAAGCAGCCGGCGATGACCAACGATCAATGCAAAAGAAGAGCCAACCGTAAGCCCCCGCTTTCGGTGGAGCGCGGGCTGCTGTGTGTTGTACAAACGTTGCGCAGTGCGCAAGCTTTGTACTCCGCGCGCCCTGGCCCGTGGGGTCGAAGCCGAAGATTGGCTCAGGCGCGCCGCTACTGCCAACCAGTTGTTACAGCCGAAGTAAAAGCCAGGCCAGTGAGAGCCAGATCACTTCAGTCTTGTTCTGCTGCTTCTGCGGGGGCAGGGGCCCGGGGGGTTTCGCTGTCGTCCACGCTCTTGCGGGTGGTGCCGCCTGGCTTGCTCATCGGGGGCCGTACGAAGAGGACTTGCGGTGAGGTGCGGTACGCCAGGTTGGCGCAGTCGACCACCAGCACTCGCGCCTCGCCTTGCTCCATCAGCGAGAGCTCTTTGATCAGCTTCTTCAGGTCGCCGGTGTCCCAGCCGGCAAACTTGTTGGCCACAAAGCGCAGCGAATCCAATGCCTTGGTCCGATGCATGATCATGATCGTCGCCAGCCGGATCATCGGCGCCGAGAGCGAGATCGGGTCCTGCGTCAGGATGATCACGTTGGCCTCCTTGTGGCGCATCTCGCGGATGGTGCTGGCGATCTCTGTCGCGCAGCCGTGATCGGCGCCCAGGTAGCGGTGCGCCTCGTCGAAGACGAAGAGCTTCTTGAACCGCCGCAGGATCTCCTTGCCGTTCTTGTCCACGTCCTTGACCTTGGCCTGCACAAAGGCCCGCATCAGGCACACAAACACCGTCAGCGCCATCGCCGCCTCGATGCGCGGCGAGCGGATATCCACAATCATCAGGTCGCCGGGCTGCAAGTCCTTGCCCATCGCCGTCCCATCATGAACAAAGAGCAAGAGCTGATCGAGCCGCTCGCTCACCAGCCGCCGTTGCTGGTCAGTCCACTCGGTGTCGTCGATCTTCTGCAAAAAGCCCGCCAGCGTGAAGTTCTTCAGCGTGGCGATGATGCTGTCGACCTTGCGCATGTAGAACGAGGCGTTCTTCGAGGCGCTCATGAACATGCGGATGCCGGCGATGCCCAGCTCGGCGAAGTCGAACTTGATCGGGCGGACATCGGCCATGGGGTAGTCGGCCTGCTGGGCCGCCAGGTCTTCTTCGTTCTGGGCGAAGACGTATACGATCAGGCGCTGGAACTTCATCCCCATGGGCCGCGCCTGATGGTACTCGCGCAGCTTTTGCACACCGAGCGGCTCGTCGTTGGGTTGCAGCCACTTGTCCAGCGGCACCGGGGGGGCATCGGGCTCGTCGTTGAAGTTGAAGACCACCGCGGCGGAGTCCCTCGCCCCGGTCACGATGTTGTCGATGTCCTTGCCGCAGACCATGGCCTCGATGATGCCCTGGGCGGTGCTGCTCTTGCCGGAGTTTTGCTGGCCGCAGATGATCATGGCATGGACCTCATTCATGCACAGGTTGATGAGGTCGCCGTTTTTGTCGCGCCCCAGCGCGATCTGCACCGGGCTGTCGGGGTTGGGATTGCCCAGAAGCGCCTCGGTGCGGCGGAAGAAGCGCCGCGGCACTTGCTGGCCATCCAGCTTCACCAGCTCCAGGTGCGGGGGGATCTTGTTGTTCTTCAGATCCTCTATTTCCTGCTGGATCTGCGCGACGGCATCCTTCATCTCAAAGGGCTTGCTCTGGGTCATTTCGTTCAGGACCGCCATGGTGGCCTTCTCCGCCTCCTTGGGGATCTTCTGAAACATCTTCTTCACTTCAATGGCGATGCGCGCAATATCCAGGATCGTGCCTTGATCCCCATCCCACGATTCCGTCTGCTCTTCCAGCGTGATGCCCAGGTTGTTCAGCGCCACGAGGTGGCTCCTGAGGCAGTTCAGCGTCGCCTCGACGTTCCACGGCTCATCGGGAAACCTGACCATGCAGCGCTGCAGGCTGAAGCGCATCAAGAGCGTCATGTTGGCCTTGACCCGGGCATCGCATTCGATCAGGGACAGTCGCTCCTCCTCCAGCTCCTGGCGCTTGATGTCGAGCTGAAAGAGCCCATTGTCCAGCTCCTCTTCTTTCTGCAAAAGCATCCCCGCCTTGATTTCGATGGCCTCTTCTTGCTCCTGGATCGTCGCCGCCTGCGCCAAAAGCTCGCTCCGCGTCGCTTCGAGCTGGGCCTGCGCGGTCTGTAGCGCGGCCTGCGCGGTCTGTAGCGCGGCCTGCGCCTCAGTCAGCGCCTCCTGCTCCTCCGCCAGCACCTGCTCGCGCTGGGCCAGCTCATCCTCTTGTTCTTGATGCTGCGCGGCCAGCTTGTCGGCCGCTTCTTGCATCTGCTTTTGTTTGATCTCCAGCGCCGAATGTTCCGTCTGCACCTGCCCCTGGCGCGCCACCGTTGCGTCCATCCGCGTCTGCGCTTCGGCGCGCAGACGCTCGGCTGCTTGCACGTCCTTGACCAGGGCCTCGCGTTCGACCCGCAGCTTCTCGTAATGTTGGCGGATCATCTCGTCCACCGGCAGTCCTGCGGTGTTCGCCTCGCCCTGGATGCGCTCGCGCAGCACCTGCTCTTCTACCCGCCGCGCCAGCGCGGCCTCGGTCTCTTGCATGCGCTGCTGCGCCGCCGCCAGCTCAACCAGCGCCGCCTTCTGCGCAGTCTGCGCCCGTTCAGCCTCGCCGCGCTCATGCTGGAGCCTGTCCCGCTGCTGCAGCAGTTCTCCCTCGCGGCGCACAGCCTGCTGCTGCTGCTCGGCCAGCGCCTGCTGCTGCCGCTCCACCTCGCGCTGCTCCCGCCGCAGCGCCTCGACCTCCGCCGTGCTGACCGTGGCGTCCTTGCCGCCCGTTCCTTTGCCGCGAGACTGCCCCCGCCGCTCCTTCTTCCCCCCGCCGATCACCTTGCTGACCGCCGCGTCCAGCTCCACCGCCTCGGGTTGCTTGCCGCAAAAGGACAGGTCGCTCAGGCGGATCGCCGACAGATCATCCTGAGTGATCCGCCGCTCCCCCGCCAGGCGCAGCACCGAGCGCCGCAGCACCTCGGGGAGCCGCTGCACCTCGGCCAGCACGGTGAAGCTGGTGCCCTTCTCGCGATACAGCCGGAACTGCTCCTCGCTGTACTTCTCTCCGATGGTCAGGTAGCGCTCAATGGTGGTCCGCGACCACTCTTTCTTCAGAATCAGGGCCGGGATGTAATCGAGAAAATCCAGATTTGCATAGCGCGGGTCGCGCTGCCACAGCCGCTCCTTCTTGACGGTGACCAGGTAGGAGGAGAACCAGTAGCGATTGCGATCGTGGGCCTCGATGCGGTCGGCGCGCTCGCGGATGCAGCGCTGCTGCTGCTCGTGGCGCCCCGCCTCCAGCAAGGTCAAAGGCAGGGGCAA
>JBBRLT010000140.1:0-3578 GCA_038231235.1 Terriglobales bacterium
CCCTCATCTGAGACGCTTAGCTGACGTGCTTGCTCTTGGTACGGCATTGCCGTATGATCCCGGTATGCGCACTGTTGCCGAGACGCCGATCTTCATCCGCTATGCGTCGGAGATCTGGTTCGAGGTGGAGCGCCAGGAGTTCATCACATTCATCGCGGCGAATCCCGAGGCGGGCGCGGTGATCCGAGGCAGCGGGGGCTGTCGGAAAGTGCGATGGACGCGGTCCGGAATCGGAAAACGCGGCGGAGCCCGTGTCGTCTACTTCATGGCCACCGAGGAAGTTGTATGGTTGTTAATCGTCTACACCAAAGCCAAGTTCGACGCCCTTCCCACGTCTTTCTTGGCCCGGTTGAGGCAAGGAGTTGAAGATGCCCTCTGAAGTCGAGAATTTCCAGAAGGACTTGCTGGAGTCCGTGAAGCAGATGCGCCGAGGCCAGACTGCGCGGGTGACCAAGGTCAAGCTCACGGCGGCCGCTGAAGCCAGAGCGAGCATCGGAATGTCACAGGAGGAGTTTGCGGAATTGCTGGGGGTTTCTTCGCGGACGTTGCAAGATTGGGAACAAGGCCGACGCGAGCCAACCGGCGCAGCGCGAATGCTCCTGAAGGTTGCCGCAAAACATCCCAAGGTGCTGCGAGGCATGCATCTATGAGGGATAACATGTTGATCGACACGGACACGCAACAGTACGAAGCTGCTCCGCAGCGGTTGTTGCGCGCCGGTCATCGCCGACGTTAAGAGAGGCAGCACAAACACCCCTCTCGGCGCTCGACGCAAAAGCCCGTCACGCAAAAGCCCGTCTCGCGCTCTTACGCACCGCGTAATACACTACCCGCATGATCCAGTCGTTCAAGTGCAAAGACACTCAGGCGCTCTACGAGGGCAAAAGCCCTCGTCGATTCAGGGCTCTGGCCAAGGTTGCGGAGCGCAAGCTCGCTCAACTTGACGCCGCGCAGACGCTGTCTTTCTTGAAAGCGCCACCGGGGAATCATCTGGAGGCGCTAAAGGACAATCGGAAGGGTCAGCACAGCATCCGCATCAATGATCAGTGGCGCATCTGCTTCATATGGACTGAAGTTGGGCCTGCGGGCGTTGAGATGGTGGACTACCACTGAAGGAATCAATATGGCACGACCTATCAATCGTATGCGTCCGGTTCACCCTGGCGAAGTACTGCGCGAAGACTATCTTGCACCGCTTGGCTTGAGCGTCAACGCTCTTGCTATCGCGCTGGCTGTACCGGCGACACGCATTCACGAAATAGTGAAAGAGCGGCGCGCAGTCACGGCAGACACGGCAGCACGCCTGGCAAAACACTTTGGCGGTGATGCAACGTCATGGTTGGTAATGCAGGCCAACTACGATCTGAAGACCCTCGCAACGCTCCCAGACATCGAGCGAGCGGTCCCAGTTCGAGATCCACTCGCGGCATAGCGCGCAGAAACCTAACGAAAAAGGATAGATCGCGCGCAGCCGCGATCTGATCCGGCTGTTGGACGAGCCCGGATTGCCGTGGCAGTCGCCGACACAGGAAACATCTCCCAGAAGTTTGGCCGCTGCTGACGGCAGGGCAGCGCATATGGGCTGACGCAGGCGGCGTTGCTGGCCGCGCCCACCCTCATTGCAAGGGCGGCAGGTGCGAGTGGCGGTTTTTTGAACGAGCCGCGCCACCACACCCATAGGCATGTCGGTGGCCGGTGGTGTGTGCGGGTTGTCTTGTTGGTTCAGTGGATGTATCCCTCGCACAGCGCACCGGGCGGCCCCGCCGTGCCACCGAGCGATGGCGGGCAGCGATGCGCCAGACGCACGATCTCCATCGCCGAGCTGCAGCAGTGGCACTGCAACTTGGGGCGCGCGCTCAGGGTCGGCGGTGTGACAGGCGGTGCCGCGGCCGACGATGGCGCGCCCGCCGGGCAGCGCACGGTCGCGGCGGGCCTGCACCTCAAGCGCAACAGCACCAGCCGCTGGCGGTGCTTGCAGTTGGGATGCAGCAGGCCAAAGTTGCGGGACCGTCGCAACCCTTGGGCAGGACGTGTTGCAGCACCAGCCACAAGAAGTGCGCACCGCTGACGGTTCGTGTCGTGCTTTTGCCGGTGCCACTGTCGCGATACCGGAACGTGACCTGGCCATCGGCGCAGCGTACGATGTCGCGCTCCTGAATCACCCCCCGGTACAGGTAGCGCCCCAGATAGACCAGCGCCTGGTGGCCATTGCCCACGGCCTTGCAATCGACCACCCAGCGCTCGGGCAGGCAGACCGGCGCCGTCAGGCCGTGAGCGTTCAAGGCCGCCAGCAGCTTGCCATGAAACACCCCTGCCAGGGCTTTGTGGTTGAACAGGTAGTGGCCACCCTTCTTGGTCTTGCGCAGGCTGCGCCACAGGCTGTGTTCGGCATCAAAGGCTGCACCCGGCATGGCCAGATGCACATGGGGGTGAAACTCCAGGCGCCGGGAATGGGTATGCAGCACGCCCACGGCACCGGCCAGCCCTTTGAGTTGGCGGTGGTTGCTGGGCAGAAGCGGGTGTTGGTATCGGGCCAGGAATTCGGATTCGAAGCATGTAATGACGCTGCAGACATCCGCGGCAGGTTCGAGCAGATCGAGGCCGAACTGACCACGGGACCGTACTTCGCCGGTGAGCGCTTCACGATGTTGGATGCGATGTTCGGGCCGGTGTGCCGCTACTTCGATCTGTTCGAGCAGTTCAAGGACTTCGGCTTCTTCGCCCACACGCCTCGCGTCCGTGCCTGGCGCGCGGCGCTGACCGCCAGGGCCTCGGTCCAGGGCGCTGCCAGCCCAGGCTACCCGGTATCTCTGCGCGCCTTCCTGGTGGCACGCAAGAGCGCGCTGTCGAACTACATCCATCACTGCGTCGCCACTTGACCACTACCCCCTTGCAGAAAGTTCGCCATGACCCGCACCATCCAGAACCTCATCGAACAACGCGTCTCGACAAGTCACTTTGACACAACGCGCCTCGTCTCCGACGCACAAGTGCACGAGCTCGTACGACTGTCCACGCTGGCGCCCAGCGCGTACAACTTCCAGAACCGGATGTTCATTGCCGCGCAAAGCCTGGAAGCCAAGGAGCGTCTCAAGGCCGTGGCCTAAGCCCAAGGCAAGGTGGTGGATGCGGCGGAGACCTTCATGATCTGCGGCACGCTGGCCGTGTACAAGACACTGGCGCGCAACCTGCAGCCCTCGCTGGCCTCGAACGCGGCCATGTGACGCCTGCGTTTGCGGTGATGCAGACCGGCCACACCTTGCTTGGAGCCTTGCCGCTCAGTGCTGCTGTTCTGCGTTGGCGAAGCAGCCAGCGGCCTGTCGTCGGACTTGCGCCGGGATCACGCAGCCACTGAATGCGCTTCGAGTTTCACGTTCAGACGTTCGCGAATTGCGTGGAAGATGGCCGCTAGGTTGTCCATGCTGGGGTTGCCTGCGGACGACAACATGCGGTGCAGGCTCTTGCTGGGCTTGGCGGTCAAGGTGGCGAGTTCCTCAAAGCCGATGGTCGCGTTGATCAGGTCTCGCAGGATCAGACGCGCCGTCTCGGGCTCACCGTTGAGGAACAAGGTAGCAGCC
>JBBRLT010000141.1:0-3399 GCA_038231235.1 Terriglobales bacterium
CCAGATGGTCCCGCAGCCGATGAGGTCCGAGCGATCCTGGCAGAACTAGAGGGGGTGGCAGCATGAGCAGCAAACGGACAGGCTTCAAGTTGCCCGCGCGGGACGCCCAGGACGTGCAGGGATGGGTTGAAGAAGGCACCGCGCCGGCAGAGCCAGCGGCAGTGCCAAGGGCGCCAGCGAGGGCTGCAGGCGGGAAGCAGGCCAGGCTGACGATTGATCTGCCGCAGCAGCTTCACGCCCGGTTTAAAGCAGCTTGCGCGATCAACCAGACCCGGATGGTCGAGGAGGTCACCCGCTTCATCGAGGACTGGACACAGAAACACAGCTAAACGGGAACGCATATAAACAGAAACACAGGGCACTGCGCGAGCTTGGGTAGAGCTGGCAACAGCAAAGCCGCTTGAAAACGAGGTGTTCTGAATGTATTATGCAGTTGCATAATACATTCGTTTTGTGAGGTCCAGTGCCCCGACAGAGCCAGCATCCTAAGGAACAAAGCTTCAACTTCCGCATTGATTCTGAGCTCAAGGCCGAGTTCCAGGAAGCGACGGAGGCGGAGGACAAGCCCGCCGCCCAGGTGCTGCGGGACTTCATGCGGGTCTATGTGGAACGGCAGCGAGACCGTGCCGCCAAGGCCGAGGCACGGCGGCACTCCCGCATGCTGAGCGAACGTGCCGCCTACCCGACCAGCGACGAGGCCGAGGTGATGCGCTGGATCGAGGACGTGTCCGACGCCAAGGGCTAGACGGCGTGAAGCGGGGGGACCTGGTGACGATTGTAAGTTCCGGCGACTATGGACCACGACCGGCGCTGATGGCAGGCAGCAAACTATTCGCACTCCGCATTTCTCTCTCCCCAATGGGGAACTGGACACAAAAAAACGGAGACCCAGACAAGCCATAAGGCATTGAATTAACCTATCAGATAGGTTATGTTGAGCCATGGCCGGAACGCTTTTCTGGGTTGATGCGATCCAAGTGTTCGTAGGCGCCGAAGACCACCCACCGCCTCATGTCCATGCCGTCCATTCGGGCGAGGGCTGGGTGGCGCGGTTCCGCTTCTCGTTCCTGTCGGACGTGACCGGGCTATACCGGTTCCGGCGCCGGGGGCGGAGGCCGACGACGGCCACGCTGGACCGGGTGGCTGAGGCGATCATGGCGAACCTTCCTGCCTGCCGGGAGAACTGGTGGGTCACGCACGGAAGCCGCCATGAGATCGGCCTGGTCAACCGGCGCATCGAGACGAGGAGCACCGAGGGCGGCGACGGGTTCCTGGCCAAGGTGGCCCTCAAGCCCGGCAAGGCGGCGGTCGGCATCGTGTCGGCAGGCTACTACCCGGCCCGCGGCAGGGTCGCGTTGACCTTGGAGGGTGGCCGGACGCTTTCGCTCACGGCGGGGCAGCACATTGAGGAGGCAGAGGAATGGTAAAGGAAGATGAGAGCTGGACGTTGCCGCGGCGTAAGCCGGTCACCAAGGAGTCGCTCGACCGGGCAATCAGCGCCGAGGAGGAAGCTGTTTCCCGGGAACACCAGGCACAGGAGGCATGGTTTGACCGCTCGCATGACACGGTGATGGTGAAGCTCAGGGATGGCCGGGTGTTCGGCGCGGAACCCGGCTTCATCCCGTCGCTGCGCAGCATATCGCTGGAGCAGCTCGGGGGACTGCGGGCGTCGGATGACGGCGTGTACTTGGTGGTGGCGGGCCTGGACCTGCACATCAACGTGGACGGTCTAGTGACGCGGATCATGGAAGAGTCGCCGCTGGCCATCAAGCGGTCGGGCGCGCGCCTTGCTGGGCTGGCGACCTCTGTGGCCAAGGCAGCGGCCTCCGCCCGCAACGGGCGGTTGGGCGGGCGTCCCAAGTCCAAGTCGAAAACCGCTGTCCAGTTCGGGTAGGTTCACGGGATTACTGACTACCCTTCTTCCCTTGTGCCCGCTTTTACGTCCATCGCCGGAGCATCCGCCTTCCTGTCCTGCTCGAAGGCGCGCAGGCCGCGGTGCCGCCAGGTGGCAGCGAGCTGGGCTGGCGTGCATGCGTCGGCGCTGATGCTTGCGTCCCGTCCGCCCCTTAGCTGGTCGGCCAGATCCATCATGGCGCCAAGCAGGGTGGCGCGGTCATCATCCGTGAGTTCAACCAGGCCAGCTTTCTGGACGAGGCCGCCGAGTTCGATGAGCTGGCGTGTTCGTGCACGTCGTTCTTGGACCCAATCGCGAGTGTCGTGCCGAGCTTGGGCGCGTTCGAGGCGCGTCTGCATGACAGCCAAGCGTCTAAGCTGTGCCGTTGCTGCTTGCAGGTTGTGGAGCAGGGTTACCGGGTTCGGCCTTCTTCCCCCGCTTGCCCCCTTGTTGAAATACGACCTGGCCGCGTTCGGTCCACCTCTGCACGGCTTCAGGTGACTTCTTGAACTGCTCGACGGCGGCGAGCAGTGCGCCGGCAAGGGCTTCCATGGGAAGGCTATCTGCGCCGGTGACCTGGACGAGTTCGCCAAGCTGGACAGTCTTCTGTGATTTGACCTTCTTGGCCTTGTCCATGAGGGCCTGGAGTTCGGCATCGAAGTCCCTTGGTTTGCGCGCCATGCCTGGCCTCCCTGTATCACCGTGCCACTATATGGCCAGGCTAGACTAGCAAGGCTGCGGTCTCCTCATCAACTATCCTGGTGTTCCTACCCAGCCTGACACACCCAGCCAGGACGAGCGCGAGCAGCCCGTCATTTCTACTGCGGAGTGAAACGGAGCAAATCAGGAAATGCGCGCTTAAACATTGCATTGCAATGTGCGCCATCCTGCGGCAGCCTACCCGGAAGACAGCACGAGCCTTCCCACCGTATGGCCCTTTACCACTTCTCTGCCAAGGTCATCCAGCGCTCGCAGGGGCGCAGCGTGGTGGCGGCTGCGGCCTACCGCGCGGCGGAGGAGTTGCACGACAAGCTGCTGGACCAGGACCACGACTACACCGCCAAGCAGCATGTGGTGCATAAGGAGATCATGCTGCCCGACGGCGCGCCGGAACGCTGGACGGACCGTGAGACCCTATGGAACGAGGTGGAGGCGGCGGAGCGGCGCAAAGACGCGGTGCTGGCGCGCGACATCGAGATCAGCCTGCCGCGCGAGCTGGGGCAGGCGGAAGCGGTAGCGCTGGTGCAGGACTTCGTGTGCGAGCAGTTTGTGGCACGCGGAATGGTGGCAGACCTGAACGTGCATTGGACCAAGGCGCGGGACGGCGGGGAGCAGCCGCACGCGCACGTTATGGGGGTCCTAAGCCCAAACCCTCGAAACTTTTGATGCCTTCAAATTCAATGCATCAGGCTAAAGGGCGACGCCGGCCAGCATTGCCTCGACGTTGATGGGACGGCGGTTGCCGCGGAACAGGTAGCGGCCAAGCAAATGGATATGCAGCCAGG
>JBBRLT010000142.1:0-3327 GCA_038231235.1 Terriglobales bacterium
ACACCGCCCAACTGACGCAGCAGCAGATCAACCTGCTGGTCCAGCGCTACAACCACACCCCAAGAAAATGCCTCGGCTTCCAAACTCCTGCCGAAATCTTCTCATCCCATCTGTTGCACTTCAAATGTGAATCCACACCTTTGCTACGCTCGGGATGACATCACGAAATGGGTTACGGGCGGGACAGCGGCAGTGGATGTGGCTCAAACTGCCGCTTTGCTCAGGATGACGGTCCGCGGGAGATGCACCGGAGCGGTGCGGCTTAACTGCCGCTGCGCTCTGGGATCGCCTGGGTGGCGGTGGCTGCATTGATGTTCTTGGCCAGTCCAAGCTTGCCCAGCAGCCAGATGCCGTAGTAGTTGACGTCGAACTCATACCAGGTCAAGCCGTGCCGCGCCGAGACAGGATGGGCGTGATGGTTGTTGTGCCAGCCCTCGCCGCCGGTGAGCAATGCCACCCACCAGTTGTTGCGGGAGTCGTCGCGCGTGGCGAAGCGGCGCGAACCCCACATATGCGTGGCAGAGTTCACCAGCCAGGTCGCGTGCAGGCCCAAGGTGACGCGCAGGAAGATGCCCCACAGCACCCAGGACCATCCGCCAACCGCGAGCAGTACCACGGCCAGGGTGGTAAGCGGAACCCAGTGGTACTTGTCCAGCTTGGCATAGAACGGATCCTTCGCCAGATCAGGCGCATAGCGGGCCAGCAGCGCATGCTCCTGTACGGCACCCGCACCATGGACGACCCACCCGGCATGTGACCACCAGGCACCCTCGCGGGGGGTGTGCGGATCGCCTTCACGGTCGGTCAGTTGATGATGCACACGATGGGTTGCCACCCACACCAGCGGACCGCCCTCCAGGCTGAGCGTGGCGAAGATGGCCAGTGTGTGCTCCAGCCATTTGGGCACGCGATAGCCACGGTGGGTGAGCAGGCGATGGTAGCCCATGCCGATGCCCATGTTGATGGCGACCACATGCAGGGCGAACAGCAGAATGAGCGCAGGCCAGCTGAAGAAAAAGAGCGCCGCAATGGCACCGGCATGGAAGACTGCCATGAAGGCGAAGATGGTCCAGTTGAACGAGCGCGTCTGCGCGGCGCGGCTCAGAACCAGGTTATCCGTGGCAGATCGGACGCGCGGCCGCGAAGCCGTGGGGATATCGGTCTGAGTTTCGGCAACAAACGGGGCAGGGCCGGACAGGGAAGCAGCGTTCTCTTCGTCAAGAACGGAAGGGCTCGGGGGTGCAATGGACGCCATACCCTTAGGATCAACCGGCGCCGGGCCCGCTATTGTCCGAGTTTTGTAATTGCAGGTTTCGAGGTCACCAAAGTTTGCTGCCGTCCAAACCGGTAGCCATTCAATCGATGGATGGAAGGCGCAGCTCTGCGTACTGGCGATTCAGCTCCAGGCATAGCGCTTCGACGACCAGTTCATGATCGTCGCGCTGCGGCAGACCGGAGACCGTGACCGAACCGATGATCCCGGTTCCAGCGATCAGGATGGGAAAGGCTCCGCCATGGCTCACGTAGTCTGCTGAAGGCAGGCTGTACGTCTCCTGCAGTGTGCTGTTGCGCACCTTGAGCGAGAGTCCGATCGCGTAGGAGCTGCGGCCCAGCCGTGCCACCAGGTTGGCCTTGCGCCGGGCCCACTCGGCATTGTCTGCCGCAGTGCCGGGCAGCGCCACGTAGAACAGGGGCACTCCGGAGTGATTGCCCAGGTGGGGTGCGAACCGGCGGATATCGATGACGACGGCAAGTTGCCGCTCCACGGCGAGTTCGCGCAGGGTAGAGCCAAGCTGCCACGCGTCCGCTTCGTTGAAGGCGGTCCATTGCAGCTCCCGCTCCTGCCGTGCGATGCATTCCAGGTCTTGTTCCAGTTGCGCCATGGTTGTCTCCCGCTCCTGCTATTGCAGCAACACACTCACGATGGATGCGGACATCAGGTTGGCCATGGTTCCGGCCAGCATGGCACGCAGGCCCAGCCGCGCCAGCTCATTGCGGCGCTCCGGAATCAGCGCGCCGATGCCGCCAATCTGGATGCCGATGGAGCTCAGGTTGGCGAAGCCGCACAGCGCGAAGGTGGCAATGGTGAAGGACCGCGCATCGAGCGCAGCCTTCTGCGCGCCCAGGTTCGAGAAGGCGACCAGCTCATTGACGACCATGCGGGTGCCCAGCAGATTCCCCACCGATGATGCGGAGTGCCATGGAATTCCGATAAGCCACGCAATGGGCGCGAAGAGCCAGCCCAGCACCAGGTCGAGCGAAGCGGGAAAGGGGATGTGATGTGCGCCCAGCCAGCCATGCAGTCCGCCGAAGATGCCGTTGACCAGCGCTACAAGGGCGACGAAGGAGATGAGCATGATGCCGACATTGAAGGCGAGCCGGCCGCCGTCGAGAGTGCCGCGCGCCACGGCGCCGATCAGGTTCTCCTCGCTGTGCTCTGCGGATTCCGGCAGGCGCACCTGGCCCAGGGTGGCAGGTGTATCGGTCTCCGGCACCAGCATCTTCGAGACCAGGATGGTGCCCGGTGCAGTCATGATGACGGCTGCCAGCAGATGCTTGGCCTCGATGCCGCGCAGGATGTACGCCGCCATGATGCCGCCCGATACGTGAGCCATGCCGCTGGTCATGACGGTCATCAGCTCGGAGCGTGTGAGTTCAGGAAGGAATGGGCGGATGGAAAGCGGCGCTTCGGTCTGGCCCATGAAGATGGAGGCGGCCACGTTCAGCGATTCTGCGCCGGAGATACCCATGGTGCGCTGCATGCCCCAGGCAAACGCGCGAATGACCAACTGCATGATGCCCAGGTGATAGAGCACCGCGAAGAGCGCAGAGATGAAGATGATGGTGGGCAGCACCTGAAAGGCGATGATGGAGCCGAAGGAGGAGTGCTGTCTGCCGAACTCGCCGAAAAGGAACTCTGAGCCGGCGAATGCATAGCTGAGCAGCCGGTTCACCACGTCACCAGCGCGCGCCATGGCATCACGGCCGAAGTTCCAGCGCAGCACGGCAAAGGCGAAGACGATCTGCAGCCCGAGGCCCCAAGCGACAGTGCGCAGACGGATGGCACGGCGGTTGGTAGAGAAGAGCCATGCCAGCAGTAGCATGGTGACGAGGCCAAGCAGTCCGGTGAATCGCGCCAATGGCTATTCCTGTGCTGCGGAGTGGGTCTGCGCAAGCGTATCGCGGGTGAGCGTCTCATGCACCAGCGGAATGGCGCGGGGCGGCGCGTCCGCGATGCGAATAGCGCCGGCCAGTATCTGCTCCGGTTCCACGAATCGTCCCGGATCTTCGGCAAACAGCGTGCACACCAGATCGCCCTGGCGCAGC
>JBBRLT010000143.1:0-3307 GCA_038231235.1 Terriglobales bacterium
ACGCACCGCCCGCAGCGGAAGCACACCGCGGCTACACTGCCCGGCTGTCCAAGTTACGCGAGCAGCAGCAGCGGCTTCGCCAGCGCGATAGAGTCTTCGGCTGGTCAAAGGTGCTGTGCGCGTTGCTCGCCATCGCTACCGCGATCTGGCTGGCTCGGATACATCCAGGACTGCTCGGCTTGGCGCTTGTACCCGCTGTCGCGTTTGCCGCCTTATGGTTTGCCCATGAGCGGCTACTGCGCCGGCTGCACTCGGTGGATCGGCTGAGCGTTGTCTATGGCAACGGGCTGGCGCGGCTTGAAGACCGCTGGGCGGGCGCGGGCGACGACGGACTGCGCTTCCTCGACCCATCGCATCCATACGCGCGCGATCTGGATGTCTTCGGCAGCGGCGGGCTGTTCGAACTGTTATCGCGCGCAGTGACCGGCCCTGGCCAGCAAACGCTCGCCGCGTGGCTGCTGCAGCCGGCTGCTCCACCCGAGGTCGAAGCGCGACATGCAGCAGTCCGCGAGCTGGCGTCGCTCTGGGATCTCCGCGAACGGCTCGCACTCGCTGGCGAGAGCGATAGCAAAGGCGATTCCGATTTGCTGAGCGCATGGGGCGAGACAATAACCTCCAGCGTTCCGCGATTGCTGCGGCTGGCCGCCCTGCCGCTGGCCGCGTTGTGGTTCGTGGCGCTCGCCTTGTGGATTCGCGGATTGCAGGTACCGTTCCTGGCGATGAGTGCGCTGAACCTTGCATTCACCTACCGCTATCGCACGCAGGTGATGCAGGGCGCAGCCGCTGCTGAGCAGGCAGCGCACGGGCTGGGACCGCTGGCACGCGTGCTGGCCGTCTTCGAGCCTGAAGATTTTTCCGCCGCCCGGCTGACGGCTATCACCCAAGCACTGCGCACTCAGCGAAGCTCCTCGTCGCACGCTGTCGGGCAGCTTCATCGCATCATGCATTGGCTTGAGTCCAGCGATAACTGGTTCTTCCGGCTGCTGGATCTGTTTGTCTTCTGGACGCCGCTCTGCATGCTGGCGATCGAGCGCTGGCGTCGGCAGCACGGCGCGCGGGTGCGCACATGGCTTGCGGCAGCCGGCGAGTTTGAGGCGCTGTGCTCGCTCGCGACCTTCAGCTACGAGCGTCCCGACGCATGCTTCCCGCGGTTCATCACAGAGGGCCCTGCGCTGGATGTGCGCGCACTTGTCCATCCCCTGCTGCCGCCCACCCGCGCTGTGCCCAATGATCTGGCGCTCGACGCTGCGCACGCGCTAGTGATGGTCAGCGGGCCCAACATGGCCGGCAAGAGCACCCTCCTTCGCGCCATCGGATTAAATGTGGTGCTGGCGCAATGTGGCGCGCCCGTCTGTGCGCGGAGTCTGGCGCTGTCGCCACTCGCCATCGGCGCGTCGATCACCGTGCAGGACTCACTACAGAGCGGACTCTCCCGCTTCTACGCAGAGATCCAGCGGCTGAAGCAGATCGATGAGCTGGCCCGTGGGCCGCAGCCGGCGCTCTTCCTGCTGGATGAACTGCTCTCCGGCACCAACTCGCACGATCGGCGCGTGGGGACGGAAGCATTGCTGCGCGGTCTGCTCGCACACCATGCAGCCGGGCTGGTCACGACGCATGACCTGGCGCTGACCGAAATCGTTGCCGTCTTGGGCGACCGCGCCGCGAACATGCATTTCGGCGATCAATTCGTCGCAGGCAAACTGCACTTCGACTACCGGATGACCCCCGGTATCGCCGACAGCACCAATGCGCTGGAGTTGATGCGCTCTGTCGGGCTCGACGTTTAGCTGCCGGCATTCCGCTGCAGGACCGACTAAGCCCCCAGGGACCAAGAGAAAAGGCCGCGCAAGATTGCGGCCCCTCTTCGATCGCTTCCAGTGTGAATGCGACGGCGCTGCAGGTTACTACTACTGCGGCTGTGGCGGAGTCGTTCCTTCCCCTTGCCCCGCGCCGCCATGGCGGTGTTCTGCGCGCCGCTCCTGCTGCCTCTGCTGGTCGGCGTCAAACTGCTTGCGCTGCTCATCGGTCAGGACGGCAGAGATCTTCTGCGCCTGCTCCTGGTGCAGACTCTGGAACTTCGCGAACTTGTCCTGACGCGATAGCGCCGTATCGGAACGCAGAGCTTCCATCTGCTGCTGGCCGTCCGCCAGGATCGGCTTGATCTGACTCTGCTGATCTGCTGTGAGTTTGTACCGCTGGGTCATATGAGCCAGGCGCTCGTCGGGATTGCCTCCATGGCGGCCGCCATGTCCGGCATGGCCCTCTTGCGTGGGAGCGGACTGCTCGGGAACTGTTCCTGGCTCTTGGGCGAGTGCGGCTGCACCAGTGAATAGCAAACAGGTGAGTGCGAGACTGTAGATAAGTCGCTTCATGGGTGTTTCCTCCACATCCGCAATAACCCCGCACCTCGCTCGGAGGTTGCGGAGGGCACGGCTGAAAACGCCCTCCTTGTTCGCGCCCGCTTCGTTGGAAGCTGGATGAACAGCAGCGCATGATCCGGAGGCGCACCCGCCGTTCGTATGGACGAGGATAAGCATAGGAAGAGTTTCCTGAAAAGGGCGCAGAAACGCAGAAAGCCGCCCCGGAAGGGCGGCTTTCTGGATGCTAATGCCGGCGATTACCTAATCTCCCACACACTTACGCGTGCAGTACCATCGGCCCGACGAGGCTTAACTTCCGTGTTCGGGATGGGAACGGGTGTGACACTCGCGGTATGCTCACCGGCAAGCTGGTCAGAGCAATTTTCCTGCTTCTGCTATATGCGGAGATATCTCCAACGTGGCCTTTCTTTGCGAAAGGCAACATCCGCTGGTCCGTATAGGCCACAGGAAAATTGCTCTCGGGCGCTTGGCGGGAGTTTCCCCGCAGCCAACTCTCTGCACACACGGGCGGTTTTTCCCCGGAACGAGAGCGGCAAACTGGCGCCACAACTTGCAATAACTTCGGCACGAATTGCATTGGGTCTTACTGACCAACTGTTACAAGGCTTGTTGAGTCTCTTCTGGACAGCGGATTGGCTGCGCAGAGTTAATTCTATGGACAAGCCGAACGGGCGATTAGTACTGGTAAGCTACGTGCATTACTGCACTTCCACCTCCAGCCTATCAACCAGGTGGTCTTCCTGGGCCCTTCTTTTCCCTTTTGGGTTGGGAGATCTCATCTTGGGGCGTGCTTCCCGCTTATATGCATTCAGCGGTTATCACAACCGAACTTCGCTACCCAGCCGTGCCCTTGGCAGGACAACTGGAACACAAGAGGTTCGTCCATCCCGGTCCTCTCGTACTAAGGACAGCCCCCCGCAAATCTC
>JBBRLT010000144.1:0-3253 GCA_038231235.1 Terriglobales bacterium
CACCCATTCCAAGCTCGACCAAGTCATTGCCAACCAAGCCAACGACCCCCGCGACCCCATCGTCGCTTACTGCAAGACACTGCGCGAGCGCTATGCCAACCACCTAAACCTTGGCCTACCTGCCGTCAGCAGCCCGGATGAAAAGGATGTGCGCTTTGCTATCCGCGATCTCTTCCGTCCAGCCCGCCTTCACCGAGCAACACCATAGCCCCAAGGCCTTCGATACGGAGTTGGGTAGAGAGGCCAATCCCGCCACGCCCTTGCTGCCCCGGCTTGCCCAGCAGCTACGCACCGTCCTGCTTGCCGATCCGGGCATGGGCAAGTCCACCCTCATCCAGTGGCTCATCGTCTGCCTCGCCGACCCGAAGGCCAACGACGCCAAGAAGCTCTTCCCCCATGCCGTGCCGCTGCCCTTCGTGCTGCGCGACCTCGTGCCGCTCCTGCCAGGCGATCACAAGCTCTGGACCTGGGACACCCTGCTCGATGCCTTCTGCCGCTACAAGACCAGCAGCACAGCCATCCAAGCCTTCGCCCATCCTCTGGTGAACGACGAGGTGACCTTCCACACCTTGCTCAATTCCGCTCGCGCCTTCTTCCTCATCGACGGCCTCGATGAGATCGGTGACCCGGAGCAACGCCGTGCGATGCGCCGGGTGCTGTGGGTAGGCTTTGCCGACCATCCACAGGCCCGCTTCCTCATCACCTCGCGCATCGTCGGGTATGAAGAGGCGATGGTGGAATGGGAGCATAAAAACCAAATGAGATCCGGCCTCGCCAAAGCGAACCAAGAAAAGGGGATTCCCGTGGCCGACGCTTCCTCTAGAAACCACGCCACCCGACTCTACTTGGCTCCCTTCGACGATGCTCAGCAGGATCTCTTTGCCCAACACTGGTACGACCAACGGCTCGGCGGCACTGCGGGGCAGGAGCGGGCGGAGCAATTCATGGAGGCGGTGCGGCGGCATCCGTCCACCCGTGTCATCTCGCGGGTGCCCAATCTCCTCTACCTCCTGGCCCTGCTCTACCGGCACAAGGCCCACCTGCCCGATGGCCGCGCGGCGGTGTATGCCGCCATCTCCGAGGCCTACCTGGAGGGCATCGACCTGGACAAGCACCTGCCCAACAGTCCCGGCCTGTGCGTGGCTTACAACCTCCACGATAAGGAACGTCTCCTCGCCACCATAGGCGCGCACATGCAGGTACAGCGCAGCCAGTTGGTGGCAGAGGCGGAGAAGAAGGGGAATGGGCACAGCGGCGAGGTGCTGGCTGACAAGAAGCAGCTTGAGGCATGGCTGGCTCCGCACTTCGGCGGGGCCAAGGACGCCGGAGGACCGCGCCGCCCTGCATGAGTTCATCGTTTATGTCGCCGCTCGGGCAGGGCTGCTGCTGGAACGGTATCCGGGCGTCTTCGCCTTTGCCCACCTGTCCTTCCAGGAGTATTACGCTGCCCGCCACTTGCAGGCAGAGTTCAGCCGGCTCACATTCGGCGGCGGTGATGAAGCGTCGGCCCCCGTTCAGGAAATCCGTGCCGACGTTGACCGGCTGTTTAAGTGGACACTGGAGCTAACCCGCAAATCTCACACCCCATGCGCTTGAGCCGGGTGCAGCGGTGCTGTAGCCTTTGATTACCAAGGCAAAGGACACGCACATGCACACGACTCAAGCGACAACAGACTGTAAGCAGCAATCCTTCGACTTTCAAGGCCTTGGCGCCAGGCGCGTGCAGGCCGATTTCACTGGCGGCCACCTCTCCAGCGATGGCGGTGCGCTGCTGCTGCGCGAGATGGACACCTCAGAGCGCCTGTGCGAGCAGCTTGCCGCCTGCTTCACCGATTTTCGTGAGCAGCGCTTCGTGGAGCACCAGCTCCCCGTCATGCTGCGCCAGCGCATCCTGGGCCTGGCGCTTGGCTACGAGGACGTCAACGACCACGATCGCCTGCGGCTTGATCCGCTGCTTGCCGCCATGTGCGGGCGCGCCGACGTGCTGGGCGAGGAGCGCCACCTGGCGCAGGACAAGGGCCGGCCCCTGGCAGGCAAGAGCACGCTCAACCGCCTGGAACTCGGTGCCCAGGAGCGCACCCGCACCAAAAAGATCCAGCCTCATCCCGAGAAGATCGCCGCCCTGCTGCTCAATCTCGGCGTGGCCGCCATCGCACGCCACAGCGAGGTCATCGTGCTGGACTTTGACGCCACCGACGATCCCCTGCACGGCCAGCAGGAGGGCCGCTTCTACCACGGCTACTACGGCAGTTACTGCTACCTGCCGCTGTACTGCTTCTGCGGCGGCATCCCGCTGTGGGCGCAGCTGCGCACTTCGGACCGCGACGGCTCCGACGGCACGCTGGCGGCCTTGAAGCAGATCATCCCCGCCATCCGCGCACGCTTCGGGCGGCACACCACCATCATCGTGCGTGGCGACTCGGGCTTCTGCCGC
Source organism: Terriglobales bacterium (assembly GCA_038231235.1). Taxonomy (GTDB): domain Bacteria; phylum Acidobacteriota; class Terriglobia; order Terriglobales; family Acidobacteriaceae; genus KBS-83. The sequence continues at coordinate 2,435 of JBBRLT010000144.1, forward strand.
GACGAGCTCATGAGCTGGATCGAAAGCCAGCGCAACGTACGCTACGTCTTCGGCCTGGCGCGCAACCCGCGCCTGGAGCAGATGCTGGCCCCCGCGTTTTGGGACACTGCCTCACAGCTTGATGAAGAAGCCGTGCGGCAGGCCCGTGCCGCCGGGGCTGTGGAGCCGCCCGGGGTTGAAGGCACTGCGCGCACCTTCGCCGCGCTGCGCTACCGCACGCTCAATAGCTGGAGCCGCGAGCGCCGCGTCATCGGCAAGGCCGAGCTCACCGGCGGCAAGCGCAACCCGCGCTTCATCGTCACTGACATTACCGGCAAGGAGCCCTGGGCCAGGGCCCACCCTGAGTTCCACGGCGGGCGCAGCCTCTACGAGCAGTTCTATTGCGCACGCGGCGAGATGGAAAATCGCATCAAGGAACAGCAGCTCGACATGTTTGCCGACCGCACGTCCACCGCGTTTATGTCAAGCAACCAGCTGCGCCTGTGGTTCTCCACCTTCGCGTACCTGCTCATGAGCCGGCTGCGCAGCGTTGCGCTGGCGGGCACCAGCATGGCCAACGCAACGGTGGGCACCATCCGGCTGCACCTGCTCAAGATCGCCGCGCAGGTTACCGTCAGCGTGCGCAGGATTTATGTGCGCCTGTGCAGCGCCTTCCCCGCGCGGGAAGTCTTCGCCCACGCGCATGCAAGACTGCGGGCGGCAAGCCCCTGAAGCCTGCCCCACAGACGCAGCGAGGCCGCAGCAGCCAAGGGAAGTCCATGCTCTTGCGGGGCGAAAATGCACGGCAAGCCGGCCTCCAGCATGGCCAGCCACGGCAAA
>JBBRLT010000145.1:0-3229 GCA_038231235.1 Terriglobales bacterium
AAGGAGCGCGTCAACGAGATCGAGAGCAAGTTGAAGTCCCTGACTAAGGGCGATGCTAAGGACAGCAAGAAGGTGCTGCTTGACCTGCGCGACGTCGCCATTGGCGATGAGGCGCAGGGTCTACGGCTGGCCAACTTCTTCCTGCAGAGTGGGACCATTGCCACGTTGAGTGGCCAGAAGTTTCCCAGCCAGACCTTCACGGCGGACAAGTCGAAGTGGATCACAGGCGCGCCGCTCGCAGTCCTGGTGAACCACGGCACCTCGGGTCCCGGCGAGTTGGTAGCTGCGGCAATCCTGGGCAACAAGCGCGGGGATGTTGTGGGTGACCGCACCTTCGGCGAGGGCTCGGTGCAGAAGACCTTGGAAATGGCGGATGGCTCAGCACTGATTCTTTCTGTCGCGAAGTATGCAACGCCCGAAGGCAAGAAGATTCAGGACGAGGCGGTGCAGCCGAATGTCGTGGTGGCTTCCAACGATAATGAGCCTCCCCCGGATGAGGCGCAGCCGCAGCAGCATGCCGCGCATGCCGACGATCAGTTACAGAAGGCGTTGCAGGTGTTGAAGCAGAAGACGGCCTAGTTCACGCATGTTCCTCCGTCTCTAACTTTTTGGCAGAGAGCGCTCAGGGCCTGAGCACACCCGTCCCTAAGAACTGGCAAAGCTCCAAGCGGTATCACCCTGGCAATGTGCCGGGTGGATGCTGCATGCTATGCTCGGCCACGAGTGCCGCACTGACTCCTTCCTTTGACTGACCATCCCCAAACCAGACGCCCAGCCGCGGGGACGTTTCGTCCTCCTGTGGCACGCAATGCGCCACCTCCTGGACGGCGCAAGGTGGCGGGGCAGGTGGCGCTGCTGGTGCTGGTGGTGCTGGCCGCGGCAGCGGGCTCGCTGACTGGGCTGATGCTGGTGTATTCAGTCGATCTGCCGCAGATCGCGGATCTGGAACGCTACAAACCGCTGACCACCACGGAGCTGTACGACGTACATGGACAGCTGTTCGGCTCCTTCGCATTGGAACGCCGCAGCGTGATGCAGTATGACGACTTTCCCACGATCCTGCGCCAGGCAGTCGTGTCGACCGAAGACAAGAACTTCGAGAGCCATTGGGGCGTGAACCTGGTTCGCGTATTGGGTGCCGCTTACCACGACCTGACCTCGCACGGCCGCGCGCAGGGCGCTTCCACGCTGACCATGCAGCTGGCCCGCAACCTGTTCCTCACACCGGACCGGACCCTCCGGCGGAAGCTGCAGGAGGTCTTTCTCTCCATCCAGATAGAGCGCGCATTTACCAAGCCGCAGATCTTCACCTTGTACGCCAACCAGATCTATCTGGGCCACGGCGTCTACGGTTTTGAAGCAGGCGCGAACTACTACTTCAGCAAGCGTGCGCGGGACTTGACCCTGGCAGAAGCCGCACTGCTGGCCGGCTTGCCCAAGGGCCCGGTCGGCTACTCGCCTATTCTGAATCCGGACAAGGCCTTTCGCCGCCGCAACACGGTGCTCAACTCCATGCTGGAGGACGGCGTGATCACTGCGGGTGAAGCGAACGAGGCCAAGGCAGCGCCACTCGGGCTGCACCTGGCGCCGCCACCGAACAGTGTTGCGCCGTGGTTCGTCGAGGAGGTGCGACGCGAACTAGAGCGGCAGTTCGGTACAGAGATGGTGCATGAGGCGGGGCTTAAGGTTTACACCACCCTGGATCTGCCATTGCAGCAGGCAGCGAATCGCAGCGTGCTGGATGGACTGGCCGCCTATGAACGGCGCCACGGCTGGCATGGGCAATTGCTGAATGCGCTGCGAGCCGGCGAGTCGCTGGAGAGCTTCCGCCATCCCGACTGGAGCATGCCGGTCACCTCCGGCAGCTATATGCACGGGCTGGTGGTGGGCCTGCTCGAAGGCCGAGCCACGGTGCGGATCGGACAGGCGCGGCTGGTGTTGGAGCCGGAGGACTGGGCGTGGACCGGAGAGGCAGACCCGAACCAGTTGTTTCACCTGGGCGACATTGTGTACGCGCGGGTCACAGGTTCGCCAACCGAGCCGGTGTTGCACGGCAGCCTGGAGCAGGACTCCGGGGCACAAGGCGCGTTGATGGCCGTCGACAATGCGAGTGGCGACGTGCTGGCGATGGTAGGTGGCCGCGACTTCAACCTCTCGCAATTCAACCGGGCGACGCAGGCGGAGCGGCAGACTGGCTCCTCCTTCAAGCCCTACGTGTACACCGCGGCGGTCGAGGCGGGAGCGAAGCCCGAGGAGCGCATTGCTGATACGCCAGTCACCTTCCAGACCGCTGGTGGCCCTTATACTCCGCATGACTACGAGCCGAATTATCTGGGCGCAATTCCGCTGCTGAAGGCCTTTGCCGAATCGCGGAATATTCCGGCGCTGCGGCTGGCAGAGCGGGTGGGCATGCGCCGGGTGATTGAGGTGGCGCATCGCTTCGGCATTACGCGAGAGATACCGCCCTACCTGCCAGTGGCGCTGGGATCGATCGAGGTCACGCTATTGCAGCAGGTAGCAGCCTACAGCAGCTTTCCCAACGATGGCGTCCGGCTGACTCCGCACCTGTTGCGCAAGGTGACCAATGCTGAGGGCATAACACTGGCGCAGGATCAGCCGCTGGTTGCGGAGTCGACCAGCGCGCAGACGGCGCGCACCATGATGATATTGCTGCGGGAAGTTACGAAGAGCGGAACGGCGGCTGCGGCGGCCCAACTCGATCATCCACTGGGCGGTAAGACGGGCACCACCAGCGACTTTACCGATGCGTGGTTCATCGGCTTCTCGCCATCGGTGACGTGCGGCGTCTGGGTTGGCTTCGACAGCCGCCAATCTCTGGGCGACAAGGAGACCGGGGCGCGGGCGGCGCTGCCCATCTGGATGGACTTCATGCGGGTCGCAGATGCTGGCAAGGGCGACGAACGGTTTCCGTAGCAAACTCACTGCGGCAGCCTTTCGTTCAAGAAAGCCACAATTGCGACTTCCGCACTGCGTCTCCACCTTCAGGGAAGTGCGTTAGAGCGATTCTCCTGTTGGTGTAGCCCGTTCAGCGGCTGCTCCTGTGGCCTTTCTTCGAGGAAAGGCCACGTCTAGGTGCGAGGTTTCAATAGGTTGTCCATCTGATCGAGAACTGTGAAGCTGAGTTTGCGAAGCAAAGCGACTCAGGAGACCAGATGGACTATCACCAGAATGCCCGACTGACGATGCTCAGTCGAGAGCAGATGTGCCG
>JBBRLT010000146.1:0-3214 GCA_038231235.1 Terriglobales bacterium
CATAGGCGGTCAGCCCCAACACACCGCGCTTCGCCCGTAGTGAAAAATCAAGCGTAGCATACAGCGGCAGTAAGAAGTAGATTGCGCCTAGTACTTCAACCATCATGATGTGACAGGTTCAATGATAGGATAGAGATGCTTGAGCTTGATCCGCGCATCAGTCGTCGTGAAGCGCCAGTTGACGGTGGCTCCTCGCCCGTTGCGCTCCGCTGCCCACGCCGCCACTTCCCCAACGAGCGTCTCCTGGTCTGGGATACGCCGATCCAGGCACTGGCGACTGAGCACGCTCAACTCAATCTCCGCCATATTCAACCAACTGCCATGCTTCGGCGTATAGTGGAATTCCAGTTTGTCCCAGATGCGCTTCGCTTCCGTTGGCGCGAAGGTCGCATACAGGGCGGCGGGCGTATGCGTGTTCAGATTGTCCTGCACCACCGTAATGCGCTCCGCCGTCGGGAAATGCACATCCACCAACTCGCGCATACACTGCGCCCAATCGGCGGCCGTGCGGTGGTCGGTGACCTTCACGTGCCGCCAGTTCAACAACGGACAGCTGAACATGAACAGATTGCTCACGCCGTTACGCTCGTACTCCGTGTCATACCGAGCTGGTTCCCCGGGCGCGATGGGCAGCGGCGTGCGCACCTCTTTGACCTGTTGCTTGCTCGTCTCATCAAAACAGACCTGCGGATGCCTGGGATCCAGCGGCCGGGTATAGATGTCCAGCACATCCTCCATCTGCGCCACAAAGGCCGCATTCGCCTTGGGTGGAATGCACCATTCCTTGGTCAACCATGGTTTGAGTTCGTTTTTTTCAGCGTCTGGCGCACGGTTTCGGGCGCAAGGCCGTCGAGCTCGGTCAACTCCACCAACGTGTCCGCGAGCAAGCGCAACGTCCAGCGTTTGTGGCCCTCTGGAGCGGTACTACACGCCAGGGCGATCAGTTGGGCTTCTTGGTGGCCGTCGAGCTTGCGCTTGCGCGGCCGACGGGGCTTGCGCTGGAGGACAGCCGCGAATCCCTCACACACGAAGGTGCGCCGCACCCGTTCAATCGTGGGTAGACTCACATCGAGCGCAGCACGAATCGCGTCGTCCGTCCAGGCCGGACCATCGATACCGCAATCGGCCTTGAGCAAGATGCGGGCATGGGTCAGGCTGCGGGCGGCACCCATCCCGGTGGTGACGAGAGCTTCCAGAATGCCACGTTCCGTCGTGGTCAATCGCACGATATACTTCTTATTCATGGGAGCCACCTTCTGCGCTTGTCTGCCATTCCACCCACGGCATCGGGAGGATACTCCTTATTCGTTAACTCATCAACTTATCCTGGATGGAGTACTAGTGTAGAGGTAGCATACGGATTGTGCAAGAGCCGCGCCTCTTTCGGGAGTGAGCAAGAGTTGTCATGCAGTACTCGCCGTCCGTGCTCCCTCCTGTTGCTGCCTGACATTCCATGCCTTTCGCCACGGGTGCTGACGTTGGTCGCACCTCATCTCCGCGCGCACACTTGCCAAGGCCTCCGGCGAAAGGCCACCGGCACGTGCTCGTCCCTCTGTCGCTGGCGCTGGGTCTGCCCCAGCCGCGCTCGCTAGCCCCGCCATTCCCGGCACGGCTTTCGGGCTCCCCCGGGGGTGCTGCCGCTGATAGCGCCGTCCGGGCGCTGCCCGCAGCGCCAGTGCCTCCTGCCAGCGCTCACTCTTCAACTGCGCTCGCACCACGGCCACGCGCTCCGCTCCCTCGGCATCCCAGATCATCCCAGCCTGCTTGAGCCGCGCACTCACCAGCTGTTTACAGGCACTTTCGACATTCCCACTCCCAATCTGCAGCCCACGAGCCCGATAGCTTGCATAGTCCATGCGCCCGCGATGGGTCGTGTAGTAGCTGAGGGCCGCTGTCACGCCTTCTCCTGCCGTGCGGTGCTGCTCCAACACTCCGAGCACCTGCTCCACCTTGCTCTCCCAGAGGGCATCCAGCTGCTGATGCGCCCACCCGGCACGCTCGGGATGCTCCTCGCCCCAAATCGCGCTGGCCGCTGCCCACACGTACTCACTGGCGTGATACCAGTCCAAGATCTGCGTCGCCTGCGGAAACTGTGTCTCCGCGATGTTCCAGATCCAGTGGGCTCCATCACCCACCACCACGACCTCGTCGGCGGTCTCCACTCCCTGGCGTGCGGCTTCCTGCCAGAGATGCCAGCCGAAGGTCTGCGCCTCGACGAGCGCCGTGACATAGCGTGTGCTGTGCGCGTGGATCTCAAGCGTCTCTGGACGCCTGCGCGTTGGACGCGTGCGGGTCTGATAGCAGCAGCCGACCTTCAGTTCACTCCAGCCGCGCTCATGCAGGTGCGCCAGCACGCCATCCATCGTGATATATAGCCGCGATGGTGGAAGCGTGACCGCTGCCGGAGCGTCGTGGCCTTCCATGCTGCGCGCGACGGCCTGCGCCTGATGGGCCACCAGGTCAGCCCCAAGCGCTTCCGTTGCATCGCGCACGCTATTGGGGCTGACGTGGACCAGCGTGAGCCGTTCCAGCACGCTGGCAGCTTCGGCAAAGGAATCTTGGGTTGCCCCTAATAAGGCGAGCAGTTCGTCAAGGCCGGCAGAGCGGCTGCCAGCACAGAACTGCAACTGGCTATCCAGAGGATGCTGACCTTGCCCACAGGACGGACACAGATAGTAGGGGCGCTGGATGGTAATGGGGCCGAGAATGGTGGTCACCATGGCGGGTCGCTGGCGCTGATAGTGGGCCGTCTGGCCACAGGGACACGCTCGGGTCCGGCTGGGCTGGGTGGGAGCAAGCAGGGTACACAGGCCACCGACGAGGGTGGCTCCCAGCTCTTTGACGAGCCTAAGCACCTGCTGCTCGATCTGCTGGAGGTCAAGGTCATGCGGCTCGTGCTGGACCCAGGAGCCAAGGGTGCGGGTGATGCGGGTGATCTGCTCGCTCATGGTCGTGACCAACGCTTCCAAACGGACGCTCTCTGTGCTAGGATGCATGCTTACCTCCTCGGGTGGACGACGAACTATGGTTCAGCAGCCGTGATCGTAGCACATCCCGAGGAGGTTCTTTGTCTCTGACAACTCTTGCCTGCACCCGCCACTTTGCCGTGCCTTGCGTGCCCCTATTCACTATGCTATACTTTACCGGCGTTCAGTGAGAGATGTGCCGTACACACATCCGCTGAACGATGTTCTTGGTAGCGATTGGTGTAATG
>JBBRLT010000147.1:0-3174 GCA_038231235.1 Terriglobales bacterium
ACCGCCTTGGTGACGATGCCGTCCAGCTCGTAGTTCGTCCAGCCTTTGGCAATGAAGGACTGGGACAGCACAACCAAGCCGACGCGGCTGTTCGCCAGGCCTTGGTCGATCTTCCTGCGAAGGCTGTCGCCGATCCGCAGCTCGAACTCGTCGTACCAGACCGTCAGCCCCTCAGAGACCAGCGCGTTGGCCAGCGGACGGACGATATCGTCTTTGTCTTCCGACGCGTGCGAGATGAAGACGTCATATCGACGCCCCGCCTGGTCGACACCAGGAGGAGTCTCCGGGCGCACCAGTGACGGCGCGCTCGACAGCGGTGCTTCGTTGATGGCCGGCAAAGCACTGGGCAGCACGCGTGCCGATGAATTCACCCTGCCACCCATCCCCTGCAGATCGACAGCGACGTGCCAGTGGCCGGTACGCGGCACCTGCAACCTGACGGGGGACCTGATGGCCCGGCCGCCGATGAACTGGTGGCGCCCCCCGCTGCGGTAGCTGCTGAAGTTCGAACTGTCCATGAGGCGGACGTTCGCAGAGTTCCCAGAGAGCGTAATTTCTACGACCTCACCACCACGGCGGTGGCCAAGATCGTGATGAACGAATTGCCCAGACATGCTTGATCCTTTGCAGGCTTGTAGGTCCCAACGGAATACCCAGCAGGGGCGGCCGAAGCCGCCCCCAGGCCTGCTTTGCGCAGGCCTTCCAGATCAGCGCTTGCTCGGCGGTGTCACCTTGACAGGTGACCAGCCGTGGCCTGGCTTGCTGGTCGGCGGAAGCGGCTTGTTGTCCGCCACCGTCGAGTAGTTCGGCTTCAAGCCGCCGTTGGGGCCCACCTCCTGGTAGATCCCGCCCTGGTTTCCGGTGCTCTGACCGGGCTTCTTCGGAGTAGCCATTGCCGTTGCCCCCCTTAACCTGCGTCAACCTGGAATCGCTGGAGCAGCTCAGCGATCCTGGAGCTGGCACCGCCATAGTTGGGCAGGTAGATCTTCATGCCCATGGCATCCCGAAGGTACTTGCGCGCATCCTGCAGCAGCTTGGTGATCTCTTCGGCGTCCTCAGCACTGAGGGTCGTTGGAAGTGAATTCATGATGATCAAGCCCCTTGCAGCGAGCACTGGTTCAGCGAAAGCAGGTTGTTGTCCCACCGGCCATCGGCATACGTCCTCACGTAGGGGGCCTTTCCCTCCTCGCGCACCACGCCGATGTAGGCACGCTTGCCGCTGATCGGGTCCGCGACGTAGAAGGTGTTCGTCTTCGCGTCGATGCTTGCGATCACCTGTTCGCGGGTCCACATCCAGCCGCCGTTGGCGCTGCGAGGGTTCCCGAGGTGCGTGATGTGCTCATGCGGGCTCTGGGGGTGGGGTTTGGTAATGCAGGTCACTGGAACATCAGCCATGGCAGCTCCTTTTTTGCTTGCCGTCGCCGCGAGCGTCATCTAGGATCAGACGAATTCGTCATGCTCTTGGCTGAAAAGATGGCCCTCGCAGGCCATGACGAATCAGTCATCATAAACTATACGTCAGCGTCATGTCAGGGTCAACCCTACCTTCTGCAATTTTTCCGGATCGCCTTCGCACGGCGCGCGAGTACCGCGGCCTGACACAGGGCGAGCTCGCCGAGCGGGCTGGCCTGCAGCCCTCGGCGATATCGCACTTCGAGACGGCCACCCGCAAGCCGTCTTTCGATAACCTTCTCCTGCTGGCCAACACCCTCGATGTCACAACGGACTACCTGCTGGGCCGCGTAGCCGAGTTCAAGAAGATGGCCGGCGCCGACCAGCTGCACCGGCACTACGAATCCCTGCAGGACACAGACCGCAAGTTCGCAGACGAGCTGATCACACTGCTTGCCAACAAGGCCAGGGACAAAGGGAAGAAGTGATGCAGGCCGACCCGTTCGCCTTTGCCTCGCTCCTAGCCGAGCAGATTCTCAAGGGCGAGGGGTTCGGGAAGTTGCCCATCGATCCAAAGGCGTTCGCGCGCGCCAAGGACATCGAAGTCGTTGCCAAGCCCACCAGCAGCGCTGGCGTGTCGGGCATGCTCGTCCGCAGCGGCAACGAGTTCGCGATCGCCTACTCGACCCATCTGGAGAACGAGGGCTTCGAGAACTTCAGCGTCGGACACGAACTGGGGCACTTCTTCCTGCCGGGCCACATGGACGCCGTGATTCCAGGCGGCTCCGGCATGCACGAGTCCCGGGCTGGCTTCAACTCGAAGGATAAGTACGAAGCCGAGGCCGACAGGTTCTCTGCTGGCTTCCTGATGCCGAGATTCCTGTTCTTCCCAGCCACAGAGACAGCAGGGGCTGGAATTGCTGCAATCGAGGCGCTTGCTACGCTCTGCAAGACCTCTTTGCACGCGACGGCTATCCGCTACGCGCAGTGCACCCGGGAACTGGTCGCCGTGATCATCAGCGTAGGCAGTCGCATCGACCATTGCTTCCTGTCCGAAGCCCTCAAGCAAGCCAGTGGCATCGACCGGCTGCGCAAGCACGAAGCAGTACCGCGCGGAACTGCCACGCACGCGTTCAACCAGGACGGAAGCAACGTCCATAAGGCTGCCCGTGTCGAAGAATCATCCAACCTGCAAGATTGGTTTGGTGGGAAGCGCAGCCTTCCGATCGGCGAAGACGTGCTGGGCCTCGGCCGCTACGGTAAGACGCTCACGGTGCTTCACAGCATTAAGTTGCCAGATGCTGAAGACGAAGAAAACGAAGCAGCGCTCATCGAATCTTGGACCCCACGTTTCAAGCGATAGCCAGATCGGCTCTCCTTGTAGCGCGGCAGCGCTTCCCGATCGACAGCATCGAGCGGCCGGCCGGCGCGCAACAGCGCCTCGACCTGGCGCTCAGCCTCGCCGGTGCCGGGCAGGTCCATGCGGTCGTCGACCGGCAGCTCGAACAGACGCAACGCATAGCCCGCCTGGTAGGCCACCCAGCAGTCCAGCGGCTCGTTCATTGTGCGGTAACGAAGCAAATGCGCCGACGCACCATGGCGGGCCATCTGCAGCGTTGCGCGCAGGATCAGGCTGCTGTCTGCGGGCGCCGGCACGAACATGCTGTTTTTTGGCCGGTTTGAAAATGCCGCCAGATTTGCGGCGGCAAAGGCGTGATTCGCTGGCCGGCGTCGGTTGGGCGGCGGCGCCTCAGACCTCGACCTGGGCGTTGGCGCGGTAGC
>JBBRLT010000148.1:0-3064 GCA_038231235.1 Terriglobales bacterium
CTCCTGCAGGGCGCTGATGAGTGGCTCCAATGTCGGCGACAGCGGCTTGGGCGCCGGCCGTTTCAGCACTGGCGCACCTTGCGGACTGATCGTCAGGTGCTGGTTCTCAGGGAAGGCCTGATCCACCTGCCGCGCCGTGCTGCTGAGCCATTGTTTGAGCCCGGCCACAAACTCCTTTGCGGTGTCCCCAAACCCCACCTCCCGGCAGTAGGAGCTCAGTTGCGGCGCGCATTCCGCCCAGGGCAACAGGTACGTACGGTAATCGGCGTATTGCTCCGCGCCGGCCACACTGATGTCGCCGGTTTTGAGTTCGTAGGCCAGGTAGACGAAGATACAAACCTCCAACTGACGGCGCGCGACCCGCTGCTTGCGCCGGCGCCGCACCAGAATGGTGCGTTGCCACAGCTCGCTGGCGAAGCTCAGATCAACGTCTGGCGCCAGCCATTCGCTACGCTTATGCTGATTAGCCAGCACGAATTGCACGGCCTGCAACAGGGTTTGGTCCTGCGTGGTGGAACTGAGTTCCAGCGTGCGCAGGATGCTGAAAAGCACCCGACGGTGCGAGCGGAAGAAGCGCCAAAGCAGCGGCAGATGGTTGTTGCCGTTATAGGAGATGACGTTGGCACACTCCTCCAGCAAGCGATCTTGCCCGCCGTGTTCCTGTACCAGCGCCCGCACCTGCTGTCCAAGCGCGGCATCTTCCGACGTATCCCCCAGCGTGTCGAGGATCTCGCTCAGGACGTCAGCCACGGCGACCGTGGTGGAGCGATAAGCCTCGCGCAGGCGCGCCAGTTCGGTTTGTGCGGCCTGTTGAATACTGGCCACCCGCTTGATCAGCATGGTAACCAATTCATCGCGCGTGGCCACCCGCGCCTGGCGGATGAGACATAACAGCAGCGTATAGCGCTTAGGCGGCTCGATGTCGTTCATAGTTGCCGCATCGAGGACCCGCGCCTCGGCCGCGAAGTGCTGGATCTTCGCTGGCGGCAGGCCGTGCAGCAGCCGATCCACATCGCCCAGGGTAAGCAGCCAGGTCAGCTTCGCCTGCCACTCCTTGAGATGGGTCAACGTCGCACTGGGGGGCGGTTCTTTGATCAGCTGCAAGGGAGTCCGGCGGGCAGCGAGCTTGGTATCGAGCAGCGCCTGCAACGCGGCTTCCTCCGCGGCACTCAGTTGAGCGCGCACCTGGAGAAAGAGTGCGGCATTGACTTGGGTGCGCACATGACCGACGAGGCGATCCAGGGCGCTGAAGGCGGGCAATTCAAAGCGCAGGCGGACTAATTCCTCGATGGCTACATTGATGAGATCGGCGGGGTTGTCCATGACCAGGGCGGTTTGCTGGACGATGGCTAACACGGCCTGGCGGGCAGCAGCATCAAAGATCCTAATCTGCAGGTAATCGCGCACGGCTTGTTGATGGCGATAGAGTGTGCGCTCCTGCTCATAGCCGGGTTGGACAGCGGGTTCGAGTAGCAGGCAAGCACGGATGTGGTCGACGACGGGGCGGGGGATCTCGGCCAGCTTGGGGAAGTAGCCCAGCCGTTGGAAGCTCTTGAGCCAGAGCAACAAGTGCAGGCGATGCGCAGCGTCGCGGGCCGTATCAGTGGCCCAGGCCAGTTCAGCGGCCGTGGGTGAGTAGACCTCCTGCAGCTCACGGCGGGTCGGATTACGTTTGAAGCGCGGATACGCGGTGCGTTCGATGGTGGCCATGGGCGGGGTAAACCTTCCGTATGCGCTTAGACGCGCGTTTTGAAGAGCGTGCTATAATGGCAGCAGCGGGAACGAGCGTCCGGGGGCGCGGTACTGCTAATCTATCTTAGCAGACGCTGCAAGCCCCGAATGACGGTATTTCCGTCTGCTAAGATCCGGGCGATCTGCCGAGAACCGTGTCTGCTAAAGAACTGATGATTAGTTCCGCGGGTGATGCCCAATGCGACGCCAGGCCATGCCGCCACTCTCCCATCAGGGCCAGCAGCTCTTGGAGCAGTACAGCGCGCATCTGCGCGAGCAGCAAGACATGGCCGCGGCAACCTTGCGCAACTACCGCAGTGATGTACGGCAGTTTGTGGCCTGGTGTGAGCAGATCTGGACGACTGAAGAAACCGGCGCGCCCGAGTTCAGCCCGCCGCGCGTCACTACCCCCACGATTACGCGGTACCGCACCTACTTGCAAGCCGAACGGCAGCTCAAGCCGACCACGGTAAACCGCTATCTGACCAGTCTGCGCCGCTTCTTCGGCTGGGCCAAGGGCTGTGAATTGGTCAGTCGTGATCCTGCGGCCAGGGTGAAACTCGTGCCGGAAGGGCAGGCAGCACCGCGGCAGCTAAGCGATCAGGAAGAAGAAGATCTGCTGGCTGCCGTGACGGCGGAGGGGAGGTTGCGCGATTACACGCTGGTGGTGGTGATGCTGCATACTGGGTTGCGCGCAGGAGAGATCTGCCAGTTACGCCGCGATCAGATAGGCATGCAGAAACGTAGCGGCAGCTTGCATGTGCGGGGCAAGCGCAATAAACAGCGGGATGTACCGTTGAACGGAACCGCCCGGGAGGCACTACGGGATTACTTGGCCGTGTTGCCCGCGGAGCAGCAGTATCTGTTTGCCTCGCCGCAGAGCGGCAAGCCACTCACCGAACGGGGTTTGGGACACCTGATTGCGAAATACGCGCACAAGGCACGGTTAGTGGATGTCAGTCCGCATGACTTGCGCCATCGCTTCGCCTATCGGATGGCGCAAAGTGTGCCGCTGCATCGACTTGCGCAGATCATGGGGCACGACTCCCTGGACACAACCTTGATCTACATCACCGCCACGCGGAGCGACTTACAAAGCGAGGTCGAGAAGATCGCTTGGACGTAGCGGGACCTACCACTACAAAGCATAGTCTATGTCCTAAAATTACACGTATCACGTTCATAGGCCCTCGTGCTCCACTGGGACGGACGCGCGTGGCGAATTGTGGCCAGTCCTAATTTCGATGCCGGTCCGGAGTTTGAGACCTTTGCTAGTAGCCTCAGCGCCGTAGCGGTCGTGTCTAGCAACGACGTCTGGGCGGTAGGGAGTTAC
>JBBRLT010000149.1:0-3050 GCA_038231235.1 Terriglobales bacterium
CCCAACCCACACTTGAAGTTGGCAGACGACGGACTCTCGAAGAGTGCCGCCGCAGTCGATGAAAGTTTTTTGCACTCGACCAACCTCGGTCACGTGAAACGAGACTGGCACCGGGGACCCATCAGGCAGTTGCAAGCTAAAGTGCTTGTTACCTTCGCTAGCAAGCAGTGATCGTATGCGTCAAACCGAGCCCCATGAGATTCGCGGGGATCACAAGAGCCGTAGTCATAATCTATGGCTCTTATGCATGGAGCCAAACAGTCGACGATTCTGAAGAGCGACGCCCTGGGGCGTGTGAGCACAAGCAAGCAGCAGCGCGAGGTGTTGCTCGATGAGTTTGAGCGCAGCGGGCTTAAAGGTGCCCAGTTCGCCCGGACTGCCGGGGTGAAGTACGCGACCTTCGCCAACTGGGTGCAGAAGCGGCGGCACGCCCGTGGAGACTATGAGCGCAAGGGCAGGGCCCGGGGTGGACCGCGGGCTGGCGCCCTGCGCTTGATCGAAGCGGTGGTGACCGGGGAGCCTGTGATGCCGCCCAAGGACGGGGCTGCGGTTGAACAAGCTCTTGAGGTCCTGCTGTCTGGCGGTGCGAAGATGTTCATTGCAAGTGCACGTCAAGTGCCCCTGGCCGCGCAACTCATCCAAGCCCTCGCCCGGTCATGCTGAGCTTCCCTGGCAGCCTGAAGGTCTTCATCGCGCTTGATCCCTGCGACATGCGCGCAGGCATCAACACCCTGCATGCTCTGGTGGCCGACAAGCTGCGGGAGGACAGCCGCAGCGGCGCGCTCTTCGTGTTCACCAGCAAGCGGCGCAGGCTCATCAAGGTGCTGTACTGGGACGGCACCGGCATGTGGCTCATGGTCAAGAGGCTTGAACAAGGCACCTTCTTCTGGCCGCGTGCGGCGCAGGACGGGCAGGCAAAACTGGAGCTCGCACCCGAAGCCTTCGCCATGCTCACCGACGGCATCGACATGCATGGTGCAAGGCCGCGCGGCTGGTACGAGCGCACTTGATGAAAAGATCATCGTTTGTGGATGCGTTAATGAAGCATCACACCATACGATGATGATGCCTGACACGCCCGACGACGCCATGCTCCAGCAGGAGCTGGCGACGTTGCGCACGGAGAACCAGGCGCTCAAGGAAGAGAACGAGCAGCTCAAACAGCACAATGCGGTGCTGCGGCTCAAGGTCGATGCCATGGCCCGCAAGCTCTTCGGCAAGAGCAGCGAAAAGCTTGACCCCGCGCAGTTGCAGATGGTGTTCGATGCTTTGAAAAACGAGCCCGATGACGTGTCAACGAAAAGCACCTCCGCCTCCGGTTCGGCCGCTTGCGACTCGGAGGCTGAAGCAGCGGCGGCACCAGCCATCAGCAGCAAACGCAGGAAGCGCACTCTTGATGAGATCATCGCCGGGCTGCCGGTGAGCGAGGTCTTCATCGACCCTCCCGAAGTCAAGGCCGAGCCCGAAGCCTGGAGTTGCATGGGAGCCGAGGTGACCAAGTTGATCGACTACATCCCCGGCAAGTTCGCCTGCCAGCACCTTGTGAGGCGCAAGTACGTGCGCAAGGATGCAAGACACCTGCCGCCGGTCACCGCAGCGCTGCCCACCCTGCAAGACCGTTGCATCGCCACGCCCAGGCTGCTGGCCCATACCCTCACCCAGCGCTTCGAGATGCATCTGCCGTACTACCGCATCGAGCAGATGTATGAGCGCCAGGGAGTGCCGCTGTCCAGGCAGACGCTGTGTGGCTGGAGCGGCATGTGCGCCGATGCCTCAGGTCTTGTCATCGAAGCCATCAAACGCGATGTCTTTGCTGACGGCTATGTTCAGGGAGACGAGACACCCGTGAAATACCAGGACCCGGAACGCAAGGGCGTGTGCGGCACCGGCTACCTCTGGGTCTTCCACAACCCGCTGCGCAACGTCAGCCTCTTTGCCTGGCGCACCAGCCGCAGTGCCGCCTGCCTGGAGAGCATCGTGCCGAAAGACTTCGCCGGCATCATCCAGTGCGACGGTTACAGCGCGTATGAAGCCTTCGCCAAAAGCACACCCCGCGCTGGTCGCATCCAGCTGGCAGGCTGCATGGCCCATGCGCGACGGAAGTTCTTTGAGGCCGAGGCAGAAGGCGAAGACCCGCAATGGGTGCTCGCGCAAATCCAGCTGCTCTACCAGATCGAGGCACGGTTGCGTGATGCCCGTGCCGGGCCCGCCGAAGTGCTTCAAGCCCGCCAGCAGCACAGCGTGCCCATCATCGAACGCATCAAAAGCAGGCTTGATGCCCTTCAAAACAGCCGCAGACATCGACCTCGAAGCCTCACAGGTGAAGCCATTACCTATGCCCTCAACCAGTGGGCCAAGCTCGGCATGTTCCTGCGCGATGGCAGCGTGCAGATCGACAACAACCTCATCGAGAATGCCATCCGTCCCAGCGCCATCGGCAAGAAGAACTGGCTGTTCATGGGCGATGCCCAGACAGGCCAGCGCGCGGCCACCTTCTACACCCTCATTGGCAACTGCCACCGCGAAGGCATCGACGCCACCGCCTACCTCACCGACATCTTCCAGCGCCTGCCAACTGAAACCAACAAGTCTGTGCACCGCCTCACGCCCAAAGCCTGGGCCGCCGAACAATCTGCGAAGCGTCAGGCGCTCGCCCAGACCGTCGTGGCTCCGATGTGACAGGGCTTCACGTCAAGCGCCGGGCTATGGGACCATGTTGATCGGATACATGCCTGATTCAACTGAAGTCGAATCAGGGGCGCTGGACTTCAATCGCGGCGTTTGGGCTTATTCATCCCCCAGCCGCCCGTCCTTCACGAGGTAACCCTGAACGTAATCGCGCACGGCCTCGGCAAGCGGGGTGATTTCGTCCTTAAAACCGGACTGGCGCAGCTTGCCGATATCGGCGCAGGTGTAGTACTGGTATTTCGGCTGAAGGGAGGCCGGCATGTCGATGAACTCGATGTTCGGCGCGATGCCCACGGCGGCAAAAATGGCATGCGTAAGTTGGAGCCAGGACTGCGCGATGCCGCTGCCGAGATTGTACAAGC
>JBBRLT010000150.1:0-3019 GCA_038231235.1 Terriglobales bacterium
CGAGGCGGAGATGCGCGGGCTGATCGAGCGGGCGGACGGGACGAAGATGCAGCGGGCGCGGGAGCGTCTGGAGTCGGTTCGTGCGGCGGCCAGGGCGACCGCGCCGGAGCCGGACGCGGGAGCTGAGGCGGCAGCGGAGATCGAACCGGAGGAGGGCTGAGGATGGCGGAATGGGGCCGGAAGGAATACAGCAAGGCATGGCCGAGCCGGAGGCCGGTGTGGGCCTATGGAGCGTTCTTCGCAGCGGTGCTGATGTTCGCCGGTCTGTTCGTTCTCCAGTACGAGCAGAGCTGGACGGCGGCGCAGAAGCTCTATCTGTTGGACTACCTGAAGAGCGGGGCGCGGGGCCAGGCATCGGCCAAGTCGTCGGCCCGGTACGCGTTGCTGGAAGGAGTGAACGCGAAGGGGCAGCCGCAGCTTCTCACGGGTGTCAAGGGCGGAGTAAAACTAGGCCAGTGCGGCGGAGTAAAAGTAGGCCAGTGATTTGGTGTTAGGTGTGGGGTATTTCGGGGGAGGAGGGCTCTGGAGCGTAGCGGAAGAGGCCCTTCTCCCCCGAGGCGCGTTCGGAGTGGGGATTTCAGCGTTCCTGGGCTGTTCCCTTTTTGCGGCGGCTTTGCTTGAGGCGGTAGCTGTCGCCGTTCATCTCCAGAATGTGGACGTGATGGGTGAGGCGATCGAGCAGTGCGCCAGTCAACCGTTCTGAGCCCAGCACTTCGGTCCACTCTTGAAACGGCAAGTTCGAGGTGATCAGCGTTGAACCGCGCTCGTAGCGCTGGCTGAGCATCTCGAAGAGCAACTCGGCGCCGGTTTTGGACAGTGGCACGAATCCGAGTTCATCGACGATGAGCAACTCGTAGCTGGCGATCTGCTTCTGGAAGCGGAGCAGCTTCTTCTCATCTCGAGCCTCGATCAGTTCGCTGACCAGGGCGGCAGTGGTGGTGAAGCGCACGCGGTGTCCGCGCTGGCAGGCGGCCAGTCCCAGAGCCAGGGCGATGTGAGTCTTGCCCGTGCCGCTGTTGCCGAGCAGCAGCACGTTCTCGCGGCGAGCGAGGAACTCGCATCGCGCCAACTCCAGTACTAGAGTCTTGTTCACGGAGGGCATGGCCAGGAAATCGAAGCTGTCCATGGTCTTCACCACCGGGAACTTCGCCTGGCGGATGCGGCGTTCTGTGGCCCGGCGCTCGCGGTCCAGCAACTCCATCTCGGTCATGCGCAGCAGATAGCGAGCATAGTCCACTCGCTCCACTGCGCACTGCCGCGCCACCTTGTCGTACTCACGCAAGATGCTGGGCAATCGCAGTTCCTTCAGGTGATGTTCCAGCAGCAACTGTGGCGTGTCGGCGGTATGAACTGCAGTGTTCGCGTCAGAAGCAACGGGGGCGCTCATGCGCACACCTCAACGAGCAACGTCATGTAATCGGCGGCCTGCGTGGTGCGCACCTGCGCCAGCGGCAGGTGGGGATAGTTCTCCATATCCAGCCGCGGCGGTCTTCGCTCGATATGGCATAGCAGCAGGTGACGCACTGCGTCGAAGCTGATCGTGCCTAACCGGAGAGCCTGTTCGACGGCATAAGTTACCTCTTCGATAGCGAAGCTCTCCATCAGCCGAAGCACCTGCACATACTCACGGCTGCCATGCTTCCTGAGCCGCGCTTCAAGCAAAGGCCGCAGTCGTGCAAAGCACTCCGGCAACTTCCATCCTGCGAGCGGCGCAGCCTGGTCCAGCGCCCGCGTCTTCTGTTCGAGCAGGGACAGATAGTGCAGAGGATCGAAGACGACGACCTCGCGGTCATAGCTGCGTTGGTGCCGCGCAATGACTTCGCTCGCGCAGGCGATCACCACTTCATGCACATAGCCCTTCACCCATACCTGGCGATGCCCGTACTGCGTGGGCACGGAGTAGTCGTTGCCACGATAGCGGACCAGCGACAGCGAACTGACCCGGGCGGAGATCCTCTCGCAAGCTTCATAGGGCGCCGCGAGCAACGGCAGCATCGCCACACGATCACGCTCGAAACGCTCGCCGATGGTCTCTGTGTGCCCGCGCAGCCGCCGCTCGCGACGCTTCCGGCAATCTGCTTCAAGATGCGCGTTCAACTCTTCCCAACTGTTGGCGCGTGGAACCGGAACCATGAAGTTGCGTCGCGCATAGCCGACCAGACCTTCCACCTTGCCCTTATCGTTGCCCTTGGCCGGTCGACCGAACTTATCGGCGAACAGGTAGTAACTCTGCAACTCGGAGAAGGCTCGCGTTCGCTGCCGCTCCTCGCCGCCCAGAATCCGTGCCACCGCGATCTTCGTGTTGTCGTAGAGAATCCGTGTCGGTACCCCGCCGAAGTACGCGAAGGCACGCACATGGCCTTCCAGGAAGGCTTCCGTGGTCTCGGCCGGAAACGCCGCCACAAAGCAATCGTCCGAATGCGGCAGGTCTATCGCCAGGTAGTGAGCCTTCTGCTCCACCCCGGCGATTACCACCAGCGCTTCGCCGAAGTCTACCTGCGCCTCGCCCGGCGCATGCGTCAGGGGAACGAACATCTCCCGGCCGCGCAGCATCGCCCTACGCACGTAGTCCTTCACGATCGTGTAGCCGCCCGTGAACTGGTGTTCTTCTTTTAGCCGTTCGAAGATCCGCTTGGCCGTATGCCGCTGCTTGGCTGGCCTCTGCTTGTCGTCGTCGAGAATGGCGTCGATCACGCCCACCCATGGCCCCAGCTTGGGCCGCTTGATCGGCTGCTGTCGCTGGTAGCCTGGCGGTACCGCATACTGCAGCATCTTCCGTACCGTCTCTCGCGAAAGCCCAAACTCCCTGGCTACCGCACGCTGACTCCTGCCTTCGACACGTACCGCTCGCCGAACACGTCCGTATATCTCCACCTCGAGCATCCCTCCGGTGTTCCATGAACCATCCCGTCCAGGCAAACGCTCATGAAACCAGAATCCGGCGGTGGACTACTTTTACTCCGCCGCAGCGCTCCGCTCACGCGGCCCACTGTGGCCTATTTTTGCTCCGGCGCTCATA
>JBBRLT010000151.1:0-2923 GCA_038231235.1 Terriglobales bacterium
CAGGCAATCCCGCCCGAAAGCGGCAGGACGCCGTGCTGCCCCGATGCATTGCACAGGCTCAATCTAGAGCTTTCGGCATCTCTAAAAGGACGTTTCATAACCTCCTTCCAGCCTGTCTGATCCAGAGAATGCCCCTGCAGTTGCCAAACACAGGCCAGCTCACGCTCCTCGCCGGCTATCTTACCCGGAGTTGCGACTGTTCCCATATCTACTCCGCACATCCAGGCGCACGTTCGGACGTCGCTGGCTGGCTTCGTCCAACCGTCGAGTAAGTCTCCGCGGCTCCCCGCACTCTGACAGCCAAGCTACGCCCGCGGAGACCTACTCGACTCTAGGTTGAACGAAGCCGCTACGCGGAGTCCATGAGCCGCGTGAGCGGTGGGAGCGGTGGGAGCGTCAGGGCGGGTCATGGGGGCATGATAGGGGCCTATGACTCCATTACGAGCAAAATATATCAGGGACCTGACCGTTCGCGGCCGGGCACAACGCACGCAAGAAGCCTACACGAGCTATGTCGCCGACCTGGCCCGCTTCCATCACCGTTCGCCCGAGATCATCGACTACGAGGAGGTCGTGGACTGGATCCATCACCTCATCGAGCAGCGCAAGCAATCGGCTTCCAGCGTCAACATCGCGGTCAATGCCGTCCGCTTCCTCTACCGCGTCACGCTGGGCCGCGACACTGCGGCGCTGATGGCGGCCATTCCGCGCATGAAACGCCATACGCGCCGGGCCGAAGCCTATGCGCGCAGCGAACTGGAAGCCATCCTGAGCGCGCCGCTCCAGCCGCGCGACCGGGCGTTTCTCATGACGGTCTACGCCTGCGGCCTGCGGCTCTCGGAGGCCACGCATCTCCAGACGGGCGACATTGACAGGGCGCGCATGCAGTTGCGCGTGCGCCATGGCAAGGGAGGCAAGGAACGGGTCTTGCCATTGAGCGCGCGGCTGCTCGAAGAACTCCAAAGCTACTGGCGCGCGCAACGCCTCGGGAAGCCGGGCGCCAAATGCCCGTGGATATTCCTGGGCGTCAAGGAGGGGGAGCCGATGTGCAAGGCCACCGGACAGAACATCTATTACCGCGCGGTCAAAAAAAGCGCCGTGCGGCGCAAAGGCGGCATCCACGTCCTGCGCCATAGCTTCGCCACGCATCTGATCGAGAGCGGCGTGGAGCTTCCCGTCGTGCAGCGGCTGCTGGGCCATTCGAGCCTGCTCACAACTGCCCTCTATCTGCATGTCACCGCGCAGCGGCTTGGAGAGGTGCGGGCCGCGCTCGACCTCATCGAGTCCCCCTTCGCCAGCCAGCCGCGGGAGCAACGCTCTTAACTCGAGTTTCCGCAACTAAGAGAACCCATCCCATGGCCGCGCTCTGCCCGAAGGCGGAAGGCGCGGAGACCGCCCGCGAGAAGTGGACGCTGGGCGGTCTCCTGCGCGCCTTTGCGCCCCTCCTTGACGCCTCGCTCCAGCTGGGCGCCCACCAGCGGCGCGTGCTCCGGCAACTGGCCGCCTGCGGGGAAGGCGAGTTGGGCGAGAACCTTTACGAGTGCCCGCACTGCGGCGCCCGGCACTGGGCGCCGCGCTCCTGCGGCGATCGCCATTGCCCGCGCTGCCAGGCTTCCAAGAGCCGCCAATGGCTCGACCAACAAATGCGCAGCCTCCTGCCGGTGACTTACTATCATTGGGTCTTCACCCTGCCGGAGGAATTGAACCCGCTGCTGCTGGCCCATCAGCGGCAACTCTATCCACTGCTCTTCGAGTGCGCCGCGCAAAGCCTGCTGGAATTCGGACGCCACCGGCTCAAGGGCGACATCGGCATTACGGCCGTGCTCCATACGTGGGGCCAAAAGCTCAACTTCCATCCTCACGTCCATGGCATCGTCACGGGCGGCGCCCTCAGCGCGGACAAAAAGCGCTGGCGCTCCTCCCGGCAGCGCAAGTATCTCTTCCCCAAGAATGCCGTGGCGGCGCTCTTCCGGGGCAAGTTTCTCGCCGGGCTGCGGGAGTTGGCCAGCCAAGGCGAAGTCGAGCTGCCCGGCGCCGCGCTCCGCAATGAACGCGCGCGCGAGAAATGGTTCTCGCTGCTCTATGGCAAGCGCTGGAATACTTACGCCAAGCGCCCCTTTGGCGGCCCGAAGCAGGTGTTAAGCTATCTGGCCAACTACACCCATCGCGTCGCCCTCAGCAACCGGCGGATCGTGGACGTCGATGAGCAGCGCCAGAGCGTCACCTTCACGTACCGCGATTACCGGGACCGCTCGAAGGTCAAGCAGCTGACCCTGCCGATCCCCGAGTTTATCCGGCGCTTCAGCCTGCACATCCTGCCGCCCGGCCTGGTGCGCCTCCGGCATTATGGGATCCTGGGCAACAACCGCCGCAAGACGGACATCGCCGCCGCCCGCCAGATTCTCCAACAGCGCGGGCTGGATGTGACCATCGAGCAGGACCCTCTGCGCAACGAACCCATGCGCTGTCCGCGGTGCGGGGAGGCAGGACTGCGCATGATCGGCTTCACTGACCGGCACGGCGCGCTGCATGTCATCCGTCGCGCGCCCGCGCCCGCCGTTTGCGATAGTTCATGAACCCTCCCACCCTTCGCACTCCCGCCTCCGATCATCCGCTGCCAGGCAATCCCGCCCGAAAGCGGCCGGGCGCCGTGCTGCCCCGATGCATTGCCCAGGCTCAATCAAGAGCTTTCGGCATCTCTAAAAGAACGTTTCAGAAGCTCCTTCCAGCCTGTCTGATCCAGACAATGCCTTTGCAGTTGCCAATCACAGGCCAGCTCACGCTCCTCGCCGGCTATCTTACCCGGAGTTGCGACTGTTCCCAGATCTACTCCGCACATCCAGGCGCACGTTCGGACGTCGCTGGCTGGCTTCGTCCAACCGTCGAGTAAGTCTCCGCGGCTCCCCGCACTCTGACAGCCAAG
>JBBRLT010000152.1:0-2919 GCA_038231235.1 Terriglobales bacterium
ATCGATGCTGGGCCGCGGGACGAACTGATCTGGGCGGACAACGGCGTTCGATTTTTTCGTCGGAAATCCAGCCCTGCTCGTGGACCCGTTGTGCTGGCATAAGGGGATGCGGCATTCGCCTTGCTAGGCACCGATCTGCCTGATTTTGCGTTCCCTCAGATCGGAGCCTCAGCGATGTACTTACGTGTCCTGGTTGGCCTGCTCGCCTCTCTCACCTTGCTCCCTCCGGTCGCCGCCGAGCCGGCCTCCAGCGAACCCTTCGCCTGGGGTGACTTCACCTGGCTCAATGGCGGCAGCCGGCAGATCTCGCACCTGATCGACAGCAAGTACTTCACGCCGCAGCTAGATATCGATTCTAACTACACCTATTCGTTCAACAACCCGATTGACAACACCATCGTCGGCTCGACCGCCACCGCCCGCCACAACGAGCTGACCCTGGCCTTCCTCGGGTTCGGCGGCGACGCGCACATCGGCAACGTGCGCGCGCGCCTGTTCACCCAGTTCGGTACGCGCTCCACCGCGGTCCCGCGCAACGACCTGACCCCCAACCGCGGGCAGTTCGACCTGTTAACGGTGTACCGCTACCTGAGCGAGGCTTATGCCGGCTACCACTTTAACCGGCTGCACGGGATCAACTTGGACGTGGGCCTGTTTTTCTCCTATGTCGGGCTCTTTTCCTACACGCAGTTCGAGAACTGGGGGTATCAGGCGTCGTTCACCTCGGACAGGGAATTCGGCCCGCGGGGGAAGAAAGGATCAGATCAATCGAACTGGGGTTTCGTCGGTGGCTCCTCGGCCACACAGTAGATGAGGCGGCGGCCTTCGCGGTGAAGCTTGCGTCGGTTGAGGCGTAGGCAGGCAGCCTGGAGCGCAGCAGTCACCGCGGGGTCGCGAGGGTTCTCATAGAAGATCACGCGCTCCACTGCGGGCTCCAGCTCCTTGCGACCTCGCAGCGTGAAGACCCTGGACACGAAGGTCTCGGGGGTCATCGGGAGATCGGTCAGCAGGGTGCGCAGCACGAAGGCGATCAGCTGCAACGCGGTCAGCTTGAGCGCCGTCAGGATCTGGTCCTGCGCCACATCCAGCTGGCGGGTGGTACGTTTTTTGTCCAACTGCTTGAGCTGCTCGCTCTTGTCCCCCAGGCGTTGGGTGAGCTTCCCCGTCCTGTGTTGATGCTGGGTCAGCGCTTGCGCCGCCTTGTGCGCCGCCTTCTGGGTCTGTTCCGACACGGCCAACGCTTGCTGGTGCGACACCGCGACCTGCGCGAAGCGGGTCCCCCGCGTCTGTCCCTGCTCAATCATCGCGTCGAACCGCTGCCGCTGCGTGGCCAACTTCTGCCGCGCTCGCTGCGCCTGCTGACTCGTCTGGGCCGCCGTCGCGGTCAGCGCTGGCTCTTGTGCGCTGAGCTTCTCCAGGGCTGCTTCGTCCTGCTCGATGCGGTCGGCAAACTGCTCCAGCTTCGTCACCACAGCCACGTTGGCCACTATCACCCCACAGTTGCCCGTGTGCTTGTCCAGCGCCAGCGCCGCCCCTTCCTTAAACGCATTCTCCTGCACCGGCCAGCGCTCGAAGTACAGGTCCGCCAAGGGGCGCCCCTGCATCCCTTCGTTGATCCCTGTGGTGAGCAGTACCGTCTCCGGCTCTGGAGCCCCGCCTCGCCCCTCCCCGCGCCGTACCTGCAGCGCATGCAGCGCCAGGCTTCTGCCGCTGCTGCGATGCATCAGCGTGCAGGCGGCCACGCGCAACGCATCGTGCTCCCGGTAGGGCCGATAGTACGAACCTCGCTCGTAGCGCAACTCCAGCTCCGGCGCCCGCGCCGGCCGCAGCGGGGTCACGATGACCCGGTGCGCCTGAGCGAACGCCTCCAACAAGTCGAAGGTCGAGCCCTCCGCGTCAATCACCACCGCCCGTCTCACCTCATCCCCCAGGACCCCTTCGGCTTGCTCCACCAGTTCCACCAGCCGCGGCGCCAGCGGCGCTGCCCCGCTCTGCACCGATAATACCACCGGCGTCCCCGCCCCCGTATGTGCATAGGTCGTGGTGATGCAGGGCATCACCCGATTCCGGTGGCTCACCTTCCCACTCTTGGTCTCCAGGGCACTCCACACTTCCTTGCTGTGGTTATCGATGTACAGCGCCGCCATCGCCCCGCACTCCCCGTAGTGCTCCCGCGCCTCCCAGTGCCAGTGGTTTCCCAGCGTCTCCAGCAGCCGCTCTCCCCCACCGCTGATCGCCAGCGCCGACACATACTTGCTCAACGTGCTGGGCATGTATGCATAGCCCGTTAGCGGGGCCAACCCCCCCGCCGTCGTCGCCCTCAGTGCATCCCACCCCTTGCTCTGCGCTACCAGCCACGCCAGCGTCAGCATCTTCATCTTCGCCCCCAGGCTCTGGGTTCCTTCCTGCACAAAGCGCGGCCACGTCGGTACCCGTCCCTCCCCCTTCGCTGCCGCCGGCCTCAGGTAGCCCGCGATCACCTCTCCCGGCTTCCGCTTCCTCTGCTGGTTGTACCGCGCCGTGAACCGCCCCCGCTCCCGGTACGCCACGTCCGCCTCCGGCTCCTGTCCCCCCGCCTCCGCCTTGGCATCTTCCACCATCTGCAGCACCGTCTCGGTCAGTGCCGCGATGCCCCGCGTCTGCTGTTCTGCGGCCAGCAGCAACTCCCCCCCTGCCAGGGGCAACTCCACCACCTCCTTCTTCACTCGCGCCTTCTTCTTGGCGTACTTGCGCCGCTCGTCCACCCTCGCAAACTCCCTCTTGAGCGTCGCCTCCGACGGCAGCTTCTTGAGCTTCTGGCCTACCAGGATCTTGAGCACCTGCTCCTTGCTCACCTTCGGGTTCGCCATCCGCGCTCCCTGCACCACCTGCCGACAGGCCTCAGAAACCTCCGGTTCCCGCGGTAGCCGCTTATCGATC
>JBBRLT010000153.1:0-2908 GCA_038231235.1 Terriglobales bacterium
CATCAGCCGGCAGCGTGAGGGTGCCAGCACGGTGAGCATCAACCACCCACTGACGGCAATTCCAGGGAAGCCACGGAGAATCACAATGCGGAAACTGCAAATCGTCTTCATGGTGCTGAGCGTGCTGTTCCTGGCTGCTCCAGCCTTTGCGCAGGATGCTGCCGGCAATGGAATGGCCATCGGCCTTACCTCCATCGCGGCCGGCATCGGTATGGGCCTGGCAGCCGGTCTTTGCGGCCTGGGCCAGGGGCGCGCTACCGCGTCGGCTACGGAGGCGCTGGCACGCAACCCCGGAGCGCGTCCGGGAATCCTGCTGATGCTTACCCTGGGTCTGGCGTTCATCGAGTCGCTCTCGCTCTTCACCCTGGTCGTCATCTTCTCGCGGGTCACCTCGAAGTAAGGCGGTCGCAGCTTCATCAGAGCCCTCGGCCGCCACGTCGGGGGCTTTGGCTTGCACATGAACAATTGCATCTAGGATGGCTGCTATGGCTGCAGCGCTGGTCTTCGATGGCATCTCCAAGCACTTTGGCGCCGCACATGCGCTGCGGGGGGTCAGCTTTGCCATCGAGCCGGGCGAGATTCTTGGCATGGTCGGACCGAATGGCGCCGGCAAGACCACCGCAATGCAGATTGCTGCCTGGTTCCTGGTGGCGAGTGCGGGCACTGGCTCGCTGATCGGGCGGCCATTCTCGAGCGCCGCTGCGCGGCGGCAGCTCGGCTACGTGCCGGATGCGCCAGTATTCTTCGCGGGGACTGCGATCGATGCCGTACGCTTCGCCGCTCAGTTGAGCGATGTCCCAGCCTCCCGGGATGCGATCGAGACAGTTCTCCGCAGAGTGGGCCTGATCGAGTGGAAGCGGGATGTACGCCGCTTCTCCCGCGGCATGCAGCAGCGGCTGGCACTGGCGCAGGCGCTTATCCACGCGCCGCGTGTGCTGATCCTCGATGAGCCCGCATCCGCGCTTGACCCTGAGGGCGTCGTCGATGTGCGGCGATTGCTGGAATCGCTGCGCAGTGACGGTGCGAGCATCCTGCTCAGCTCGCATCAGTTGAATGAGGTTGCGCTGGTAAGCGACCGCATCGCCTTCTTGCACCAGGGACGGCTGTTGCGCTATGGAAAACTCGAGGATCTGCTGGGCCCGGCCGACCAGGTGGAGGTGGTACTGCGTCATCTGCGGCCGGATGCCGATTTCATCCAAGACTGGGGCCCGGCAGGGGAGGATGGACGTTGGCATATTCCTGCGAACAAGACGCGCCCGTTGCTCGAGGCAGCCTGGTCGTGCGGTGCGGAGTTGCTGAGTGTGACGCCGCTTCGCGCCGACCTGACAGAGTTGTTCCTGCGCTGGACTCGCGATGCGGAAACGAGTGAAGGGAACCCGCCCGCATGAAGAGTCTCCGGATTGCCTGGCAGCTGCTGTGGGCCAATCGATGGCTGTGGCTGCTGCTGGTGCTGTGGCCCTGGGCGATGGTTGTGTTGCTGATGCTGGGGACAGTCGCCCCAGGCCCGGACGACGTGGAGGCTGCAACGCAGCAGCAGGCGATCTATGGCCTGGCCCTGGTCGCCTTTGCTGGTGGCGCGCTGCTGGGAGCGGAACAGCGCTCGCGCCGCATCGTGATGGTGCTGTCGCGTGCCGTCAGCCGGCGCCAGTATCTGGCCGCCTTGTGGTGGGCCGCCTATCTTCCGCTGCTGGTGTATTCCGTGGATATTCTTCTGACCGGCATGCTGCTGCGCGCCCCGCATTCCCTTCTGGGCCAGACTACGGCCGCACTGTTGCTGCTGGGTGCGATCACCGCCTCGCTCGCGGTGCTGGCATCTCTCGTGCTGCCCGGAGTGATCGCTGGCGGCGTGAGCCTGGGTGCTGTCAGTCTGCTGGCCGTCTCCGGCTGGCAGATCGCAATGACGAGACTGCTGCAGGTGCTGCTGACCGAACCCCTGCCGGAGTGGCAGGCACAGACCTTCAGTGCTGGCCTTCTGGAGTCGGCGGTAGCGGCTTGTGGACTGTTTGAGGTGGCGGTTCGGATCTTCGAGCGGCGCGACCTGCGACTAAAGAGCGAATAAGTTCTACTGCGGATTCGTAACCGCAGCGGTCGCAGGCGCAGTTGGAGGCGCGGGCGGCATCAGGGTGCTGGCGCCACGCTGGGCCAGCCGCAGGGAAGCGCGTGGCGCCACGCCAAGCAGCAGCGTTCCGGAGACAGAGAGCATCACCGCCAGGCCGAGGGTGAAGGACATGCGCGGCATGGTAAGGACCGGGGAGCCCTCTGCCGGTCGGCTGTAAAGAGCCGTCAGCAGCCGCAGGTAGTAGTAGGCGGCGATGCCGCTATTGACGAGGCCGATGACCGCCAGCCCATTCATGCCCTGCTGCAGCGCTGTGGAGAAGACATAGAACTTGGCGAAGAAGCCGCCTGTGAAAGGAATGCCAATGAGGGAAAGCAGGAAGAAGGCCATGGCGCCGCCCATCACGGGGGAGCGATAGGCGAGGCCGCGATAGTCGGTGATTGACCAGAGCGTCTCGTCCGGACCGCCGGCATGGCTGATGATGGCGAAAATGCCGACGTTCATGGCCGCGTAGCAAAGCGCATAGAAGCTGGCAGCGGCGATGGCCTGCGGCGTGAAGCTGGTGAAGGCGACCAGCAGGTAGCCAGCATGCGCGATGGAGGAGTAGGCCAGCATGCGCTTCACACTCTGCTGGCGCAGCGCCGCCAGGTTGCCCAGCGTCATGGAGACGGCAGCCATCACCCAAAACAGTCCCCACCAATGCTGCTGGAGCGACGGATAGGCGCCATAGAAGACGCGCAGCAGAACGGCGAATGCGGCGGCCTTGGGCGCAGTCGACATGAGTCCGACGGTGGGCGATGGCGCACCCTCGTAGACGTCCGGCGTCCATACATGGAAGGGCGCGGCAGAGAC
>JBBRLT010000154.1:0-2851 GCA_038231235.1 Terriglobales bacterium
GGCAGGGATGTCGGCGGGCAGCAGAGAGAAGGCCCGAGGCTTGCGACCACGCATGGGAATAACCTCCGTTGTCCGGCGAGGATTACTCCCATGATAACGTCCTCCTCAATTCCTTGCAGAACTTACGCAGGGAGACACTAGCGCCTCGGCTGAAGGGGCGCTTATTGAAGCAAGCCCTAGCCGCTAGCCTCGCGATCGAGGATTCTTACCCTCAAGCGAACGCTATAGCGGGGCTGGCATCGTATCTCGGTAAAACCCAGTTACAGCGAGCCCTGACCGCAACCTCCGCGATAGAGGATGCTGACGCCAGGGGGGTGGCGTTGGCGGGCCTGACCCCCTATCTGGCGAAAAACCTGCTGCCAAAGGTATTGACAGCTGCAAAGACGATCCAGGCACCATTCGGCCGCGCCCAGGCGTTGGGTGCCCTGACGTCGCGACTGGACGAACCTTTCAAGCGCAAAATTGTCCAGGAGGCCTTACAGGCGGCCCGTGCGGTGCCGGATGCAAACTCGCGTGCGACGGCGTTCGCGGGTCTGGCAGCGTGTCTAGATGAAACCACCCAGAAAGAAGCCTTGCAGCACGCTAATGACGCAGCGAGGCCGGTAGAGGCTGCGGACGGGTCCGTGGGTAGATCCGCCGGTTGGGTGAGTGCGCTGGAGTCGTTGGCACCGTACTTGTCAGAGGCTTTGCTGGAACAGGCACTAGCGATCAGCACTGCGGAAGAGAATTATTCATTCATTTCTTATGCGATAGAGAGGCTGGCACCGCATCTGCCGATACACTTGCTGGAGCAGGCATTGGAGGCGGCGCAGGCCATTGGGCATGCACGGAATCGCTCGGATGCGCTGGCGGGCTTGGCTCAGCATCTCCCAGAAACCTTACAAGGGCGGGCGATGGCAGCTATCCAGAAGATTGGGAATTCTGACTACCGAGCGAAGGTGCTGGCAAGTCTGGCGCCGCATCTGGCGCAAACCTTGCTGCCTCAGGCTCTGACGGCCGCCCAGAGGATCGGGGACGCGGATCAACAGGCCTTTACGCTAACCCGGCTAGCGCTGGATTTCCCAGAAGCTGACAAGGAGCGAGGCTTGAAGCAGGTTCTGGACGCTGTCCGTGTACTGGAGGATGGCTTTGCGCAAACGCAGGTGTTACAGGCTCTGGCACGCTACCTGCCGGATCGCTTGCTATCCGAGGCGCTGACAGCAGCCCAGGCGATCGGGGAGTCTTGGTGTCGGGCGGAAGCGTTAGCAGAGGTAGCACCGCGGCTCCCTCACCCTGTCAGAGCCAAAGCTCTGCGGGAAGCACTGGCCACCACCGCTGAGATAAAGGTGACAGAGGCACCCAAGGCAGACAAACTGACACGATTGGCACCACATCTGACGGGCAGTTTGCTACGAAAGGCGTGGGAAATTGCCCAGGCGGTAGGAGACCCCTACGACCGGGCGATGGCGCTGGCGGGCCTGATACCGTACCTGGATAAGCGAGCCAAAGGAAAAGCCTTGCGGCAAGGACTGGAGGCTGCACTTGGAGTGGAGCATGCAATCGTTCGCGCTCAGGCGCTTCAGAGCCTAGCACCGCATCTGCGGAATCCCTTGCTCCAGGAGGCGCTGACAGCAGCCCAAGGTATTGGGGAATGGTCTGCGCAGGCGGAGGCCCTGGCGAGCCTGGCACCACATCTGTCCAAGCCTTTGTTGCGGCAGGCACTCGCGGCGGTTCAAGAGATCGGGGAACCGTACCTGCCAGCGGAGGCCTCGGCGGACCGGAAACCTCCTCCCCCGGAGCGATTGAATCGGGCGCTAACGGGGGCTCGAGCGATCAAGGATTCTTACTGGCGGGGCTGGGCATTAGTTCGCCTGGCTCCCCATCTCCCTACCGCCGACAAGGAGGAAGTCACAGGGCAGGCATTGGCCGCTGCCGAAGCGGTCGTGGATTCAGATTTGCGAGAAGCGGCGCTTGCTGGGCCGGTCGCCCCTCTAACGGAGGCATTGCAGGGCACGATATTGAATGCGGCCAGGGGGATCGAGGATTCGTATTGGCGCACCAGCGCCTTGGACTGGCTGACGCCGCATCTGGCGGGATCGCTGCGGCAACACCAGGGCATGCAAGAGCCACCGGGGTCTTACTGGCGTGCTAGGGCGCTGATCGGGCTTGCGCCTCATCTCCGGGGGGAGTTGCTACGGCAGGCGTTGACAATCGCCCAGGCGATGGTCGACACAAACTCTCGGGCGACGGCGCTTACAGGCTTGCTGCCTCATCTCGATGAGCATGCCAAGGGAGAAGTCATGCAGCAAGCCTTGGAGGCGGCCAAAGCAGTAGAGGACGCATACGATCGCGCTAGTGCGCTGGCAAACCTCGCGCCACACTTACCGGAATCTTCCAGGGCGAAGGCCTTGCAGCAGGCGCTGCACGCTGCCCAAGTGGCGGGGGACAATTTCTTATATCCTCGCGCAGGACTGTTGGAGACGATGGCACGCTACCTTCCCAAATCCTTGTATCAGCCAGCTCTGAAAGTGGCCGAGTCCATTAAAGACGATGCTGACCGGGCAAAGGCGCTGGCAAGTTTGGCACCCCATCTGGACGCTCCTTCAAAGATCTTAGCCTTGCAGCAGGCGCTGGCTGCTGCCCAGTCCATAGAGGATGCGTACCGGCGGCGAGATGCGCTATGCCAGGTGGTGCCCCGTCTGGCGGAATTGCCCAATTCACAGATGTATTCTGGTTCATCCGACTAATTCGTACTTCGTTCGATGCAGGGCATAGATTTTGAGTTTGAAGAACTCTTGATCTCGGAAGCCGTAGGCTTGGCGCTGCATCGTCTTGATCTTGTTGTTCGTGCCCTCCAACGGCCCCGTCGATA
>JBBRLT010000155.1:0-2821 GCA_038231235.1 Terriglobales bacterium
CAGGACACCTGACAATCGAGCATCCTCACTCAGAGGTGGACCATCTCCGCGGGACGAATTCGCCACGTCAGCCGAACTCCGAGACTGTGCTTGGTGCGCTTGGTACTCATGGTTCTTGCTCCTATTTTGCCTGAAGCAAGCCTCACTTTCCACCTTACCCCCTGGTCCAAAAATGGGGGTCCACTTCAGTCTTTGAGCGCACTTTGACCATCCTGCAGTTGAATGATCAGCGCAGTCTGATCCTCGCAGTATCCGGCATCAACTCTTTGGATCGCTATCAGGGAAACCCTGGTTAATCAAGGTTTCTTTGGCGAATCAGGGCAGATCTTCTGGCGAAAGGGCGGCCAGACCGCGCAGGCCGGTCAGGCCGTCCAGCGTCGCCGTCAGCTCGGCGATCCGGTCCGCGTCCGCGGCGCTGCGCAGAAGACGCCGACGCTCGTAGTAAAGCCGCGCCACCTCGGCGGTCACCGCCGCCCGCTGGTGCGCTGCTCGCTGCTCCTGCGTCCGCATCGACAGTTCCTCCCGGGCGTAGAGAACCCGCGATAGGTCCCATCGGGCGCTCACCGAGTAGTTCACCCGATCCCCATCGGTCAGGGTGAGCTGCGCCACGCCGTTCACCTGCCGCTCGTTGCCGGTGACGCTGAGGCCACGCCCCGCCGACACCGACACATGGGGCAAGAGCGCAGCCAGATGCAGACGCGCCTTCATTCCACCAGAGCCCTCGCGCACTGCCGACCCCGACACCGCTGCCTGCTGCAGGAGCCGCACGCGCGCCTCCGCCCCCGCCTCCCCGGCCCGCGCCGTTCCCGCCGGCAGCCAGCACAACAGACCGAACCACAAGGGGAGCCACATCGTCATCCGTTTCATCATGTCCACTTCTAACCTCCGACAGAGGCCCCACGCCGGGCTTTAGGGACCTATATCTTCGGACGGTGGCCGGAAAAGTTGCTACCCTGCCGGAGTGCCTGCTGGAAAATCGAACCGGCCTTCGCGTGAACGCGGTGCCAGCCGCGAGCTGATCCTGGAAGCAGCCAGCGAGGAGTTTGCTCAGAACGGCTTCGCCGGCGCTCGCATCGATGCCATCGCCCAGCGCACGGAGCTCAACGTGCGGATGATCTACTACCACTTCCGATCCAAGGAAGGGCTCTACCTGGCGGTGCTGGAGGCCATCTATCGGAACATGGCCCAGATCCTCGACGGCACCGCTCCCTTGTCGCCGCTCGTCGATGAACAGCACTCCGCTTCGCTGCGCGCTATCGAAACGGCGCCAGCCGGCAGGGACTTGGCGGTGATGGCCTTCGAGCGGTACGTCGACCTACTGATGCAGAACCCGCGTTTCGCCGACATCCTGGTGCGCGAGGCCATCGACGGCGGCAAGCGCCTGATGCAGCTCTTCGAGGTCCACCCCGACCTGAACGAGCGGGTCCACCAGAGGGCCCGGATGTTGCTGAAGGGGAGCATCCAGAGCGGGTCGATCCGACCGATGGATGCGGCGCTGGCAGTGCACAGCCTGACCGGGATGGTGTGTCTGCTGATCGCCGCCCGCTCGACGCAGCCGCTCTTCCTAGGGGGGCGCACCATCGAGCCAGGCCACTGGAAGGCGACGCTGGTGGACCTCTTTTTGCACGGACTGGCGGTGCGCTGAGTTCCCCTCAGATCAGAGGGGCCGCCTTCGCGTCGGCCTTCTGCGCTACGACCGCTACGCGTCTTGCTCAAGGCGTTCGGGTGCAGACCGTCTGCCGCCAGGTCCGGGCGCAGCATGTGTGTCCGCATATATCCAAGCAGACCATGAAGGACGTCGAGCGCGCAAGCTCTCCCGCGACTTCATCTCCCCTCATGGTTCATTGATATTAACCGCGAGACTGCTGGATGAACCGTTTCCGGGAAATCCCTAGGGCCTGTCCTCAAACTCGCGTGAGCGGACGCCCGTGAGGGAGAATGGTCAAAAACTTGCCCACGAGCGAGATGGGTGATTTGACAGCATAGATGCACCGCCACGAGCTGAGCGACCACGAGTGGAGTCTCCTACAACCCCTGCTGCCCGCCGAGAGCGGGCGACCGGCAGACCCGTTCGTCTGCCGAACCGTACCTTCCTCAACGCCATCTTCTACATCGCCAAGACGGGCGCTCCCTGGCGAGACCTCCCCGAGCGGTTTGGGCCATGGAAGACCGTTCACGTGCGGTTTAGCCGCTGGAATCAGCGAGGGGTCTTTGGAAAGGTCCTGGAGGTTCGTGAGCTTCCGGCAAGCATGTAAAAGAGTGGAGAACCGCAGGGCGCATCACCGCGGTGGCCGGGCCGCCGCAGGGCGAAGAGGACCACCGCGGCGCAGAGCGGGCATGGGTGTGATCACCGGGGGGTCGGGCTGCGCAGGGCGAAGCTGACGACAGCGGCTACAACGTAGGCGCTGATGTAGGCGGAGCTTGCTTTGACGGGGGCAGCGATGGCGGACCAGGCGGGGCACGCGAGTTGGTCTGCTGCTCGGCCATGCGCGCCAGGGTGGCGCGATAGGTCCAGGGCAGCCAGTCTGCCGGTTTGTCAGCGGCCGCCTTGGCGTGACGCTGCACCTGGGTCAGGAACTCAAAGGCGTTTTCGCCGCGGAGCTGGGCCGTGTGGATCAGGGACATGAACATGTCGCCCACATCGGCACCGCGCTGGCTTCGGTAGAACAGAGAATTGCGGCGGTGGCGGATGGCCTTTTTGAGTGCACGCTCGCAGATGTTGTTATCCAGCGGCGCCCCCGCCCGACGCAGGAACAGGGTCAGCTTGTCCCAGCGTTTGAGCATGTACCGATAGGCCGCGCCCAGGCCGGAGTTGGGCTCG
>JBBRLT010000156.1:0-2800 GCA_038231235.1 Terriglobales bacterium
AACTGCACCTGCACCACACCGGCCAGGTTCTCTCCCACCAGGTCGCGCAGGTCGCGTTGTCGTGCAACGAAACTCACCAGCGGAATCGGGCGGTCCGCGTTGGTGGCTTCCACCAGCTTGACCAGCTTGGTGCCTTCACGGCTCACGAAATTGACATCGGCCGCATGGCTGGCCAGCCACAGCACCAGCTCATCGAGGAAAAGGATGACTGCGTCATAGCCCAGGTCGCGGGCGTGGCGGCTCATGATGCTCAGCCCATCGTCCAGGGACACGTACGACTCGCCGCTGCCTGCGATGGTGCGGTAGGCCGAGAAGAACTGGCTGATCAGGTCGCCAACGAGACGCGAGCGCTCCTCGCCGTTGGGCGGTTCCAGCATTGCTGCTTCAAAACTGGCGGCATCCCAGCCACTGTCGAACGAACCCCAACCGATGGCACCGCCAGTGCCGCCGCCGCTGCTTTCGCTCGGCGCACCTTCGTTCAACTTGGCGAAGAACGACTCATCGCCCATGCGCAGCCGCAATGCACTCGCGTCTTTGAACAGGCCTTCGGCCAAGTAGAAGCCCGGCACCGGCGCGTCGGGATGCTTCTTGCGCACGAACTCGGCGTACTGCCCCAGCACTGCACTTTCCATGTCGCGTGCGCCGACCATGTGGTACGGCACCAGCAGAAATTTCCGCCCCGTCGTCCACCCATTGCGGGCCACCACATCTGCCAGCTCGGGCGTGGCGCGGGCTTGTGTGTTCCCGTCCAGCAGCAGGTTCAGCACGGCCATGAAGTGGCTCTTGCCAGAGCCGAAGCTGCCGTGCAGGTAGGCCGCCTTGCTCCCGCCCGTTTGCACCGCCTGCTGGATAAAGCCCAGCGCATTGCTGAAGGCGTCCACCAACTGGGGCGTCACCACGTAGTCGCGCAGTGTCTGGTCGGCGTGGGTGACACCTTCCGAAAGCTTCAGCACAAAGTCGCCTTGGTGCACCCGCTGCGGGATATGAATCAGGTCTTTCAGCAGCGTCATGTGCACGCCCTCCCGTTTGTTGTTGTTTGCCTAGCGTGTACGACGTGTTGTTGACCGCTTTGTCGCTGGTGCTACAAGGGGCTCGGGCAACTCTGCTGCTGGCGCGGCAGGCTGCGCTGCCGCCTGCTTCTTCAAGTCATGGAAGTGCACCGTTGGCAACATCACCGGACCTGCCCGCATCCTTGCCGTGAGCGAGAGCACTTGCTCCCGCACCGCAGACCACAAGAGGCTGGTGCCATTGACGACAGCCAGATCTTCCGGAGATCCAAGCCTCTCTGCGCCGTTGGGGACGAGCACCACAGCTTCAGCTGCGATGTCGATCGTGTACGGCGAGAACTTCTGGCTCGTGGAATCGGGCTGGGCCAGGTTATCCACGACGACCTTCAGTTCCAGGAAGTAAAACTGGCCGTTCTCCCGTGGCTCGGCTTCGCCAACGCCGACTTCGGTATGGATAGTCACACCGTCGAAGGTGAACACGGCTTCCAGCGGGTTGGGAATGTCCGCCGGCAGGTGTGCCGGGTCCAAGGCCACATTGACATGCTTGAAGTTCAGGCGCAGCAACTGGATCGGGCTTGGTTTCACGCAGCCTCCAACATCGGCACAACCTCGGCTTTGCTGCCCACGATCTTGATCGTGGCCTCGATTTCGACCTTTGTTCGACCGTCCTGCTGTACTTCGTGCCAGCCGGTCTTGGCATTGTCTGGCGTCGGGTTCGGTGACGAGAAGTCCACAGGCTTCAAGGCGCGCAGGTTGACGGGCATGCCCGGAACCATGCGGATTGACATCCGACGGTCATCACAACGTGCCTGCCACAAAGGCAGGGACACGCCAGCCTCGTCAGCCAGCCACTTCAGCGTGTCTGGCTTCTCGATCGCCATGCGCAGCAGCAGCGAAGTGCTCTCGTCGGGATAGGTGACTTCGTTTTCGTAGCGCGAGAAAGCAATCTTTCCCTTGCCGAAGATCTTCGACGCGTCCTGCTGCTTCAATCCGTAGCGATGGCGGAGGGCCAGAATTTCTTCACCCAGCAGCAAGCCCGCGTACGCCGGCCGATGCTTTCGATCCCATAACCGCTGCAGGTTATCGTCGTGCTGGGCCGAGCGGACCGTTTCCTTGCCGCAGTGGTCGCATACCGAAGTAAGAAGCTCGACCGACACCTTCACTCCACGCGGATAAAACTCGCGATGGGTGGTGCCAGCCAGCAGCCGACCGTTGCGGCAAATGGGGCACTTCGGCAGATCAGTGTTGTTCATGATGTTGGGCGGCTGAATGCCGCGTCCTATGTAGACGGATGGCAGGAAGCCATCACGATGGTGATGGATCCATCGATTTCCACGGAAAACTTAAAGTAGATCTCAGTGCCGTTGCGATCGCGCTGCAGGCGTGCGAGATCAATGTTCATCCGATATACGTCGCAAGCAACCCATCGCATATCGATCTCAGCATCTACCTCGCACCACTCGGATTTGACGTAGTCGTTGAGGTCTTCCACTGCTCCCTTGAGCTTCGCAGCAGGCTCCCTGAGGAGCATCAACAGGTGCAGGACATCTGCGTTTTTCCAACGGTTTTTCTCCCGGTCATCTCGCGCACCGCGCGTACCAAAGATAAGCGAATCCAGATCGAACGAGCCGGTACTCAGCAGCGCCTGCAGCGCTGTCAGGCTGAGCAGACGGCCACCTTTGATCTCACGACTTTTCCGCGACCCTTTGGCAGGGGGCGCAGGCAGTTGTGCAGGATTTCGTTTCCAGTACAGAGGCATCAGTTTATCACCGTGATAAATGATTCGCTGCGGA
>JBBRLT010000157.1:0-2736 GCA_038231235.1 Terriglobales bacterium
TGGGGAGTTCGCGCGCCATGCAGACCTTCTTCCTGACCGCTGCGTATACCAGGACGGGGCGGCCTCGCATATCATACTGAGACTTTGCTGCCGACGCCTGCTCCGCCCAATCCGGCTGCTGTTGCGCTCGGACTGCCTGCCGAGTTGCGCCTGCTGCTCTGCTGCAGCAGATGGCCTGGCGCCGCGGACGAGGACATCCGCATCCGCGCCCTGCTGCAAGGGGACGGCGAGCCGCCGTTCGACTGGGAGAACTTCCTCCTGCTGTGCGAGCACCACAGGCTTGAGCCCATGGCATACCGCGCGCTGCGGCGCGCCACTGCATCCGCTTCCGCCACGCCCATTCCGCCATCGATGCTGGTCACGCTGAAGGCTGCGGCTACACGCAACGCGTACGACACACTGCACTCCCTGGCGGAGACTCGCCGCCTGTACGAGTTGTTACAGAGCGCAGGCGTGAGTGCAAGCGTGCTGAAGGGCGTGCCGCTATCGCAACAGATCTATGGCGACGCGGCCCTGCGCCACGTCGGCGACATCGACCTGCTGATCACACCCGGTACGGAGGAGGCCGCAGATCGCGTGCTGCTGACCGATGGCTACTACCGCAATGATCCCGCCGCACCGTTGACACCACGGCGACGTCTCTCCTGGCGGCGTCACGGCAAGGATTACACCTACCGTACCGATCGCTCCGGCTTCGAGATCGACCTGCACTGGCGGCTGTTTCGGAACCCATACATGCCAGGGAATCGGCTGGCTGATCCGCAGTCCGCCGCGCGCGAGCGGATTCTGCTGGGCGACACTGCGCTCGAGATTCTGCCTGTCGATCGAAGCTTTCTCTACCTGTGCGTGCATGGAGCGCTGGACGGCTGGTTCCGCTTCAAGTCGCTGGTCGATGTCGCTGCCTGGTGGCGCAGCTTCAGTGCGGAGCAGCGCAACGAGCTGACAGCGACGGCGCGCGAACATGCCGTGTTGCCCGAGCTCGCCGCGGCGCTGCTGCTGGCAATTGATCTCGAACTGCTGAACAGCGATACCGTGAGTCCCGCGCTGCAGTTGCAGGCGCAAGGTCGCGAGGCGCAATGGATCTGGAGCTACGCGCTGACGCAACATGCGGCGCAGCATTACCGACCGACGCAGGACGGCGCGGGAACCCTGGCGCTGAAGCGTTATGAGTTTGGCCTGCGGCGCGGGGCGGCGTATCGGCTGGAGATCTTGCGCCGCGTGCTGATGCGTCCTCGCGTCTGGGCGCGCTACGATCTGCCGGACGCGCTGTTTCCGCTTTACACGGTGCTCAGCCCGCTGGAGTGGGTAATCTTTCATCGCACGATCGCGCCTACCGCGGTGGCGCGGCGGCAGCGTAGTCGCTGGCATCGCCTGACGGCGCTTCCGTGGCAGCGACGCTGGCTGTTGGCTGAGGCATTCGTCTTGCTGTTGGCGGCGCGCTCTGCGTTGCGTCTGCTACCCACGCGCTGGATCTTCCGCTGGCTGGAGCGTCCTCTGCATAACCCTGTCGAAGACCACGGCGCAGCGGAGCAAGCACGTTGGGCGGTCATCAGCGCCGCGCGATACAGTCCCATCTCCTTTGTGTGTTTCCCGCAGGCGCTGGCAGCCCACGCGATGCTGCGCCGTCGCGGCGTTGCCAGCGTGATGCACTATGGCGTGCGCCGCTCTGCCGATCGCCAGTTGCGCGCCCACACCTGGCTGGAAGTGGAGGGCCGCATGCTGCTGGGCGGAGAAAGCGCGCCGCTGTTCGCTGCGGTGAGTTGGTCGGCGCCGGGGGATACAAAACATTAGCCGGATTCCCGGAAGGCCACGCCAAGGTCAAAACGGCTCCGCGGCGAGGTGAGTCTCCAGCGCCGCCAGCGTTGCTTCCATCGCATCGAACCCCCAGGGCCGGCGCATGCGATAGACGCGCACTCCCTCCAGTGCCTGCCCGCAGCGCAGGAAGTAGCGTTCGGTCTGCCCTGTTGCCTGTATCAGCCAGAATTGGTAGGTAAGCTCCAGCACAGCGCGTATGGCGTGGGCGGGAGCCAGCTTCTCAAAGCGTGTCGTTTCCGCTTCCGAACCGGGCTCCGCATGGCCCATCACGATCACTTCGGCGAGCGCGGTAGCGGGCTGGTCTGCTGGCATAGCGAACCGGTATTTGTCCTCGTCAACGAAGGTGCGCGGCAATCCTTCGCTCCGCTCTCCGAGAGCGTCCAGCGTGGTGCGCCACAGCTTTAGCCAGGGTGCGACGGGCAGCACGCGGCGCGGCAGCGGTGCCAGGGGATCGACCACGCAGGTGTCGTCGGCCAGAATGGGGTGGCCACGTTGCGCCAGGAAGGCAACCAGTGATGACTTGC
Organism: Terriglobales bacterium; assembly: GCA_038231235.1. Taxonomy (GTDB): domain Bacteria; phylum Acidobacteriota; class Terriglobia; order Terriglobales; family Acidobacteriaceae; genus KBS-83. Next base: position 2,340 of record JBBRLT010000157.1, read on the forward strand.
CGGCACCGGAGTGGCCGAGGAACGCGACCGCGCCACGCGGCGTGCCGATAGCGCTGGCGTGCAGCGGCAGCAGGCCGCGCTGATGACAGACCGCGGCAAAGACGCTGCCCAGCAGGTAGGAGTGTAAATCGAGTTCAGGAGCATCGGCAGCGGGGTCAACCAGCACCTCCGCGCCATCCCGGACGTAGTAGGTGGCGACGCCGTCGATGCGCAACAGGAATTCAGTCGCGTTGGCCTCCCAGTCCGGTTCCGAGCCGAGCGGGAAGGAAAGCCTCTTTGGGGCGCGCCCCGCCCGAATCATGACCGTGGGCAGATCGGGCGAAGGAGCAACGGGCTGCAATTCCGGCAGCTCCAATTCTGAGCAATACAGTAACGGGCCGAGACGGTAATACTTCAA
>JBBRLT010000158.1:0-2730 GCA_038231235.1 Terriglobales bacterium
TGCGCCGTACTGACAGCGCGTTTGAACGCTGCTGACATCGAGTATGCCAATTCAGGGGAGAGTGATCAAGGGGAAACTGCGGGTTCTGGGGGAGCGCTGCTGACGTCGACTTTGAAAAGTCACACAGCGCGTGCCTGTGGACGATGAGCTAGGCACCCAACGCCGTTTGCACATCCTGGACGACGAGGAAGTCGAGGCGCTCTACGGCCGCCCCTGCTTTTCGGTCGAGGAACGTGCCGAGTACTTCACCCTCGAACCCGCCGAGGTGGCGCTGCTGCGCTCCTTGCGTGGCGTCTCCTCGCACGTCGCATTTCTCCTCCAGCTTGGCTACTTCAAAGCCAAGCAACTCTTCTTTCCCGTGCCATTTGACGAGGTGGCAGAGGATGTGGCCTACCTGCTGGCCCGCTACTTCCCCCAGGTTCCGCAGGCTAGCCTGCCATCAGTCAACTCGCGCACGCTGTTCAACCAGCACCATATGCTTCTCGCACACTTCGACTACCGCCGGTGTGGGGCGAAAGAGCGCACGCAACTGGCCTACCGTGCGAGCCAGGTCGCCCGGCTCAACGCCAAGCCGGTGTACGTGTTTCGCGAACTCTGGCAGTACTTGACGGAGCAGCGTATCGTCGCACCGGGCTACACCCTGCTGCAGGATGTTGTGGGCACGGCGTTGACCGCAGAACAAACGCGGCTGGCGACGATTCTGCGGACAAATCTGGTGCCTCAAGAGTGTGCTGCCTTGGACACGTTGCTTGGCTCAGACTCTGGGCTGCATCTCATCACGCAACTCAAGCACGATCCGAAAGACTTCAGCTTGGGCGAGATGCGCTGAGAAATCGAGCGCGCGACAGAGCTACGACCCCTTGCGCACCTGGCCGAGCGCCTCTTCCCTCAGCTGGATATCTCCAACGAAGGCATCAAGTACTACGCCGCGCTGGCACGGTACTACTCTGTATTCCGCCTGCGCCAGTTGGACACCCATACCACCTACGTGTATCTCCTCTGCTTCGCCTTCCATCGCTATCAGCGTGCTCATGATCATCTGCTGACCTGCTTCTTGCACAAGGTGAAGGAGTTTGTCAACGAGGGCAAGAGCGCCGCCAAGGACCATGCCGCGGCACAACATGTCGCCGACCAGCGCGATCTGCCCAAGGCCGGCGCGGTGCTCAAACTGTTCACGGCGGAGCAAGGCGACGGTGCGACGCCATTTAGCACTGTGCAAGCCAAGGCGTTCGCCATTCTGGACCGGCCACGACTGGAGCGCGTCGCCGCCCATCTCGCCAAGACGAGCCGGTTCGATGAGGTGGCACTGCAATGGGAGCATGTGGACAAGATAGCCCTGCAGTTCAAACGCCATCTCCGCCCGCTCCTGCAAGCCATCGAGATCACGGCGTCTGAGCCGGAAGCACCCTTGATGCTGGCCATCGCGTTTCTCCAGGAGGCCTTTGCTAAAGGACAACCGCTGCGCCAGTATGCCGAACGCGCCATCCCGACCCGCTGTATCCCCAAGCGACTCCGGCGGTACCTCTACGCGCAAGAAGGCAGGGGGCCGCGACACTTGCTCGTCGATCGCTATGAGTTCTGGGTCTACCGCCTGCTGCGCCAGGGCCTGGAGTCAGGTCGCATCTCGTGCCGGCAAAGCGTACGGTTTCGCAGCTTCGAGGACGACCTGATCCCCGAGGAGGAATGGCGGCAGCATAAGGACGCCTTGATTGCTGACATTGGCCTGTCCGTGCTCACCCGTCCCATTTCCGAGCAGCTCGCCGATCTTGAACGTCAACTGGAGGACCTCTTGCAGGCCGTCAATCGGCGCATCGCCACCGGTGAGAATACCCAGTTCAAGATCACGCGCCGCAGTCCCAAGGTCCGCTGGACACTCACCACTCCTCGCCCCAGTAACACCGTGAACCATCCTCTTTTCGCTGGGATACCCCAGCAGGACATCGCCAGTGTGTTGCTCTTCGTCAACAGCCGGTGCCCGTTCCTGCAGCTGTTCGATCACCTGCTGCCGCGCTACACCAAACGAGCGGCTGATGACCGCGTGCTCTGCGCCTGCCTGATGGCGTGGGGCACCAACACCGGCCTAGGCCGCATGGCCGAGATCTCCGACATCAGCTACCAGGCCCTGCAGGAGGCGAGCGACGACTTCATGCGGCTGGAAACCCGTGGGCCCGCCAACGACCTCGTCGTCGATGCAACGGCGGCGTTACCCATCACCCAGCACTACAACCTGGGTGGCGTGGTGCACTCCAGCAGCGATGGACAAAAGTTCGAGACACGCCGGCCCACGTTCAATGCACGCTATGGACCCAAGTACTTCGGCCTCAAGAAAGGTATTGTGGCCGACACGCTGGTGATCAACCACATCCCCGTCAGCGCCCGGATCATCGGCGCCAACGAGCATGAGAGCCACTACGTGTTCGACTTGCTCTTCAACAACACCACCTCGCTCCGACCTAGCGTGCATTCCACCGATACCCACGGCACGAACGAGGTCAACTTCGCGCTCCTGCATGCGTTCATGTACCAATTTGCGCCGCGCTATGCCGATATCTCGGAGAAGGTACGCACCGCGCTCTTTGGCTTCCAGCATCCCCGCCAGTACGCCAATCTCACGCTGCGTCCGATGCACAAGGCAAATACCGCCCTCATCATTGAGGACTGGGACAATGTGTTGCGCATCTTCGTCTCCTTGGCGCGCAAGACCACCAGCCAGAGCATCATCGTCAGCAA
>JBBRLT010000159.1:0-2689 GCA_038231235.1 Terriglobales bacterium
AATGGGGCGGCGGCGGCGATTTTTGGGGCGGGCTGAACATGACTCTGCCGTTCGCGGGCCATCCCACCGGCGCCAAGAGTTTTGAGGACGCGCGCACTGCCGCGGATAAGATCGAGTCCGCCTACCGGTTTCTGCTGGCCGACCTGATGCCTTTCGGCAAGAATGCAGTGATCCGGCTGGAGCATGGCGGGAATAACGAGTCTCAAGAGCATTACGAGACCGTCACCTATTGGTATGGCCTACCGGCGCCATCGCTGGTGAAGACCGACGAATTGAGGATTGGTGACGCGATCAGCGAGCGCCAACACGATTATTCCTCGCCGGATGCTTCCGCACCCTATGAGCTCAGCTCGCGCTATGAATGGGGACCGGACACCTGGCAAGGTGTTGAAATTTACCCCGTCGAAATTGACCGAGGGCGCACCACGAAGACCGCATCGGAATTCACGCTGAAAGTCGATCCCCAGAATCTGGGAGTGATGCTGCGCCGAAAGCTCGATTATTCTTTCCCAAACCAGCGAGCCGAGGTATATGTGGCAGACTCGCTGCAAGGAGAGTCCAACTGGAGGATGGCCGGCGTTTCCTCGGGGGACACCTGAAAACCGGCCAATGAGGGACACCTCAAAACCGGCCAATAGAATCAGGCGAGACAAGGTAGTTATACCCCATCACCGCGCATAGCGGCAATGAAAAACTTCGCAAAACTTATCTCCAATCAGTTATGCTGACGACACCTGGGCGGAGGATATGGCTCCGCAGGGATGCGACCAGAGCGCCGACCCAGAGGCCGGAATGCGTGGGCGGCGCGAAGCCGCCTCCGCGGCATTCTGGCAGAAAAGCGGTAAATCCCGGGAGCGCGAGGGCAGAGCCCTCGCATTCTTCGAGCTTTGCCTGGTGCTTCAGTCAGCGACTGCCATTTTCGTCCGCCAGCTCTTAGGCCCGCACTTGAGGACGTGCCCATGATGCAGCAGCCGGTCGAGCATGGCGCCCACCGCCGCAACATCGGCCAGCAGTTTACCCCAGTCATCCACGGGGCGGTTGGAAGTCAGCAGCGTGCTGGCGCGTTCGTAGCGTCGCATCACGATCTCCAGCAGATCCTCGGCGGCCGTCTGCGGTAACTTACGCATGCCGAAGTCATCGATGATCAGTAACGCCGCGCTGGAGATCGATTCCATGTACTGCTTCCGCCTGCCCTCCAGGGTCGCTTCGCCGACTTCCTCCAGCAGGATATGCGTCTGGCGATACAGCACCTTGTGGCCCTGCAGGATCGCGGCCTGCCCGATGGCTTGCGCCAGATGGCTTTTGCCCGTACCGCCCGGCCCGAGAAACAGAGCGTCTTCGCGGCGATCGATGAACGCCCCTGTAGCCAGATCGAAAACCATACTGCGATTCAGTTTCGGATTGAAGCTGAAGTCAAAGTTGTCCAGCGTCTTGTTGGGATCGCGGAAGGCGGCGAGTTTGCGCCGCCGGTCCAAGAGCCGGTCCGAGCGCCGTGTCAACTCGTCAGAAACTAGCGTGGCTAGCAGGTCGATCGGCGCCATGGGCTCGGCTTGCGCTTGCCGCAGCCGGGTCTCCAGTACTGTAGCCATGCCACCGAGACGGAGTTGGCGCAGGCTGCGTTGTAGTTCGGTGAGATTCATTCTTGGTTCTCCTGGGTCTTGCTGTCAATGAGGTCGCGATACAAGGTCAGTTGCCGGATGATGGGGTCTACCTGGCGAAGCGTCAGGGCGGGCCGGCGCTCCAGCCACCGGCGGACGAAGCCATACGGATTGGCAGGCAGCCCGGCTTCCAACGCGGCGGCGCAGGCATCATCGGTGAGTGCGGCGCCATGCTTGCGCGCCAAGCTGGCCAAGCCCATGATGCGGCGGATGGACTCGGGCCCATCGCGTCGGTAGGTCTGCTCGGCGACTGCACCGACATGGGGGCCGATCTTGCTGCAACGCACCAGCAGTTGGGCGGTCGGCCGTGGCGTCTGCGCGGGCTTGTCCTCATCCGGGATGCGATGCTTGCCCCGCTCCTGACTGCGGTGCTCGCGCAGCAGTTGCCCCGTCCGCGGATCCAGTACTCGCACCACGTGGCCATCCCATTGCACTTTCACGCTGCGGCCGATCCAGCCTGGCGGCGCGCTGTAGTAGGCGGCATCGACTTCGACGCAGCCATCCAGGTTCACTCGCCGGTCGCCAAACTGGTACAGGCGGAACGGCTCCAGCGGCAGCGGCAGCAGCGACGGCTTCTCTTCGCCGAACATGGCTGCGACCTGGCGCTTGGTGGTGCCATGGATGCGCGTGTCGGCCCACTTGGTCTCCCAGTGATCCAGGTAAGTCTGCGCTTCTTCCAGGCTCTCAAAACGCAAGCCCTTCAGGGGTGTGTTCTTGGCGTGCCCGACGCCGCGCTCGACCTTCCCCTTGCGATCCGGATCAGCGACGCGGCAAGGCAGCGCGACGGCGCCATAGTGGGTGAGCATGTCGCGATACACCGGGTTCAAGGCCGGATCGTAGATGTCCGGCTTGAGCACTCCTTCGCTGAGGTTGTCGAGCACGATCGTGCGACAGAGACCACCCAGCCGGCGGAATGCTTGCTCGTGGAGTTCGGCCCACGTGCGCGTGCTGGACTGGAAGGTGAGCAGGCGAACGGCCTTGCGGCTGTAGCCCAGGGTGAGAACAAACAAACGTGTTCGCCGGTATCGGCC
>JBBRLT010000160.1:0-2676 GCA_038231235.1 Terriglobales bacterium
CCCACACCGCCCAACTGACGCAGCAGCAGATCAACCTGCTGGTCCAGCGCTACAACCACACCCCAAGAAAATGCCTCGGCTTCCAAACTCCTGCCGAACTCTTCTCATCCCATCTGTTGCACTTCAAATGTGAATCCACACATCCGCTCCGCTCAGGATGACAACTTGGTGTCTAAGGCGGTGATACTTTTCTCACCCGAGCCGGAAGCGAAGCGAAGGTAGCGACCGCTAGGAGCTAGGGGCTAAAGGCTAGAAGCTACCTGCTCCCACGGGTCGCGCAGGTAGCCCTCGATCAGCAGGTCTTCATTGAGGCGCTCCACGCGGTAGCGCTGGAGGCTGGGGAGCGTGCCGCCATTGGGGCCAGCCAGCATGGGCACTGCATCGGGACCGAGGAAGCGTGGCGCCAGAAAGAGCGCGAGCTTGTCGACGATGTTGGCTACCAGCGCGCTGCGATTCAGGCGGGCGCCACCTTCGATCAGCAGGCTGGTGATATCCTGCGCGCCCAACTGCTCGAGCAGCGCGCGCAAGGAGATACCACCCTCCGACTGCGTCTCGACGATCAGCAGGCGTGCTCCGCGATCGGCGAGCATCTGGTGTTGAGTGCGGTCGGGACTGCGGGTGACGATCAGTAGATCGTCGTTGACACTCTTGAGCATGCGGCTGTCGAGCGGGATGCGCAACTGCGAGTCGAGCACGATGCGCAGTAGGGGGCGTCGGCGCGGGCAGTGGCTGCGATCGGTGAGCAGCGGGTCATCCGCTAGAACAGTGCCGACACCGGTAAGCAGGGCATCGCTCGAGTGGCGCAGCTGCTGCACGCGGTCGCGGGATACAGCGTCGGTGATTGGGAACGATGCTCGCGACGTAAGGGCAGCGGGCGCGATGCGGCCATCCAGGGTGGCTGCGATCTTGAGCGTGACCAGCGGCGTGCGGCTACGAATGAAATGCGCGAAGGCATCGTTCAACTCGCGCGCTTCGGCCTGGTGGTCGCCCACGCTGACGGCGATGCCGGCCTGGCGCAGCAAGGCGAGTCCGCTGCCTTCGACCGCCGGGTTGGGGTCCGTAGTCGCGGCGACCACGCGCGCGATGCCCGCCTCCATCAGCGCTCGCGCGCAGGGACCGGTGCGTCCGTAGTGGCTGCATGGCTCCAGCGTGACGTAGGCGGTGGCGCCGCGCGCTGCTTCGCCAGCGTGGGCCAGCGCGACGATCTCTGCGTGATCGCGTTGCGCGTATTGATGGAAGCCGCGGCCGACGATCTTGTCCTCGCGTACCAGCACGCAGCCGACGGTGGGGTTGGGTGAGGCGAGGCCCACGCCCTGGCGCGCGAGCGCGAGTGCGCACTGCATCCAGTGGGCATCCCGTTCGGATTCCGGCTGGGGTGCTGTGGAATGCTTGGGCGAGTCGTCCATGCGCGTTCAGGCGCCCAGCAGCGAGTCCGTGAAGGCAGCGCTGTCAAAGGGCAGCAGGTCGTCCAGCGTCTCGCCCACGCCCACGAAGCGGACGGGCAGGCGCAGCTCGCGCGCGATGGCGACCGCGACCCCGCCCTTGGCCGTGCCATCCAGCTTGGTGAGCACAATGCCAGTGACGCCGGCCGATTCAGTGAAGAGCTTGGCCTGCTGTAATCCGTTCTGCCCTGTCGTCGCGTCCATCACCAGCAGCACCTCATGCGGCGCGTCCGGAATGAAGCGCTGCGTGGTGCGGCGCATCTTGTCCAGCTCCAGCATCAGGTTGTTCTTGGTGTGCAGGCGCCCGGCGGTGTCCACCAGCAGTACATCGATGTTGCGCGACTTTGCGGCATGGAGCGCGTCGTACAGCACGGCTGAGGGGTCGCCGCCCTGCCTGGTCTTGATGATTTCGACGCCAGTGCGCTGTCCCCACACTTCAAGCTGCTCGATGGCCGCGGCACGGAACGTATCTGCCGCGCATAGCAGAACGGTCTTGCCCATGCGGCGATACCAGGCAGCCAGCTTGCCGCTGGTAGTGGTCTTGCCAGTCCCATTGACGCCCACCAGCAGGATCACTTCAGGCCCGGAAGTGACAACGCGCGGCGGTGTGGCGTGCGCGTCGAGGATGGCCTTGATCTCTGCGCGCAATAGCGACTTCAGCTCCGCGCCGTCGCGGATCTGGTGGTTGAGGGCTCGCTCCCGCAATGCAGTGAGGATGTCCTGGGCTGTAAGGACGCCAAGATCGGCAGCGATCAGGCTCATCTCCAGCTCGTCCAGCGCCTTGTCGTCGATCTCGACGGTGAGCGCGACGATCTCTTCCAGCTGCTGCGAGAGATTTTCGCGTGTGCGGCTGACTGCCTGCCGCATGCGATTGAGGAAGCCTGGTTTTTTGGGTTCTTCCGCCTCTTTCAGGCTTCCGAACAGGGTCTGGATCATGAGGGGCTCGTATGCTTCAGTGTAACCGCGCGGTTCATGCAACAGACAGTGCAGGTGGGCCGTTATCATTTCGCGTCACAGTACGAACACGGTGTCATCCCGACCGGAGCGGCGCTGTGGATTCACATTTGAAGTGCAACAGATGGGATGAGAAGAGTTCGGCAGGAGTTTGGAAGCCGAGGCATTTTCTTGGGGTGTGGTTGTAGCGCTGGACCAGCAGGTTGATCTGCTGCTGCGTCAGTTGGGCGGTGTGGGCCTTGCGCGGCAGCACGCGTCTGAGCCTGCCGATGGCGTTTTC
>JBBRLT010000161.1:0-2674 GCA_038231235.1 Terriglobales bacterium
GTACGATTCGCTGTTGCAATGGATCGTGGTTGCCGGAGCAGGCTGCGGACGAGTGGAGTGTCCCGCCGCAGAGCCGCCGCATCCTAGCGAACAGACCCCGAAGGTGGAGAGCAGCACATGCAGATTCCCAACGAAATGGAACGGCAGACGGACGGAGACTACCAGTACATTTCAGTGCCGCGGCCCCGTGGTCTCCACCCTGCCGAGATTACGCTGGATGGAAGCCCGGCGATTGCCGAGACCGGCGAGTGGCTGGTGGATACGATTCTGCGTGCCGGCAAAGAGCTGGCGCATGTCTGCTACCACCCGCAGATGGGCCCCATCCAGAGCTGTGACACCTGCATGATTGAAGTGGATGGCGAGCTGGTGCGCGGGTGCGCCACCAAGGCGGCTGCCGGGCAGACGGTGGTGACCGAGAGTGCGCGCGCGCGGGGGGCGCAGAAGGAGGCCTTCGACCGCATCCTGGGCAACCACATGCTCTATTGCACGGTATGCGACAACAACAATGGCAACTGCGAGGTGCACAATACCACCGCACTGCTGAACATCGTCCACCAGGAGCATCCCTACAAGCCCAAGCCCTATGAGACGGACCTGACCAATCCGTTCTATCGCTACGACCCGGACCAGTGCATCCTGTGTGGGCGCTGCGTGGAGGCGTGTCAGACGGTGCAGGTGAACGAAACGCTATCGATCGACTGGGAGGCAGCGGTTCCGCGCGTGGTGTGGGATGGTGGGCACCAGATTGGCGGGTCGAGCTGCGTAAGCTGCGGGCACTGCATCACTGTCTGCCCTTGCAATGCGCTGATGGAACGCTCCATGCTGGGCGAGGCCGGTTACATGACCAAGTGGCCATCGGGCGCGTTGAACAAGATGATCGACATCGTAAAGGATGTGGAGCCGGAGATTGGCTACGGCCCCATCCTGCAGCTCTCCGAGACGGAAGCCGCGATGCGACTGGCTGACCGCATCCAGAAGACCAAGACCGTGTGCACCTACTGTGGCGTGGGCTGCAGCTTCGAGATGTGGACCAAGGAGCGACACATCCTGAAGGTGGAACCGACGCACGGCCCCGCGAATGGCATCTCCACTTGCGTAAAAGGCAAGTTTGGATGGGACTACGTCAACCATCCCGATCGGCTGCGCAAGCCGCTCATCCGCGAAGGCGCAGACTTCCGCGAAGCCACGTGGGAAGAGGCACTGAGCCTGGTGGCACGGCGGCTGACCGAGATCAAGGCCGAGCATGGGCCGGACTCCATCGGCGTGATCGCCTCATCAAAGTGCACCAACGAAGATGGCTTCCTGATGCAGAAGTTTGCCCGCGCCGTGATCGGGACGAACAACACCGACAACTGTTCGCGCTACTGCCAGTCGCCCGCCACCCAGGGACTATGGCGGACTGTGGGCTACGGCGGTGACTCTGGCTCCATCGCTGACATTGAGAGGGCGGAGCTGGTCATCATCATCGGCAGCAATACTGCCGAAGCGCATCCGGTGCTGGCCACGCGTGTGAAGCGCGCGCACAAGCTGCGCGGGCAGCGGCTGATAGTGAGCGACCTGCGCGAGCATGAAATGGCGCGCCGCGCGGACATCTTCATCCGCCCCAATCCCAGCACAGACCTGATCTGGCTCTCCGCCATATCACGTTATCTGCTCGACAACAATCTGGCGCAAGCCGAGTTCCTGAGCACCTGGGTCAACGGCATCGATGCCTACCGCGCCAGTTTGGAGCCCTTCACCATGGAGTATGCCGCCGAGCGCTGCGGTATCCCCATCGAAACGCTCACCACCATCGCGCATGAGATTGCGAAGTCGAAGGCGACCTGCATTCTGTGGGCGATGGGCATCACGCAGCACTGCTCTGGGTCAGACAACTCGACCGCCATCTCCAACCTGCTGCTGGTCAGCGGCAACTACATGCGGCCCGGGACTGGCGCGTATCCGCTGCGTGGACACAACAATGTGCAAGGCGCCAGCGATATGGGCGCCATGCCAAAGTACCTGGCCGGCTACGACAAGGTGGAGGACGACGAAGCGCGCGAGCGGTATGAGAAGGCCTGGAACGTGAAGATGCCTACCAGCAACGGCCTGGACAATCACGAGATGGTGGACGCCGTCTACGACGGAAAGCTGAAGGCCATCTATCTTGCCGGCGAAGACATGGTCAGCGCCGATGCAGATGCGAACCGCGTTGCCGGGGCGTTTGAGAAGCTGGACTTCTTTGTGGTGCAGGACATCTTCTTCAGCGAGACCTGTCGTTATGCCGACGTAGTGTTTCCTGCAGCGCCGTCACTGGAGAAGGATGGAACCTTCACCAATACCGAGCGCCGCATACAGCGGCTCTATAAAGTTTTCGACACGTTAGGCGACAGCAGGGCCGACTGGCAGATCACCATGCAACTCGCAAACCGCATGGGCGCCGGATGGGACTACCGCCATCCAGCCGACATCATGGCAGAGATTGCATCGCTCTCCTCCATATTTGCCGGCGTCACGTACGACCGCCTCGCAGGCTTTCAATCGCAGCAGTGGCCGGTGGCGGCGGACGGCACCGATCAGCCGCTGCTCTACACCAAGAGCTTCCACTTTCCCGATGGCAAGGCTCGGCTGTTTCCGCTGGAATGGAATGAGCCGGGCGAGCAGCAGGATGAGGAGTACGACATCCACCTGAACA
>JBBRLT010000162.1:0-2670 GCA_038231235.1 Terriglobales bacterium
ACCTGATTGGGCTGCACCGGGTTGTAATTGGGAATCTCCCACTGCGGCGTTACGGTCCGCGGCAGCTCCCAGGTGGGGCGCGGTGCGCCCGTGAAAGCGCCCTGTGTATTCGCGTGCACGCTGGCTTGGCCTGTCTGCACGGACTGCAAGGGGCCGAGCGTGGAGCGGACGGGCCCGCGGCGGCCTGGCTGGCTGTGTGCCGGCTGGCTGCGGCCAGTTTGCGTCACCGAGGGCTGGCCAGTATTCGAAGTGGCGGAGTGCGAGCTGATCTGTGCGCCAGCCCGGCCGCCCAGCAGGAACAGTGCTCCGGTTGCTACCAGAGAGACACAGCACTTGCTCGTATGGCGCTCCACCATCGCGGCCACCTCTGTAAACTAGATGCTCCAGCCTATCAAGACGCTACAACCTATCAAGCCGCTCAGGCTATCAAGACGCTCCACAGTCGCGATATGAGGGGAATCCGTCTTGCTAGACTTGCCGCGGAGGCCTTCGATGCGCGCAGCAACCCGCAAAGCAGCCGTGGTGGGGGCGGGGCCAAATGGGCTGGCAGCGGCCATCACCCTGGCGCAGACGGGCATGCCGGTTACCGTGTACGAGGCCGAGGCAGTGGCAGGCGGAGCCGCGCGCACCCTGGAGTTGACGCTGCCCGGCTTCCGGCACGACTTTGGCTCGTCCGTGCACCCTACCGGGGCGGGATCGCCATTCTTCCGCCAGCTTCCGCTTGGCCGCCACGGACTCGCGTGGATCCATTCGCCCGCCGCCATGGCGCATCCGCTGGACGATGGCACTGCCGTGCTGTTGCTGCATGATCTTTCCGAGCACATGGAGGTGCTGGGCGAGGATGGCGGCGCCTGGTGGCGCATGATGGAGCCGCTGGCCCGCGAGTGGTGGAACCTGGCAGACGATATCCTGCAGCCGCTCGTGATGGTGCCGCGCCATCCGCTGCTGCTGGCGCGCATGGGCGCTCCGGGCGCACTGCCGGCTACGAAATTGGCGCTCCAGGCATTCCGTTCCGCTCGCACGCGCGCATTGTTCGCCGGTCTCGCAGGCCATTCCTTCCTGTCACTGGATCAGCCATTCAGCTCTTCCTTCGGCATTGTCCTGGCCGTAGCAGCGCACGCAGTCGGGTGGCCCATCGCACGTGGCGGCTCGCAGGCCATTACGGAGGCGCTGATCGCGCACCTGTGCAGTCTCGGCGGCCAAGTCAAGACGTCCTCGCCTATCGAGACGCTCGAGGATCTGGTCGACGCGGACTTTGCACTCTACGACACCACGCCGGCCCAGCTGCTTCGCATCGCGGGCGCGCGGCTCTCTACCGTCGACCATCGCCGCTTTGCGCGCTTCCGCCGCGGTCCAGCAGCCTTCAAGGTGGACTACGCACTGCGTGAGCCCCTCCCCTGGCGGGCGAAGGAGTGTGCCCTGGCCGCGACCGTCCACCTCGGCGGCAGCATGGAGGAGATCGCTCGGTCCGAGGAAGCTATGTCGAGCGGCCGCAGCGCAGAGCAGCCCTTTGTGCTACTGGTGCAGCCATCGCTGTTCGACGCCAGCCGGGCGCCCATCGGCCAGCACACTGCCTGGGCCTATTGCCATGTCCCGAACGGCTCAACCGAAGACATGCTGCCGCGCATCGAGGCGCAGATAGAGCGCTTCGCTCCCGGCTTCCGCGACTGTGTGCGGGCACGCCGCGTCTTGTCACCGTCCGGTCTGCAGCAGATGGACCGCAACCTCGCTGGCGGCGACATCAGCGGGGGCGCCATGGATGGCCTGCAGATGTTCCTGCGGCCAAGCTGGCGCTACTACGCTACCAGCGATCCGGCGAGTTATCTCTGCTCCGCGTCCACGCCGCCTGGCGGTGGGGTTCACGGCATGTGCGGCCACAACGCAGCGCGCATGGCACTGCGGGACATGCAAATTTAGGGGGCCGCGTTCAGCGGCGGCGCGGCTGCGCGACCACCAGCCCGCGCGGTGTGGGCAGTAGCAGCACGGAGAGCAGCCCCTTCGCCTCCAGGCTCAGTGCTGCGTCGCGCACCACCTGCAGGTGCGAGCTGGCATCGTGCATCAGCACCAGCCCATGCGGATTCATCTGCGGCAGAAAGCGGGTTACCTCCTGCTCGCGAATCGGCATGTCGGAGTCGGAGAAGAGCAGGTCGATGGTGCCTGGCACCTCCATCTCCAGTGAGGACTCGTTGCGCAGGTCGAGACGGTTGCGGAAGGGAGAGGCGGCAATCTTCTCCTGCGCGCGAGCGAAGATCACAGGATCGTACTCGCAACTGATCACTTTGCCGAAGCCATTTCGTTCCAGTCCTTCCGCGATCCAGAGCGTGCTCACGCCGAGAAACGATCCTGTCTCGACCACGAGTTCCGGCTTCGTCGTCGTCACCAGCGTGCGCAGAAACTCCAGCACCTCGAACTCCGCGGTCATGGAGTCGTACATACTCCATCGCTCCGGACGCGGGCACTCCGGAGTGGCGCGATGATACTCGGGCAGCAGCGCGCCGGCAGCACGCTCGGCCTGCTGCATCACTTTGTGTTCCTGCTTGAGCCTGGGCTTGCGACGGAAGAATGCCACCTGCTGATTATATTGACCCGCTTCGGCTGCTGCCGGGAAGCAATTATGCTGAACAGCAGGTGAGCCCATGGTGATTCGCGAAGAGGCCTTTGTAGATGTGG
>JBBRLT010000163.1:0-2621 GCA_038231235.1 Terriglobales bacterium
AGGAAAGATAGGGGTAGGGACGGCGCATTGACTTGCGCCGCCCCTCCCTCCGAACCGGACGTGCGGATCTCCCGCATCCGGCTCTCCAGTCAGTAGTTGGCTGCTAAACGCAGACGGATGCATTCCTGTTTGCGGGCTGCTTCCAGGTTGAAGAGCCCGAGACAGGTAAAGTAGTGGTTGGGCCAGCGGTGATGGTCGAGGCCCCGTCCTCTTCCTTTGCGCCCTGCGCGCTTGCGCAGGATGCTGCGCAGTCTGCCTCGTATCCATGCGTCCAGTTCGCCCAGCGCACTGGCGCGGGCATGCTTGAAGTAGGCAAAGAACCCCTGCAGTTTGGGCCGCAGGCGCTGGGCGATGGCGGGCATGCTGTGCCCGTTGCAGCGCCGCGTCAGCGGTTTGATGGCTTCTCTGAGTTTCTTCTCGCTCTTCGGACGGATGAAGCGGCGTATGCGCCCGCTGGTTTTGCCATGCCAGAACCGGTATCCGAGGAAGTCAAAGTGGGCTCCGGGCTGCCCCATGTCCACAATCTTCGTTTTCTCGGGGTGCAGTTCCAGCCCGGCCTGGGCGGCCCACTCGCGCAGGGTTTGCAGGGCGTTCTCAGCGGCCTTGGCGCTTGGACACAGCATCACCATGTCGTCGGCATACCGTACCATTTCGTATCCACTCCTGTTCATCAGGTGGTCCAGCGGGTTGAGGTAGATGTTGGCCAGCAGCGGGCTGATCACACCGCCTTGCGGCGTGCCCTCGTCCTGCTCTTCGGCTTCAATCCAGCCCAATGGGTCCATGATGCCCTGCTTGAGGAAGCTTTCAATCAGCGTGAGCACGCGCCCGTCGGCGATGCGCTCGCCCACAAGCTCCATGAGGCGCTTGTGCGGAATGCTGTCGAAGTACGCCTTGATGTCCACATCCACGACGTGAACAAGCCCGCCTTGCAGCAGCTCGTCCACGCGGCGGAGGGCGTCTTTACAACCACGTCCGGGCCTAAATCCATAGCTGTGCTCGGCAAATTCGCGCTCAACGACCGGCTCAATGGCCATCCTCAGGGCTGTTTGCACGACGCGGTCGCGAACCGTGGGGATGCCCAGCGGTCGCAGTTCGCTGCTGCCCAGTTTCGGGATCATGACCCGTTTGACCGGCTTGGGCTGGTAAATCCCTCCCTTGAGGTGCTCCTTCACGGCGAGCAGCCGGCTTGCGCTGTCTTTTGCGAAGTGATTTACCGTGATGCCGTCAACGCCGCAGGCTCCTGCGTTGTGCTGCACCTTTGCCCAGGCCAGTTCGAGTGTGTTCGGCGCACAGACTTTGTCTATGAGGCTGAACCACACGTTTCCTTTAACCCCTGTTTCCAGGGCCATCAGCATCTTCTGGCTCCAGACTCCGCGTTCGGCCTTGTGGCGCTGCCACAGGGCTTCTTCATCTTGTTTATCCGCTGCCGGAACTGTCGATGATGGGGCTTCGCTCGGTCTTTCCTCATGATGATCTACCTCCCTGCCCTCCTTCGCTCCACGGTCGTTACCCGCTTCGAGGCTACTATGAGGGCTCTGACTCCTGGCGGGCGCCTCACGGCGTTCCTGCCCCGCCAGACATCCTGTGTTCACGGCACCACCTTTGCCTGACATACTGCCACCAACCACCCCAGCACTCCCCGCGACAGGGTCCGTATCTCCGCGTCCCGGTCTGATGCTCTGCACATCAGGGCTTCGCCTTTGACTAGCAGGCTCGCCGTCTTGCTGTGGCCGAATCGTGTTCACTTTCGTTGCGGTCTGTCAGGTTCTTTCCGTTGCTCCCCACCCCGCCTCACGGCGACGCAGTTACTTCAAGTTCTCACCCAGAACACGGTTCCAGATGGCCGAGGTCTTCCACCTCGGAAGGTCGTGACGCTTCACAGCGCACTAGCCATCACGCTCCGCGTGAGTGCCTCCGACTGCGCATGCGAATAGACGTCGTTGGCCTGCCATGCGATGCGGACAGGCCATCCACAATGCTCATCACACGGAGTGTGATGGCTACTTTCCTGATGTCAGCGCTTCCGGCCCCAGGTGCCAGCCGCTTTGTCAGCGGCCGGCACCCACCGGGGGTGATCAATTCGTCTTCGATTCCAGGATCACCAGGCCGGACAAGGTGGGCGAAGTGGTGGCCGTGGTGGGCGGCGTCACGGAAGGCAGCATGGGCAGCATGAAGTAGCCATAGCCTTTGCCGTCATAGACATCGCCGGCGGTGAGGGAGTTCGGCACGACCACGCCCTGGAAGGTGACCTTGCGCACCACCGCCGGCTTGGGCTTGGCCACGGTGGAGGTCGGATCAGGATCGCTCAGCGTGAAGGTGCCGGTGAACGCGCCGGAGGCATTGGTCAGGGTCAGCGTCGTCTTCCCCGGATTCACGGCCGCCGCCGGCAGTACCACGGTCGCCAGTGCCTTGATGGTGAAGTAGCCGCTGCCATCCAGATCAGGCTTGATGGAGGCGGAGCTGACGTTGCCGCCGCTGAACAGCAGCTTGGCATTGGTGCCCGAGAGGGTGCTCGCATCCGGCAGGTTCATGAAGATGGGGGGACCGCCGGTGGCAACGGCGGGGTAGTACCTGCCGCCTTCCACTGTCAGGGAAATCGGTGCGGATGGCCAGCCAGCCAC
>JBBRLT010000164.1:0-2616 GCA_038231235.1 Terriglobales bacterium
CAGCAATGGCAGGAGGGGATGTGGATCGGGTGGTGGAGGCGCTGAATGAGCCTTTTATCTGCGCCCATGGTGGGCTTTAGGTCCCATAGTCTTTGCTAACTGATCCCGCCAGACCGAAGCGATCGCTTATGTTGGAACGTGGGACTAAGCCGAACTCCGAACGGCCAGTGGTTAACGCAAGCCTTCAACCTATACCTCAAAGTGACCTAAACTTCATCGTTCGGCAGTAGCGGCAATTTCTCCAACCGCAGCCTCACCGGTCAGGCCAGTTCGCTATCTGGACTTCGATGCTAATCGTCTGGGCGGCGCCGCCATTGGGAGGAGACCTTGGAGTAGCCCTCTCAGTGGCGCTGGATAATGTGACTTGCAGTAGCAGCTGCATCTCAGCGATGTCCGGCGATGCGTCGAACAAGGCCGCAGCCAGCGCATGTGGATCCACCCCCAGCTCGGCCCAGTAATCCCGCTCTCCCATGGAGTGCTGGAGGCGATGCTCATGGGCACAGAGCGGAAGCACCCATCGATCATCGGGCTTGCGCTGCAGGCCGGGGTTTCGCGCGCCAGCGTAATGCTGCGAGAACCGGATGTGAGCCACGTGGACGCCGTAGCACTCGATCCCGTGGCGGATGGCGGTGGCGACGCAGAATAGCTGGGCGATGGCGGCCTTGTGCTCGCGGTTGATCTCGCGTCCGCGGAACGTGTTGATGCGGATGCGGGGTGTGGAGGTGCGCCGCCTGGCCCGCCGGACCATCTTGCGGTAAGCCAGGGCCTGGCGGCGCTCGGTGCGGTTAAGGGTGAGGCTCATGCGGCGCGCCTGTGAGCGCTGGGGGAGCTAAGACCGCTGAGCCTTTGGTCAAGCTCGGCAAGGAAGGCCTCAACCTGCTGCTCCAGATCGGCGATGGTTTGCTCGTCGCGTTCAAGGCGGCCAACGAACATCCGCAGGGGCTCGGGCAGCCTTGGGTCGAAGGAGACGAAGTCGCACCAGGCCCTGCCGGTGCAGGCCATCTGCCAGTTCATCTGCGGCAGGTATTTGGTGGGGATGGCGTGTGCTTCGAGGGTTTCCAGATGGGTGGAGGTGGTGGGGCACTTCACCTCCACCAGGCCCTCAAAGCCCACCAGCCCGTCGGGACTGGCGCCGCTCTGATCTATTGTGGGGTGGGCCCAGAAGCCGGTGGGCAGAGGATCCCGATCGGTGCGGAAGCTGTAAGCCGCAAGAGCCCGCCCCTCCTGCTCCACACCCCAGCGCATTGGGGCGCTGGGCGGGATCTGGGTCGGCGTTCCGGTGAGACGCTCCACCAGCAGCTGGGCCATGTAGTTGCCGCGAGAGGCCGACCAGCCGGTCTTGGTCCGCCCGACCAGATCGCCCAGCCGAGAAGCCGTCACCTTGCCCAGCCGCGCCTCTCGCCAGCCTGAGCTACGCTGTGGCTCGAACAGCTCAGGGGCGTCCAGAACAGTCCCCTCGATGGCCTGGAGTGCGAACCCGCTCATGCTGCACTCTCCACATTGCGAGCTTGCAACGCCGCCATGGCGTCTTCGAAGCGCTCGGCAGGAAGCGCAGCGAGAGTGGGCAGGCCGAGGTAGTTCAGGAACCGAAGCCTGTTTGCGCCGCTCTCCAGCAGCCCGGCCTCCAGGGCCGATAGTTGCTCGGCGTCGACCAAAGGCCCGGTGCAGATGCCGTCATCGTCCTCACCCCTGGAGGTGAGGTTCAAGAGCGCGCAGGCGGTATAGCGCTTACCGTAGGAGACCGAGGAGCCGATCGCCTGAACCCGGTTGCGCTCCACCCCAGGATCGGGCGGCAGGGTCAGACTGGTGGTCTCCACATGCCCGGAGCGATGCATCAATCGCGCAACGACCCTGATCTCGCCCGGCGAGGAGTCCACACTGAAGCTCAGAACAAAGCCCCAGCGATGGAGCACGGGCCGGATCGCCTCGTTGAGGTCCTCCCAGAGGGCGTAGGTGGCCAGCACCTCATCGCCCACCCTGATCTCGCCGTTCTGGGCGACCACCGGCAACTCCGCAGCCACCTCGGCCAGATCCAGTGCAAAGGCTTGAGCGGCCGAGCGCGCCTGGCGCCGTTCATCAGCCGCGATCAGCTCGCTCAGTTTGGCCGCATCCATTGCAGGATCCAGGGCCAGGGCCTGGTACTCCGCAACAATGCTGCGCCGGACCAATCCGCGCCGCCGGGCCCCCGGCGCCAGCCTCCCCACCCCTCGACCCGTCGCGCCTAAAACCACCTTGCGTTCGCTCTTCATGCTAACCTCTATAGGGCGTGTTATGGAGCCAACACTCGCTCCACATGCAATGAATGCAAGTCGAAAGAACGAGTTTGTGAGCGGGAAAGACCCCGTCAGGATGATCGGGACACGAGAGACTTTTCAATATCGCCGAAGGCGGCTCAGGCGGGCTGATGAGGCTGACGGCTATTGGTGCGATGGCTGGGATGGTGCTGTCATCTGTGGATGGCCCCTGCTCTGCAAGGGGTGATTTGAGCTGATGTTGCGATCTGTCGGATGCGGTCATCTGTCCGGCCTGTGATTGCGGCTTTTGACGCCGCTGGCCCTGATGGTGTCCGCTGGCCAGGTCCCACTCAGTCTATCGAGCTTGGTGGCTCCGACAGCA
>JBBRLT010000165.1:0-2577 GCA_038231235.1 Terriglobales bacterium
AGCAACCGGCCCAGGCTTCTACGGGTCAGGTCGTCAGGCTGCCAGGCATCAAGTAACTCGCGTCGGCTGCGGTGTCGCCTAACCCTTCCATCGAGCGGACGTTCCAAAGGCCGCTTCGCGCCCTTTGGCCCGCCGCTCATGGCAAACGTTAGATGAGCCGGAACACCGACTTCAGTCACGTCTCGCCGTTGCTCGGTTCATGCACCGGACCGCCACTCGGTCGTCTCCGCTACATTGCGCCATGGCACCCACAGTCGTCCGCGACGGTCAGTTCCGACTGTTCTTCTTCTCTCGGGAAGAACTTCGAATCCACGTCCACGTGGCGCACCCGGATGGTGAGGCAAAATTCTGGCTTACTCCGGAGGTTGCCGTAGCCACAGCCACCGGTCTCTCGCCCCGTCAGCTCCGCGAAGCGCAGGCCATAGTCGAAGCGCACATTCAGGAGGTCCAAGATGCCTGGCACCGTCACTTCCGCACCTGAACTCACGAACGTGTCTAAACACGGGCTTTGGCTGCTCCTCGGACAGGAGGAACTACACCTGCCCTTCGAAAAGTTTCCCTGGTTCAAGCAGGCAACCATTGAGCAGCTCTCTGAAGTCGAGTGGCCATCGCCCAATCACCTTTACTGGCCGCTCCTAGACGTGGATCTCTCGGTCGAATCGGTGCGCAATCCAGAAGCCTTCCCGCTTGTGTCGGCCGGCGCGGTCATCTAACCCTCTCCATGAACCCATGAGTTAAGTCATTGATTTAGTTGGGTTGTGGTGATTGAGGTACGGGGACGAGTTGGCGGCCAAGTTGCTTGGCCAGACGCTGCAGGGCGAGCTGTTTTGTGTGCAGGACGCGGGCCTCGTAGTCGGCGAGGCCGCGCTCGACGAAGTCGAAGCCCTTGACCATGACGCGCCAGAACATGATGGCGAGCTTGCGAGCCAGGGCCTTGGTTGCGAGCAGTCCGCCGCGGCGAGCGGCCATGCGGCGATAGAAGCCGCCGAGGGCGATGTCCTTGCTGCGCACGAGACTGCGCGCCATGAGACAGAAGATTTGTCCGGCACGGTTTCTGCCGCGCTTGGCGCGCCCCTTGCGTTTGCCGCTGTCGTGATTGCCGGGCGCAAGACCTGTCCA
Organism: Terriglobales bacterium; assembly: GCA_038231235.1. GTDB lineage: Bacteria > Acidobacteriota > Terriglobia > Terriglobales > Acidobacteriaceae > KBS-83. The sequence continues at coordinate 1,120 of JBBRLT010000165.1, forward strand.
CGAAGTGAAGTGTTTCTCGCTCGGCCACTTGGTCAGATCGGTGCCGACTTCGCCGAAGAGCTGCAGCACGCTGTAGTGGGTGTGAGCAGGGAGCTGCGTGAGGTCGCGACCGCCGCACATCTGCATGAGCATCGCGCGCAGGTTGTCGATCTGCGGGGCGTTGACACCGGCGCGCTTGGCTTTGCCTTTGTGAGCCGTATCTGCATCGTCGCCCGGGGGTGGAAGCAGCGTCTCGATCTGGCGATCGCACTCGGCGATCAGGCCCTGGTAGTGCTCCCAGCTCTGCAGCGCCTGGCGCAGCGCAAAGACGTGCTCTGAGGCCCAGGTGCCGCGCAGCGACTCCTTGACGCGCTCGGCCTTGCTGCGCTGGATCTGCTTGTCGCACAGCGCCAGCAGGCGATCCGGGCTGCGCTCGCCCGCGACGATGGCGCGCACCACGGCCAGGCCGCTTGCACCGGCCAGCGAGCTGATCACGTCGTGCAGCTTGACGTTCATGCGCTCGAGCGCCTTTTGCATGTGCTGCACGTGGCTGGCGGCTGCAGCGATGTGCTCACCCCGCAGTCGCAGATAGTCCTGCAGCCTGCGGATGTCTGCTGTGGGGACGAAGCCCGCGCGCAGCAGCCCGTGCGCGTGCAGCGTGGCACCCCACTGGCAGTCCTGCATGTCGGTCTTGCGCCCGGGCAGATTGCGAGTCTGCCGGCCGTTGACCATGCACACCTGCAAGCCCGCGTCTTCCAGCACCGCGTACAGCGGCAGCCAGTACACGCCCGTGGCCTCCATCGCCACCGAGCGCACGCCCTCGGACTTCAGCCAGTCGCGCAGCGCGTGCAGCTGCGTAGTGACAGTGCCGAAGACCCGCGGCTCGCCTCCGGCAATGGACACGTGCATGTGCTCGCTGCCCACGTCGACAAAGGCGGCGCGCTCGTCCAGCACGGGCAACTTGCTCATCGATTCCCCTCCAGCTCGAGTTGCACAAGAACGCGTGCTCGTCGGCGGCCCGGTGGCGTCACAGGCAAATCGAAATCTCTCCAACGGGAAGCAAAAGCTCGCCAAAATGTGCGTCTGATCGCCACCGGAGCCAGTCTTCCATGCGGGCAGTTGAACGCACCAGAGGGTTAGTCAGCTACGCTGCCGCCGACAGGCTCGCGAGACGCAACATTAGCCGGTTCATGGTCCGTGTGCGGGTCCGCTCGGAACACCAGGCTTCCATCGAGCGGACGTGCTAAAGCGTGCTTGCGCACGCCTTAGCCCGCCGCTCATGTCAAACGTTCGGCCCCATAAGCGGCGTGGCCCGGCGCGGGCATTGACAAGGCGCTTTATTGTAGCTACAGTAAAGCGTGCGAATCAAGTTCGATCCTGCGAAAGACGAAGCGAACCAGGCAAAGCATGGTGTCTCTTTGGCTCTGGCGGCGGAACTCGACTGGGAAGCTGCGCTGGTTTGGTTCGATGCCCGCTTCG
>JBBRLT010000166.1:0-2547 GCA_038231235.1 Terriglobales bacterium
AAGAGTGAACGGCCTGCTGATTCTCGATAAGCCGTACGGCATGACGTCGCATGATGTCGTGGCACGCACGCGACGCATTCTGAATGAGCGCTCCATCGGCCACCTGGGTACGCTCGATCCCATGGCAACGGGAGTGCTGCCGCTGCTGGCAGGCCGCTACACGCGGCTGGCGCAGTACTTCGGCAAGATGGAGAAGTCCTACACTGGCACTATCTGCTTCAAGCAGGCAACCGACACCTACGATGCCGAGGGCGATGCCGTTGGCCTCGCGCACACGGTGTGCCTGGATGCCGCATCGCTGCGCGAACAGGCTGCACATTTTCACGGCGAGATGCTGCAGACGCCGCCTGCCTTCAGTGCAAAGAAGATTGCGGGCCGTGCGGCCTACTCCATGGCACGCGCGGGACAGGAAGTGAAGCTGCCGCCGGTGCGCATCGTGGTGCATCGCTTTGACATCACGAGCGTCGGTGGAGATACGGTGGAGTTCTTCGCGACCGTATCTGCTGGCGGATACATCCGCTCGATCGCACATGATCTGGGACAGAGGCTAGGCTGCGGCGCGCATCTTGCCGCACTGCGGCGCGTGGCGGCGGGGCCGTTCATGATTGAAGAAGCACTGACGCTGGAGCAACTAGCCGCGCTGACCTCCTCGGGCGAACTGGAGCAGCGGCTGCCTCACCCGCGCACGCTGCTGCCGGATATGCCGGCAACCACCGCGGACCAGCACACGGCGGGGCGCATGCGGAATGGCGCGTTGTGCAATCTCGCGGACTTTTCTGGTGCGGCCTACGTCAAGGTATTTGCCAGCCGGCATGAGTTGATCGGGATCGCGAAGCGCGTCGCCGGCACCCTGTTTCAGCCAGTAGTCGTGATCGGGTGAGACTTCCTTGTCTTGATGCCCGTTCAGTTCCGGTGGAGCAGCGAGCTGACCAGGGGCAACAGGTTGCGCGCGACTTGGGCGTTGCCCTGGGCAGTGGCGTGGATGCCATCCGGCTGCATGCTGCCCGGCGCGCCGTAGACACCCTGCAGCAGGAAGGGAAGCAGCGAGACATGGTAGCGGCGTGCCAGCAGTACATAGGTCTGATTGAATTCGCGAACGTAGTCCGGACCGTAGTTCGGCGGCAGCGTGATGCCACCCAGCACGACCTTTGCGCCGGCGTGTTGCAGTGTGCTGACAATGTGATCGAGGTTGCTCCGCGTCGAGTCTATGGGCAGCCCGCGCAGCCCATCGTTGCCCCCGAAGGCCACGATGACGACATCCGGCTTCAGCTCAATGACTTCGTCCACACGCGCAACGCCATCCTTCGTCGTATTGCCGCTGATGCCGGCGTTCACCACGCGGTAGTGGTAGCCCTGTGCGTTCAGGTCGCGCTCCAGGAAGTCAGGGTAGCTGTTGCCTGCATCGGTGCCATAGCCGGCAGTCAGGCTATCGCCAAAGGCGACGATGACGGGCCGCGAATCATGCTGCGGTTGACTGGTTTCGACTGCTGGGGAAGCCACAGGCGATGTTGGCGGGGACGTTTCGTCACTTTTATTCCGGCAGCCCGCAAGCAGGATTACGGCGATGGTGATGCAGAGCAGTTGAGGGGAACCGCGCCAGGGCTTCACTCGTTCAATCTAAAGCATTCTTCGTTTCCATGTAACCAATCAAAGAGAAGCTCTTCCTACCTTTCTGCAAGGAATAATCACACGGGGAGACTCTCCGTAGAGGACTGCATCAGGACCACTGCTTCAGCAGTGCACGGCGCATCGCGCGAAGGGGCGGCATGATTGAAGTGCGGGGTTTGAAGAAGTCGATCCACAACGGCACCAGCACAGTGGAGATTCTGCGTGGCATCGATCTCACTATCCCAGCGGGCCAGTTCGCCGCCATCATGGGCGCCTCCGGTAGCGGCAAGAGTACGCTGCTGGGTCTGCTGGCTGGCCTCGATGCACCAACCGAAGGTGAAGTGCTGCTGGACGGCGTAGCAATCTCGCGGCTCGGTGAGGATGAATTGGCAGAGATTCGCGGACGCAAGCTGGGCTTCGTCTTCCAGTCGTATCAACTGATTCCGATGCTGACCGCGCTTGAGAATGTGTTGCTGCCGGCAGAGTTGAGCGGCGCTGGACGGAACGGCTGGGCAGACGGCCGCGCGCGCGCCACTGAGTTGCTGGCGAGCATGGGGCTGGCGGATCGCATTGGTCATTATCCGGTGCAGCTCTCTGGCGGCGAACAACAGCGTGTGGCGTTGGCCCGCGCCTTCATGATGGAACCTCCCATAGTGCTGGCAGACGAGCCCACCGGCAACCTGGACTCGCGCAACGGTGAGCACGTGCTCGAACTGCTGCTGGAACGTCATCGTGTGAGCGGGACGACGCTGGTGATGGTGACGCATGATCCCCAGGTCTCCGCGCGTGCGGAGCGGCGCATCGTGCTGCGCGATGGCATGGTCATTGAGGACATGTTGGTCAGGCCGGAGGTGCTGGCGTGAGCGTCGGCACGCAGACCCGTGGACTCGGCTGGACGGCAGCGCTGCGCATTGCGTGGCGCGAATTTCAGGCAGCGCC
>JBBRLT010000167.1:0-2535 GCA_038231235.1 Terriglobales bacterium
GACCTCAGCGGTCGCTCCGATGACATCGAAAATGCTCGCCACAGAAGTCGCTCCGGAATACATGCGGACCACCGGCTTACCCGAATCGATCCAACGGCGCATCGCCGCACCGTCATCGCGACTGACGTTTGTGCCGAAGGCAGTCCGGCGACAACTAGCTTGGCACACTGACGACAACTAGGGGTCAGCTCACGAAACGGAATAAATAGTACGCTAAGGCGACCGACGTCCCTGTAAGCCATTGTCACTACTGAGGCGGTGAAAATCACTCTACCCAATCGGGGTGCCGCCATGAACCCAGCTGCCGTGTCCGCTAGGCTTCTACTGGTCTGCGAAGCGGCCTAAACTTCCCCGATCCAATGGCCTTCCCTCTCCCCCAGATGTAGTCGCCAGTCAGGTTAATGTGCTCCCACCCAAGCGGGGACAGGTGCGGCAGCAGATTTTCGTCTATGGGCGTTCCCTGGTCTCGTAGCGACTGGACGGCCCTCTCGAGGTAGCCCCTGATCTCCTTCGCGCCGATCATGGCGGTGATGACCTCTTTCCCCAGCGAAGGGCGCATGCCCTCCTGCAGGCACATCCAGTACGCCTCCTTATTCGTGGTTGAACGCTCACCCTCTCCGCGTACTGTCGAGGTATGTCATGCGATCTTGCGGCGCTGGGCAGCGTTTACCGCAGGTGTCAGGCTCTCCGCCTAAGAGGTATATAGAGACGCTAAGGCGCATCCGAAACGCATGCTAAAATTAGTTTTGACTAATATAAGTTATTTCTTATAGTCCTGGGGTGGCGACCTGGGATGTCGAGTACACCGACCGCTTCGATGGCTGGTGGAAGGGGCTGACGGTCGAGGAGCAGGAGTCGGTGACCTTCGTGGTCGAGCTCCTCGTCCAACGTGGCCCGCAGCTCGATCACCCCTACTCGAGCTCCATCGCTGGGTCGAAGCACGGGACGATGCGCGAGCTGCGGATCCAGCACCACGGCCAGCCGTACCGCGTGCTCTATGCTTTCGATCCGAGGCGATCGGCACTCCTGCTGCTCGGTGGATGCAAGACGGGAGACAACCGCTGGTACATCACGAATGTCCCCATCGCCGATCGTCTTTTCGACGAACACCTCGACACCATTGACCGCGAACGCAAAGCAGGAGGACCTCATGGCTAAGAAGTGGAACGGGATCACGCACAAGTCGTCGCCCGATCGGATCGCCGAGATCCGCGAGGGGGCGCACGTCGCCGCGGCCATCCTCGAACTCGAGGAGCTGCGGCGCCGGCGTGGCCTTACGCAAGCCCAGCTCGCACAAATGGTCGGCATCACGCAGAGCGCGCTCTCGCAGATCGAGAACGCCCACAACCTCGAGCTCGCCACGCTCCGCAAGCTCGTTGAGAGTATGGGTGGGAAGCTGAAGATCATTGCCGAGTTTCAAGATGAAGCCGTAGCGCTGACTTAGTCTGCAGACGATCTGCCTGCGAAACGAACGGCTATCCTGTTCTCACGCCAATCTCATGATCCATCCCGTATCCCGTGGTCATGACGACTGCCTGCTCTCATCTGATCGACCAGCCGCAACCTGGCCGCTAAGCGTCTCGGGAATGCATATGGACTACGTCCGAGCCAGCGCGGCATTCCGCGCTGGTGCCACCAAGCTAGCCATCCATTCAATTCGACGGGTACGACTCGTCCCTATCCAGGTCACCAATGCTCACGCTATCGCGGGCATCCTGCAAATTCGCCAGCGGGTTCGTCATCCCGGAATAGGCCGCCTGCAGCACCAGGAAGGTCGCGAGCGACAGGATCACGGTCATCAGCGGCAGGCGCCGGCTGTGCTGATTCAGGAACATCGCCTTGAGCACCACGAACATGGCGATGCTGGACGCGGCCACCGCGGGGACGTTGAAGTCGCCGCGTTCGGTGGAGAGCAGCACCAGGCCGATGCCGGTCCCCAGGACCAGCAGTTCGAGGGGCGTGCCGATGAGCTGATGGAATTGGCGATTGAGCCACAGGGTCAGCATCGCGCTGCAGAAGCACACCAGCACCAGCAGGCGGATGATGCCGATGATGACCAGGTTGTGGTCAATCCCCGTCCACAGATCCGAGCCCAGGGCCAGGAAGGTGGCGGTGAGGAAGATGGCGAAGAACAGGAAATGGTGCGTCGTGTTGCGGACGGCGACCTGGACGATGCCCACCAGCGCCAGCAGGGCGAACGAGATCCATCCCATCAGCAGCGAGGGCCGGGTGCCAGCCAATGCGTACAGCGCGAACAGCGAGATGAACGAGCCCTTCATCGCGATGCTCGCGGCGCTGAGGGCGATACGGTGCGCGCGGTCCTCCATGGTGCCCAACAGCGGGGTGGTGATGCGCTGATACCCGCGCTGGACGCGCAGGACGCGCACCGACAGGCGGCGATAGGCCGGTGCCCGCACCAGGAAGCGGATGCCGCCCACCACCGACTGGATGGTGCAGATGATGGTCAGCGCCAGGACATCGTCGCTCTTATGACGCATCGCCACGGCGACTACGGTGATGACCAGGGTGATGCCC
>JBBRLT010000168.1:0-2531 GCA_038231235.1 Terriglobales bacterium
CACGGGTTAAACGGGTTGCTGGCATGAATTTTAACGGCTATTTTACCATTTAACACCAGCCAGTTTCTGCTAGATTCGCCGACCGTTTGGCTGCGCTAATCAACATGAGCGCATGCAAACAACGTTGCTAAAGTAGTAAGAACACAGCGCCGGCAAAGATTGTGATGTTGCATGACTCAGCGGTCTGCATGTGTTCACGACCCAAAGCACCCAGGCAGCTGTCGTCACCGCGAGTCAACACAGATGGTCATGCCAATCAGCGGTGTCACTCACAACCAGCCATCCAATCAACTTCCTCGGGCTCAGATCCAGTGGGAACAGCACTATCCACAGACACAACCTCATCAATGCGAGATGCAGCAGCCGCCTGCTTCTGCTTCAAGTCATTCACGAACTGTTCGTCATCGAGCTCTTGCACCATCTGGCAAAGGCTCTTGAACTCTCCGGGGTCATTGAGATTGGTGACGCCTAGGCCTTCAAGCCAAGCTGCATCATCAATGAGCGACATGTTGACCTTCACGTACGTCAACTTGGCAAGCAATGACGATGTCATGCGCCGACGAGCAGCCGTGAAGCCCTGGCCGAAGTGGCTCCAGACACGCTCTGTGCCTGTGGCTGCGCTCTTGCCTGCGAATAGGCGCAGGGCGACTCTGCGGAGTTGCACTTTCGGCGAGACGAAGCGCCAGAACTCTGAAGGCGCTTCCTCATCAACCACGCTGTCTAGCTGCTCCTGCTTGACGCCAAGCTGGCTGAGGGACCTGCCCGGCTGCGTGCCGAGGTACGCCAGCAGCTGCTGCTTGAGCAGGAAGGTTTTGCTGGCTTTGTTCTGGTGCTTCTCCGCGACCTCCGTGTGGAGCACGCAGAGGTCTGCGAACTCTGACAAGGAGTTGATGGCGCGCTGGAGAAAGGAGCTGGCACCTTGATCCTCACCTGCGGCTGTACCTAGCAACTTCTCGCGCGCCACGAACTGTCGCATGCCCGGCCGTGGGTCGAGCAGCAGCGCCAGGCACTGCTGGTCTGTCGTGCCCTTCGTCAGGCGACCTGCCCACTTGATCTGAACCTGCAGGAAGACCACCTCCGCGGCGACGTCGTCATTGCTGAAGAGGTTGATGTAGTCCTTGAGCGCCAGCATTTGGATGCCGACGTCGATCTCCAGAAACGCCCGAGCAGTGTCGGACAACGTCGCTGAAGGGCTGCCGAGGTCATGAATGGCGCTGCACACGCGTTTGTTGAAGGCGACGTACTCCTTGACAGCGGCCCAGAATGTCGCGCTCCTGATGTTCGCGTGCACCCTCGCGTACTTCCGGTCCCCACCATGTCAACAGAGACTGCAGAACCCGTGACGTCGAGCTCGCTGTCACCGAGGGTGCCAAGCTTCTCGTCGCTGTCATCGACGTCGTCGCCTGGGTCTGCGCGCTTGGAGGCTTTGTGGGCGGCTGCGCAGAACTTATCAGAGTCGACAGCCCTGCGCAGTGCAGCTTGATGGCGCAGCAGGGAAACCAGCATGTCTGAGTACGTGCACCAGCGAGTTTTCACTGGCTGGCTCAACCTGGCGCTGGCATCTGCCAGCTCCGCCAGCAGGCACTTGTGGAATGCGCCGACGCGGAAGACGTTGACGATCTCCTTGGCGTGCAAGAGCAGCTTCTTGATGACGGGAAGCTCGATCTGGTCGAGGAGGAAGAGGTTGAGGCTGTGAGCGGCACAGGGGTTCCAGATCATGCCACGGAAGAGCGGGTAGTCGAGCGCAAGGACTTTGGCTGTTGCTGGCATGACGGCCGTGGTGTCGGACGTCATCACTGCCACCAGCGCATCCTGGACGGGGGAATCCGGTGGTGCAGGCGTTGACTTCTGCATCGCACCGATCATGCACCTGCGCGTATGCACGCGAAGTCAGCACAGGCATGACAACGAGCACTTCTCGGCTTGACCGTGCTGGGACATCAAAGCAGCAATTCAGAGGCAAGACACGTTCGATGACTTTGGGGTCTGTTGACGGCGGAGCAGCAGTGTCGATGCGCCCTCACAACAAATGAGTTTTTGCGCTCGGAACAGTAGAAGGGACGTACGTGTTGACTCCCTCGGCAGTTATCACAGCCGTGTCAGCGTCGTCGTTCTGGTAGGCCGCCAGCAGCGATGACAGACCGAGGGGTCCAGAGGTCAGCGCCGAGAAATGCCTCAAGTTGCGAGTCCAGCTGTCGAGCTCAAAGCCGACATACGCGCACTTGGCCAGCATGCCTGCAAGCTTGGCCTGGATGCGGTCGTGAAGCTCCACGATTCGTGCCACGATGGTCCAGCGGCAAGGCACGTCAAACCTCCTGCCGCTGATGAGCGCAACGAAAGCTCGGAAGTGCGGCGACGTCACAAAGTTGGGGGCGACGTTCTTCTCGCCCACAACCTTGGCCACTGCCTGCAACCCATAGCCTAACGTCTAAGGACACCATACCGGTGAGTTCGTTCGGCTCTCATGATGCACGAGCAGAGCGCATGCGGACGTATGGTGGCACTCTGTTCTCCGTGCCAACGCAAGGGAG
>JBBRLT010000169.1:0-2521 GCA_038231235.1 Terriglobales bacterium
TCAAGCGCGCTTCGAAAGACCACCTGCCCGTTGACACGATGGGACCTCATCTTATGGATGAAGTAGTTAACGAGCTGCGCAAGAATTACTCAGGTCCGCTGTATATCGCACAGGACTTGATGCGAATTGATCTTTAGAAGTTAGTCCCATTTCGGGTGTTAGGTATGAACCTTTAAAGGAGAATGAAATGAAGGGCGCAACTGAAATCAGATTGAATTTTTCGTCTTTGATAGCTACCCTCATTTTTGCAGCGTGCACGGGAGCGTATGCCGCATGGCCGGAAATGCCCCCTGGGTTTTTTCCTCGATGGCTCGGTGATGATGCTGGTGTTTGTGCCGCTGCTGATTCCCAGTGTCCGTGCGCTGGGCATCGACCTGACATACTTCGGCATCATCGTGACGCTGAACTTCATGATCGGCCTGATCACACCGCCCTATGGCCTGCTGCTGTTCGTGATGTCCTCGCTCACCAGGGTGCCGCTGATGGAGATCGTGCGCGAGGTCTGGGTCTTTGTGCTGGCCCTGGGCGCTTTGTTGGCGCTGCTCATCTGGTTTCCGCAGATCACGCTGTTCCTGCCACATGCCTTCGGGTACAAATGACTGCGTTTCGGGCTCACAGGTCTTATGCACAATACAACACTTGAAGCCCTCCAGACAGCCTGCGAGCCGGTTCTGGACGCGGCCGGTTTCATTCCCGGCCTTCAGGTCGACGAGCGGTATTGCCGCGACTGGCTCGGCGGATACGGTCGCCCACTCGCCGTGCTGCGCCCGCAAACTCCCGACCAGGTGGCCCGATTGATGCATGTGCTGCATCGTTTGCGCCAGCCAATGGTGATCCAGGGCGGCATGACCGGCCTGGTCGGCGCCTGTGTTCCCCAGCCTGGCGAGGTGGTGCTGTCGCTGGAGCGTCTGCACACTATAGAGGAGTTCGACACCACTGCGGGCACGGTTACGGCCCAGGCTGGTGTCCCGCTGCAATTTTTGCAGGAGCATGTCGAGGCCCGGGGCTGGATGTTCCCGGTGGACATCGGCAGTAGGGGCTCATGCCAGATCGGCGGCATCATCGCCACCAACGCCGGCGGCAACCGGGTGCTGCGCCACGGCATGACGCGCCAGTCGGTGCTAGGCCTGGAAGTGGTGCTGCCCGATGGCAGCGTGGTGTCACGCATGGGAAAGGCGCTCAAGGACAACGCGGGCTACGACCTCAAGCACCTGTTTATCGGCAGCGAGGGGACGCTGGGGGTGATCACGCGGGCCCTGCTGGCGCTGCAGCCAATGCCGCGCACCCAGCAGACCGCCCTGGTGTCAGTGGCCCACTTCGACGAGGTGGTGGCCCTGCTGGCGCTGTGCCGCCAGCGCCTGGGCACCGCCTTGAGCAGTTTCGAGGTCATGTGGCGCGACTATTACGACACGGTCACCCTTCAGTTGGGCAAGTCGCGCCGGCACTTCGATCCACCGGGCACGCATCTGGTGCTGTTGGAGGCGATGGGCCACCATCCCGGCGGCGACGAAGAACAGTTTCAGCACACCTTGGCAGAGTTTCTCGAACAGGTACCGCATGCGCAGATGGTGCTGGCGCAGTCCGTAGCCGACGCCCGCGCGCTGTGGGCGCTGCGTGATGCATCCGGCGAGGTGGCCAACGCGATCGCCCCCTTTGCAGGATTCGACGTGAGCCTGCCAATCGACCGCATGGCCAGCTGGACCCGCGACATGCACCGTGCACTGCAGGTCATGGGCTTGCACCGCGTGCAGACCTACGGTCATCTGGGTGACGGCAACCTGCACCTGTGCGTGGGTGGGCTGCCGGACGCCTACCACAAGCAGGCGGTGGAAGACCTGGTGCACGGTAGCATTGGCGCGATGGGGGGATCGATCTCCGGCGAACACGGAATCGGTTTCTCGAAGCGGCGGCACCTGTCGCACTGTCGTTCTGCGACTGAAATCGCCCTCATGCAAAGCCTTAAACGTAGCATTGATCCAGACCAACTGGTCAACCGCGGCCGCGTATTCGAACTTCCCAGCAACAGGATATCGCCATGACCGACCTACCCATAGCCCTCGTCACCGGCGCAGCACAATTCACCGGGCTGGCCACCGCCGAACGCCTGGCGCGAGACGGGTTTCGTGTTGTCGCGATGGACCGCAATGGTGCGCGGGTGGAGCAGGAAGCCATCAACCTGCGCGCCCTCGGTCTGGACGTGCTGGCCGCTACGGTGGATGTGTGCGACCGCGCATCCGTGGTCGCCGCGCTGGACGCACAGCCCCGCGTCGACGCGATGGTCTGCGCAGCCGGCATCTACAACGACACGAAATTGCTCGGCCTGACCGAAGACGCTTTTCGCGCCATGCTCGAAGTCAACGTCATCGGCACCTTCATCCCGGCAGTCGTGTCTCTGCATTCCACTGGGCGGAGGAGGCAACGCCCAAGACTTTTTTAATCATGCTATTTGGTTATTAAAGCATCATGCAGTCGCATGAATTGATTATAGATTCCGTACTAGTATTGCGTAATTGCTACTGGA
>JBBRLT010000170.1:0-2515 GCA_038231235.1 Terriglobales bacterium
GCTCAGCAATGCCATACGGCGGGCCATCCGCCTGGGCGAGAAGCAGGTGGCACCGCGCATCAGCGACCTGCCCGCGGTCATCGCCTCCACTGCGGGAAAAATCGAGTTAGAAACCGTCGGAGAGGCCAGCGAGGATCGGATCATCGAACGGCTGATCCAGGGGGCGGTGCTCAACGTCTTCAACCGCTACTTCCTGCTGCAGGAGTTCGATGAACTGCTGGCCAACTTCGAGCGCGGCTTCGGTGTCGACACCAGCGACGGCATGCCTGCCATGCAGTACGTGCAGCAGGTCTCCGAGGTGCGCGGCCTGCGGGCGGCGGTGAGCAAGCTGAACGCGCAGGGGAACCCGGCCAGCGCGGCGGCGGCGGTGGAGTTCATCCTGGAGGGCATACACCTCAACCGGAAGCTGAATAAGGACAAGCGACCGGGCGGTACCCGCTATCGCAAGTAGCCCCGTCGAGTCGGGAAGTCCTGAGCAAATGGTGCCCCTGTCGGCGCGGCGAGAGATGCGGCGGCGGGGGCACGCCACACCAGAGGGCGCCACATGAACCTGAACAGCGACTACCGCTACTCGGAGTGGGACAATACCCAGCAGATCAGCCCCTTCGATGCCCACGATCTGATGAATGCTATCGCCGACGATCTGCTCGACGACGGCGACCTCCAACGGGTGCTGCAGCGGATGTACCGCTGGGGCGACGAGGGCCGTCTTGGTGATCGCCTGGAGGGGATGAAGCAACTGCTGGAGCGGCTGCGCCAGCAGCGTCAGGCTACCCTCAACCGCCATAACCTCAACTCGATCATGGATGATCTGAAGGCCCAACTGCAGGACGTCGTGGACACCGAGCGGGGGGGCATTGAGCGGCGCCTGGAGGAGAGCAAGCAGCCGCCCCCCGCCAGCGGCGAGCAGACCACCGCCGAGGATAACGAGGCGCTGCGCAAGATGCTGGAGGGCATGGCGGACAAGAAGCGCGAGTACCTCGACCAGTTGCCCGAAAGCGTGCCGCAACGGTTCCAGTCGCTCTCCAGCTACGATTTCATGGACGCCGAGGCGCGCGAAAAGTTCGAGCAGCTCAAGCAGCAGCTCCAGCAGCAGGTGATGCAATCCTACTTCCAGGGCATGCAGCAGGCGCTGCAGAGCATCACCCCCGAGGATCTCCAGCGCACCCGCGAGATGGTCAAGGATCTGAACCAGATGCTGGAGGATCGCATCCAGGGCCGTGAGCCGAAGTTCGAGGAGTTCATGCAGAAGTACGGGGACATGTTCCCCGGCGTGAACACCCTCGATGAACTGCTTGAGCAGATGCAGCGTCGCATGGCCGCGATGCAGGCGATGATGGACAGCCTTTCGCCGGAGATGCGCGATCAGCTCCAGCAAATGATGGACAACCTGATCGGCGACGACCGGCTCCGCGCCGATCTAGCCCGGCTGGCCATGAACATGCACCAGATGTTCCCCAATCGCCAGAACCGCCAGCGCTACCCGTTTCGCGGCGACGAGCCGCTCTCCATGCTGGAGGCGATGGCCATGATGGAGCGTCTCCAGGACATGGATGATCTGGAGGCGCAGATGCGCGCCGCCCAGAACGGCGAAGGGCTGGAGAACATCGACGCGGATAAGCTGCGCGATGTCCTTGGACCGGAGGAGGCGGCCCGCCTAGAGCAGTTGCAGCAACTCACCAAGATGCTCGAGGATGCCGGCTACATCAAGAAGAACGGGGACCAGTGGGAATTAACCCCCCACGGCATCCGCAAGATCGGCCAGAAGGCTCTACAAGATGTCTTCGGCCAGCTCAAGAAGGACAGCTTCGGAAAGCACAAGACGGAGTTCCGCGGCAGCGGCGGCGAGCGGATCGACGATACCAAGCGCTACGACTTCGGCGATCCCTTCATGATGGACATCCAGAAGACGACGATGAACGCGATCCAGCGCCAGGGGCGCGGCACGCCTGTGCATCTTTCGCCCGCCGACTTCGAGGTGTACCGCACCGAGATGCTCACCCAATCTGCCACCGTGCTGATGCTGGATATGAGTCGATCGATGTTCCTCAACGGCTGCTTTGCCTCGGCCAAGAAGGTGGCGATGGCCCTGCACAGCCTAATTCGCGGGCAGTATCCGCGCGATGTGCTGCATATAGTCGGCTTCTCGTACCTGGCACGCGAGATCAAGCCCGACGATCTCCCCGGCATCAACTGGGACGAATATAACTATGGGACCAATCTCCAGCACGCCTTGATGCTCGGAAGGCAGTTGCTGGCCCGCAGCAAGGCGCGCAACAAGCAGATGATCGTGATCACCGATGGCGAGCCGACCACCCACCTGGAGGGCGGAACGCCGATGTTCAACTATCCGCCCACCTTCCGCACCATTCAGGAGACGCTGCGCGAGGTGATCCGCTGCACGCGGGATCAGATCGTGATCAACACCTTTATGCTGGAGAGCGGCTACTACCTCACCGATTTCGTGGGCCAGATGACCCGGATCAACAAGGGGCGTGCCTTCTTTGCTACCCCC
>JBBRLT010000171.1:0-2490 GCA_038231235.1 Terriglobales bacterium
TGAGCCAAGGTTATGGTCTGCGCTGGCGTCTGCCAGCACGTAGAAGCGGCGGGTGAAGTACTCGTCCCGTTCGATGTCGCCATGCAGGATATCGCTCTTCGCAGTGGAAGCGGCCTGCACGCCGGGAATGAATGGCTCCCGCAGCAGACCATAGTTGGCAGTCGCGTTGAACGTCGTACGGTTGCTCGGGTCAAGCCAATCGGCGCGCGGAACCAGGCGTGCCAGGCTGAGCGCTCCGGTGAAGGTCTGGCTGGTCTGGGTGGCCTGCACCAGCGTGACACCCAGGGTCAGCGCGCCTGTCCAACCGTGCAGCAAGCCGGGCTGGTGCAGCAGCGTCTGCTGGAACTGGTCGGCAGGCACGATGAACGCTGCGCTGCTGGTTGGGATGGTCTTGACTTCTCCACCCACGCTCGAAACGGATACCTGCTCGTTCGACGCGCTCACGGTGCCTACCGGGACCTCCGGCGCCGGCCGGCCAAGCTTCAACCTCTGCCCCTGCGACACCACAGCAAACTTCCCGCCAGTATGCAGGTCTTGAATCTTGCTCCACTCGACGGTGATGTCACCAGCAATATCACTGTGAAATACGACCTTGCCGCCCGCCTCGCTCAACACCCTCCCAGTCAGCCGGTCGCCATTGCTGAAGGTGATGGTGTCCGCCTCTGCTTTTACAGCAGCCACCTGCGCGGCACAGGATGACCAGGCCGAGATGGTTGCAATCAGCAGCGCGCCGGCACACAAAGCAGAGCGCGAAAACCGAGCAGCCAGGGCAAGATGATGATGGATCAAGTGGATGTACTCCTTCACTATTGTGAACATGTCAGCACATAGCTTATCTGGCGGCCTCTGCGGGCAGACGCCATAGGGCAAAGATACTGCAGAGACGCGAAGCAATACTCGCCGGGTTCGATGCGATGAATCCAAGTTCTCAAGGTCGGCAGTTGCTACGATAGATGCAATGGCCTGGACAGAAAGAGCTGCACTCGACGCGCTGCGCGGCACTGACCTGCTAGCGATCGGCATGGAGGCAGATCAACTGCGGCACGCGCTGCATCCAGAGGACGTTGTTACCTACGCGCTGGTGGCACCTGCCGGGCTGAGTCTGGAAGAAGCTGCGTATCAGGAGTGCGCGCACGGGGTCGGGGCCGTGATGCTCCCCGGCGTCGCGAGGCTTTCTGATCTCTCGCTGGAGCAGTTGGAAGCGCGGCTGATCGCGCTCCATCGCGAATCACCGGCGATTGCCTTTCATCATCTGCCAGCAAGACGCCTGCAAGGCGCAGAGGTGGCGATGCTTGAACGGTTGCACGGCGCCGGCCTGCGCTCCATTCTCTTTGAAATACCGGTGATGGACGGTTCGTCTCTCTCTCCTCTGCAGGCCGAACCGCTGCTACGCCTCGCTGCGTCACTCTCCATCGGCGTGACGGTGGCGTACACCATGGGGCGTGGCGAGTCCGTCGAAGATAGAGTGGCAGAGTTGCGACGGATCCATTTGCTGCAGCAGACCACGCAGGCATTGCAGGCGATCGTGCTGCGCATCCATCATGCGTCCACTCCCGAAGCCCGGCGCGAAGAAGAGGCCACCGCCGTCGACTATCTGAAGACCCTGGCGGTGACCCGGCTCTTGCTCGATAACGTCGAGCATGTCTCGGCGGACTGGGGTGTGATGGGCCCAAAGGTGCTGGAGCTGGCGCTCCGCTTCGGCGCCAATGACGCGGCAACTGTCCCGCGGTCGCAGGATGGAACGGGTGGCCCCTCGCACCACGGCGGCGAAGCGGAGTTGCGTCGCATCATCCGCGATGCAGGCTTCCGTCCCGTGGAGCGCGACGCACTGTTCCGTCAAAGCCTGCTCCGCTGACAATCGCGCGCGGACGCGAGGCCCGGAAAGTACAATCGCTAGAGCAGCCCGGCACTCCCGCCCCGCCGCAGACGCACCGGAGAGATGCACCTGATCGACATTCCCATCCTGTCGCGGAACGCAGTCGCTGACCTGGCGCTCTGGCTCGCGTCGCAGCGCGGCGTTTCGCATTATCTGCGCACCCATTACAGCAACGATCCCGTCAACAACCCCTTCCGTTATCTCTACCGCTGGAATGCGTTCGACACCACGCTGCTCATCCCGTACTTCCTGGTGATGATCGTGCTTGCCTTTTACGGGCTGCACCGTTACCAGCTGGTCTACCTCTACTACAAGCATCGCAAGCGCGCCGTCACGGATCCGCCAAGCCATTTCACGTCTCTGCCTCGAATCACCGTCCAGCTACCCATCTTCAACGAGCAGTACGTGATCGATCGATTGATCGATGCGTGTTGCCGGCTCGAATACCCGGCGGACCTGCTGCAGATCCAGGTGCTCGACGATTCGACCGATGAGACCCAGAAGGTAGCCAGCGAAATCGTGCAGAGCTACCGCGCGTCAGGCCACAACATCGTCTATCTCCATCGCACCAACCGCTACGGCTACAAGGCTGGGGCGCTCGATGAGGGGCTCAA
>JBBRLT010000172.1:0-2428 GCA_038231235.1 Terriglobales bacterium
GGCAATCCGGAAGAAGGCGAGTTGCGGCCGCAACTGCTTGACCGCTTTGGCCTGTCGGTGGAAGTCAAAACGCCTCAGGACCTTGCCCAGCGCGTGCAGGTGCTGCGGCGCAGAGACGCATTCGAACGCGATCCACAGGCTTTTCGTGATGAGTGGGAGCCAGCGAACCAAGAGCTCAGGCAACGCATCGTCAAGGCCCGCAAGCTGATTGCGAAAGTCAGCGTGGGCGAGGACATCATGATGCTGCTGGCGCGGCTTTGCCAGCAACTTGGCACAGACGGGCTTCGGGCCGAGCTGACGCTGATTCGCGCGGCACGCGCCTATGCCGCGTTGCAGGGAGAAGTACAGGTGGACGTCAGTCATGTGCGTGTGATGGCACCTCTGGCACTTCGCCACCGCTTGCGCCGCAACCCATTGGACGACACCGGATCAGGGGCTCGTGTGCAACGTGCGGTCGAGGAGGTGTTGACCGCATGACTGTGGCTGAGCCCTCCGCCCTTGACCCCCGCTGGCTAGATGCACAGTTCGCCCTGATCGCATTGCAGCTGGATCCTGCCGGCTTCCATGGTGTTTGGTTACGGGCGGGTCATGGTCCCGTGCGGGACGCATGGCTGGAACAGTTGCACGCCACTGGATGCCGGGTCTGCAAGATTCCGGCGCAGGTGGATGACGATCGCTTGCTGGGAGGTATTGACCTGGCCCGCACCCTGCAAACCGGCGTGGTGGTGTACCAGGCTGGGCTTCTCAGCAGTGCGGACGGTGGAGTAATCCTGCTGCCTATGGCCGAGCGGCTGACTGCGCAGCTGGTCTCGCACCTGTACCAGACCCAGGACCGGGGCGTCGTTTTGCCACGGCACGGCGGGGAAGCAGCGACGTCACGATTCGGGCTGGTAGCACTGGATGAGTCCGATGAGGACGAACCGGGGCTATCCGCCGCGCTGGCGGACCGCCTGGGTATCTGGCTGGATCTGCGCGAAATCACACTCGCCCAGAGCGCCCAGCGCGTTGCGCTGCTGCAGCCGCAAGAGATGGCGGAGGCCAAATTGCGATTGCAGGCCATGTGCCATGAACCGCAACACCTGCAAGCCTTGTGCGAAGTCTCCCTGGTGCTCGGTGTGGACAGCATGCGTGCCTGCATTTCGGCTTTGCGGCTAGCCTGCGTGCATGCTGCCCTGCACGGACGGGATGCTCTGGAAGACGAAGACCTGGCGGCCGCCGTGCGATTGGTGCTCGGGCCGCGCGCCACCCGCGCGCCGCAACAGGAAAGCCCCGACGAGCTGTCGTCTGAAGCAAAAGATGCATCAGAGCCGGATGATGAAAGCGCTTTCCCGCATCCGCCTCAACCGCCCGAGGAAACTGATGCGTCGAACCCGTCTGACGCGTCTGACGAGTTCGACGCGGGGATCGAGCAAGCTCCGAAAGAGGTGCTGCTGGCGGCAGCACTGGCCAGTTTGCCCCAGAAATTGCTGGATTCCATGCTCGTGGGACATACTGGGAGTCCGCAGGCAAAGGTTTCTGGCAGCAGGGGCCAAACCATGCGCGGCTTGCAGCGTGGAAGACCTTTGGCGCCACGCCCCGGAAAGCCGGGTTCCGGGAATCGGCTGCATCTGCTGGCCACACTGCGCGCCGCAGCCCCCAAGCAGCGCCTGCGCAAGCCCTTGGGGGGTGGGCGCATCGCCATCCGCGCGGAAGACTTCCAGTTGCACCGTTTTGAACAGCACCGCCCCATCTGCCTGATCTTTGCGCTGGACGCCTCAGGGTCTGCGGCGCAGCAGCGGCTGGCAGAAGCCAAAGGCGCTGTTGAGTTGCTTCTTGAGCAGTCGTATTCCCGACGCGACAATGTATGTGTGATTGCCTTTCGCGGAACGCAAGCGCAATTGCTGCTGCCTCCAACCCGCTCGCTGGTGCGCGCCAAGAGGGAGTTGGCAAGACTGCCTGGTGGCGGTGGAACCCCGCTGGCAGCTGGCATCCAGACCGCATTCATGCAGGCAGACATGCTCCATCGCAATGGTTCGACGCCCATGCTGGTACTGCTCAGCGATGGGGGCGCCAATGTGGCGCTGTCGGGGGTTGGAGGACGTGCCCAGGCCCAGGCGGACGCCCAAGTGTGGGCGCAGCGATGGTGCAGCAAACGATTTGCATCGCTGTGGATAGACACCTCCAAGCAGCCCGATCCACGGGCGCAACAGTTGGCAGCTCGCATGGGTGCCCGGTACGTGCCAATGCCGTATGTGGAAGCGCGGCGCATGGCCAGCGTGGTGGAAAGCCTGCGGCACCATCACGCAACCACGTAGCCAATCATGTGGGAGTCGTTATATCCAGCGCTGGACTGGGAGACCAGCCAATCGACCTGGCCCCACGCCAACTACAGCCGCTTTGTTCAAACCCCCGGGCAACGGTGGCACGTCCAGATCGCGGGTAAAGGGCC
>JBBRLT010000173.1:0-2398 GCA_038231235.1 Terriglobales bacterium
GACAACAGCCGCGCCGGTCTGCGCGACTGCCTGTCGGGTTACTCCGATGGGGGCGCACTCGATGTCAACACGGCGCGCGCCGAGGCCATGGTCACGCTGGGCATCAGCCCGCAGGATGCTGCAACCATCGTGAAGATCCGGACGCAGCATCCCATCGTCGACTACAAGGAACTCGGCGCAATCCAGCAGTCTCTGGGCCCCGCCGGCGGACGCCTGCGCATTGGCGGCAACACCATGTTCACGCTGCGCGCCACCGCGCAGCTCAAACAGCCCGATGGCAAGCTCTCTGATATGCGGCGCACGGTGGCCGCGCTTGTAAAGTTTATTGATCCCGGCGACAAGCTGGGAAGGCCCCCCGGTATTGCGGTAGTGCGGTGGTATGACCGTACCTGATAACTTCCCCTTGCGCCGCGCACTGCTTTTCGGAACGGGCCTCGGGCTCGCCATGGGCCCCGCGAATCTGGACGTCACGATTGTTCGTTCGCGCCCATCAGGCACAGCCACCGTTGCGACAATAACCATCCAGGGCTTCCGCACGCGCCCTGCCGCCGAATGGGGCACGGAGCTTCTCCGCTTCCTCGAAACCGCTCATGAGCCGCACCTCTCCGCGACTATCGTTATCCCCCGCGACGAAGTGATCGTCCGTACAGTCACACTGCCGGGAGTGGAAGAGAACGACGTTCAGGCCGCGCTCGACCTGCAGGTAGACACGCTGCACCCTTTCGGCGATGAAGAAGTCGCATGGGCCTGGATGTCCGCAGGCAGCAGCTTCGTCATTGGCGTGGTGCGCAAAGGACTTCTTGATGGCTGGGAAACGCTGTTTAGCGAAGCCGGAATCCCGGTGGTGGCATTTACCTTCCCGGCAGCCGCCCTCCACGCGGCCCTCCGGATCCACAACGCCCCACCAGCTGACCTGCTGCTGTTTTCCACCGATGATCGTGGTCGCACGGAAGTCTACGGCGAGAGCCCGGCGCGCCCCCTCTATTCAGCAGAATTCACGCTGCCCACCGAACGCGCCGTAGCGGTGGCAAGAGCGGAACTGCGGCTCGCACCCGACTACGCTGCGCAGAGTCTGGCAGATGCACTACCGGGCTGCACCGGTCTCGCCTGGGTTGCCGCTCTGGCAGCATCCGCACCCCTGGTGTCGCGCTTCGCCAACCTGCTGCCACCCGAACGCCGCGCTTCGAGCGCCCGCCGCCAGTACCTCCTGCCGGCCATCCTCGCAACACTGCTGGCCATCGCATTGATCGGCGCTTTCGTGATCTACCCTGCCATCGAACAACGCAATTATCTGGCAGCCATCAATCAGGAAGTGCGACAGCTGGAACCCCTCGCCGCCAAGGCTCAGGATCTGGAGAAGCGTGCCACAGCGAACCGCAACCGCATCACAGCATTGGACGATTTCCGTAAGCGCCCGCAGGCGGATCTGGAAGTCCTGCACGAACTCACCAGGCTGCTGCCGCCGCAGGTCTGGACGAACTCCATCGAAATCTACCCGGACTCGGTCGTCATCGCAGGAGAGGCCGATCAGGCCGCGCCGCTGCTGAAGCTGCTCGACTCCTCGCCGCTGCTGCAGAACTCAGAATTCGCGCTTTCCGTCACGCGCAACGCCACCGCCGAACAGTTCCGCATCAAGAGCCAGCGTCGTGGCAGAACGGGGAGGACCACCCCGTGAAGATCTCACCCCGCGAGCGCAGACTGTTGACGCTGCTCATCCCGTCCGTACTGGTCATCCTGATTCTGCGCTTCACCGTGCTGGATGACAGCGCGCCAACGCCTGCGGCCAGTTCCGGCAGCGTTGAAATGGCGAAACAGCGCGCACAGCGCCTGCGCCAGATCATCGCCACCACGCCTGCCCGCGAAGCCATCTTCAAACAATCCGCTGCCGACCTGGCCGACCGTGATCGCGGCATCATTCAGGCCGATACAGCCCCGCAGGCCCAGGCAGCGCTGCTCGAAATTGCCCGTCGCGTCGCAAAGATGGAACAGATTGACGTGCGCGGCGGTGACCTTGGCGCGCCCAAAGCCTTCGGCGATTACGGTCTGGTCTACGCCACCATCACCTTCGAATGTCATATCGAACAGCTGGTGAATTTCCTGGCCGACCTGCAGAAACAACCAGAGCTCATTGTGCCTTCTGAAGAGCGCATCACCTCGGGCCAGCCGAAGCTGAAAACTCTCAACGTCCGCATGGTGCTGACAGGAGTGGTGGCAAAGAAACTGGTGCCGGAAAAGAAAGGACTGGGGGCGTTTTGAAACCGAAACTGATCGCACTCAATTTGCTTCTCGTCGCAGGCGTTTCCGCCACCGTCTGGCAGGCGCGTGCTCGCTGGCAGGCCGCGCAGGCCGAGCGCCGGGCCACGCTCAACGTGCCCATCCAGACGGCCAAACCAACACC
>JBBRLT010000174.1:0-2374 GCA_038231235.1 Terriglobales bacterium
CGTGACACGCCCGATAATGACGGCATTCGCCGCCGCCGCGAGTGCTTGAAATGCAATCTGCGCTTCACTACTTATGAGCGGGTGCAGCCAGTCAGCATCAATATCGTGAAGAAGGATGGCCGCCGCGAGGAGTACAACCGCCAGAAGCTGCTGGAGAAGTTCCGCATCGCTTGCAGCAAGCGGCCCATTCCCACTGAGGCGATCAACAAGGCAGTTGACGAGATCGAGGTGGAGTTGTTTCGCACCGGCGAGAGCGAAGTGCCTAGCCGCGCCATCGGCGAACTGGTGCTGAACAAGCTGCGCGGCCTCGATCATGTCGCCTACATCCGCTTTGCTAGCGTCTACCGCGACTTCCGCGATATAGACAGCCTGCGGGCGGAACTGGAGCAGTTGCAGGGCGCGAAGGCCAACGCCAATGGCAGCAGCGGGACTGATGAAGCCCGCCGCAGCGCCCCGCGCCGCACCGCCGCCAAGCGCGGCAGACGGTAAATAGCAGACCGCCGCTTATCCCGACGATTGTGGGATGGCGGCTGTTTGTGTCTGGCTCGGTTTTACCTAAATTATAGCGTCTGTAGCAGGCGCATCCCTACTTTCAACCCATACCCTGGAAAGGAGCAAGCGCAGTGAAAATCGAACGACGCTTCACCAAAGCGGGGGCCGACCCCTATGTGGGCATCAATTTCGTGCCACGCACCTCGAAGATCAGCAACCCCGACGGTAGCGTGGTCTTCCTCGCCGAGAAT
Organism: Terriglobales bacterium; assembly: GCA_038231235.1. Taxonomy (GTDB): domain Bacteria; phylum Acidobacteriota; class Terriglobia; order Terriglobales; family Acidobacteriaceae; genus KBS-83. The sequence continues at coordinate 744 of JBBRLT010000174.1, forward strand.
GTGATGGTGCCGGATAGCTGGTCGCAGGTGGCGACCGACATCCTGGCGCAGAAGTATTTCCGCAAGGCGGGCATTGCCACCGCACTCAAGCCAGTGAAGGAGAAGGGTGTACCCGCCTGGCTATGGCGACAGGAGCCGGACGATGATAAGCTGGCCGCCCTGCCCGCCGACCAGCGCAAGGGGACGGAGACCGACTCCCGTCAGGTGTTCCACCGCCTGGCCGGTTGCTGGACGTACTGGGGCTGGAAGCACGGCTACTTTAGCAGCGAAGCCGACGCGCACGCCTTCTACGACGAACTCTGCTATATGCTGGCCCGCCAGTACGCCGCGCCAAACTCGCCGCAGTGGTTCAACACCGGCCTGCACTGGGCTTATGGCATCGCTGGCCCGGCTCAGGGCCACTACTACAACGATGGCAAGACGGGAGAGTTGCTCCGCTCCACCTCGGCTTACGAGCGACCTCAGCCAAGCGCCTGCTTCATCCAATCGGTGCAGGACGACCTGGTAAACGAGGGCGGCATCATGGACCTGTGGGTGCGTGAGGCCCGCATCTTTAAATACGGCTCCGGCACGGGGAGCAATTTCAGCGCCCTGCGCGGCGAAAATGAATCGCTTTCCGGTGGCGGCAAATCGAGCGGCCTCATCAGCTTCCTGCGGATTGGCGACCGCGCCGCGGGCGCAATCAAGAGCGGCGGCACCACGCGCCGCGCCGCCAAGATGGTCATCGTCAACATTGACCACCCCGACATCGAAAACTTCATCGACTGGAAGGTAGTCGAGGAGCAGAAGGTCGCCGCGCTGGTGGCGGGCAGCCGCCTCTGCCGCCAGCAGATTGACAACGTAATCAACACCTACCGCGCTGCCAACGCCGAGGGGCTGAACGGTGAACGCCCCGGCTTGCTGGCCGACCACAAGAAGGCGCTGCGCGATGCCCGTCGCAGTGGCGTGCCGGAGGGCATGATTGGGCGAGCTTTGCAGGCTGCCACTCAGGGCTACACGTTCGACCTCCCCATCTACAACGTGGACTGGGATAGCGAAGCCTACCTGACCGTGGCGGGCCAGAACTCCAACAACAGCGTGCGGGTGAGCAACGACTTCCTGCACGCGCTGGAACACGATGCCGACTGGAAGCTGACCCGCCGCACCGATGGTAAGGCAAGCAAGACGATGCCTGCCCGCAAGCTGTGGCAGAAGATCAGCGCGGCGGCCTGGGCTTCCGCTGACCCCGGCCTGCAGTTCGACGGCACCATCAACGAGTGGCACACCTGCTCAAATGATGGGCCGATTAACGCCTCTAACCCGTGTTCTGAATATATGTTCCTCGACGACACCGCCTGCAATCTCGCCAGCATCAATCTGGTGGCGATGATGAGCGACAATCCAGCGGAAGTGGTGGATGTAGCCCGCTACGAACACGTCATTCGCCTGTGGACGCTGGTGCTGGAGATCAGCGTGCTGATGGCGCAGTATCCCTCGCAGGACATCGCCCAGCGCAGCTACGACTATCGCACCCTCGGCCTCGGCTACGCCAACCTGGGCGCGATGCTGATGCAGATCGGCGTGCCTTACGACTCGCCGAAGGGTCAGGCGCTGTGCGGCGCGATTACCAGCATCCTCACTGGCGTGGCCTA
>JBBRLT010000175.1:0-2373 GCA_038231235.1 Terriglobales bacterium
CAAAGCCAAACCTGCATTCAGCCAGTTTCAGGCCAGGCGGCGAGCCTGTCGATGCTCAGCGGGCGCTCGACCAGGTCAGACCTCCCCCATGCACCCCGATGAGCAGGCGAGTCCATCCCAATGGACCCGAAACATGCCGTTGGAAAAACCTGTTCCTACGCATGCTCGATTCCTGGGTGCATGTTGCGATTGTTGATCGCAGCCATGGTGAACGGCGCAGCCCTCAGGCCCAGCATCTCGTCGATCATCGGCTTGTTGCCTAAAGGCTGGCGCGGGCCTTCGATGCTTGGCGTCAGTGAAAACGGGTTGCGCAGCAGAGCGAGCACCGCTGGGTCCTGCGCCGCCGACGTCATCGTGCTTTCAAGCTGGCGGCAGTACCGCCGAACAACCTACCCTTCATCTTGCGCACCCGACCGCCCACCCTGCTGGCCGGCATGCCGAATTTCTGTTGTATTTCTTCCCGCAACATCGCCACGCCGAGGTCGCGCGGAATCGAATCGATGCTGCAGGAGGACACGATGCGCGCACCGCTGTTCCTTGGCTGCGCATCATACGCGTCGATCATCCGGCGCACCCAAGCCGGCTCGCCGCACAGGTCCACGTAATCCACCCCCCGCGCAGATGGCGCAAGAAGCGAGCTGCAGTGTTTGCAGGCGGACGGGGCCTCGGTCACCTGCCTTGGCTGGCCGCTCCGCGTCGCCCCGCGGTGCGCCCGTCTGGCCCCATAGGATGTTCTGCTGCGGTGCAGCGCCTTGCCTTGACCGCGGGTGACTCTGACAATAGAGGCATGGTGCGTCGTGACGTCAAGGAAGGACCAAAGCCCGAGGGGGCGGGGATGACCCTGGCTTGCTGCGCCACTCCAACGGGTGAGAATCCCGTTCCGGTAGGCGTCGGTGCGCCGGGTAGCAGGCCCCAGGTATTGGAGGGAGACCTCTGTGCCCGAGCGGGGCGTCAAAAGCCCGTGAAGCGGCGCGAGCCGCACAGCGGGGAGCAAGCACGCGGGCCGCAACATGAAGTGAAGCCTGCAGCCTCGACAGATTTGCAACCCGCAGGCCGAGCCGCTCATGTCACGGTGAAGGCAACACCATCGGCGCGAGAACCGAAGCGCGCCGATGGCTGCGGCGGGGTATGGGGAGCAGCACGTGTGCAAGGAGTGGAGCGGAACATGAGAGACCCGTCTGCGCGGCCCGAGTCGGGGCAAGCGCGCTCGTATAAGCCCAAGGCGAAATCGAGGCGTGCGCAGCGGGAGTCCGGGGGGATCGTAGTACTGGACGGGGCGGCGCGAGCCGTTGCGACGAAGGCCGTGTGGCATAACGCGGCTGGAGGGAAGGGTCCCTGCGGTGGTCATGCTGAGATAGCGGGTAAGCGCGAGGGATTGGCCGGCCAGACCGGACCTAAGAACCCCGTTGGGCCAAAGCCTGACGACAAAGTGCGACAACTGCAAAGGCAGCTCTGGGCCGCAGCCCAGCGGGCGCCGGGAAGGCGCCGACATGTGCTGTGTCAAATGTGGAGGGTTGGCAGACTCCGTAAGGCATGGAGGCGCATTTACAGAGCAAATCCTCCGCAAGGGGGTCGCGTAATGCTGCGAGCCGACAGACCACTGGTAAGCCGTGTGCGGGAAATCCGCACGCACGGTTTGAAAGGGGGCTTTGACTCTTTAACCGGCCTTCGGGCCTCATGAGAGCCAACGTTTACCAATGACGCATCACGGGTTCTGCCCATGACAGAAGACGAAGCGCAGGCCCGGTTGGTCGACGCGGCGCCGAGTTCGGCCGTTGCCTTCCTCGCGGCCTGGGTCGTGTTCTGGCTGCTGCTGCTGACACTAGCCATTCAGGAACAACTGCGCAGCGGGCACGGCGCAATCTGGCAGCCGCTGCTGTGGGAGGGTTCGTCCTGCCTGGTCGCGAGCGCGATCGTCGCATTGTTTTGGCGCCAGCTGCCGCTGCTCGACCGATTGCTTGCGCAGCCACTGCGCTGGTTTGCTGCCTGCCTGGTCTGGCTGCCCCTGTCGGCCATCGGTTTCGTCGCCGCAATTTATGCGATCCGCCATGGTGTTTACGCGGCTTTTGGATCAAGCTATCAGCATGCGCCATGGTCGCGGGTGATCCAGTACGAGTCGCTCAAATTCAGCCTGTTCTCCCTGATGTTCATCGCCATCCTGTTCGGGCTCCGCTCGCATGCAGCTATGGGGGTTGCCCGGCTCAAGGTGGAGCGTCTGCAGCGTCTGACCCAGCAGGCGCAGCTGCAGCAACTGACGCAGCAGATCGAGCCGCATTTCCTGTTCAATGCGCTCAACACCATCGCATCGAGCATTCATGCCAATCCCGATCTGGCAGACACCCTGGTGCTGCGCCTGTCAGCGCTGCTGCGCGC
>JBBRLT010000176.1:0-2326 GCA_038231235.1 Terriglobales bacterium
CGGGCGTTGACCTGTCCAGCGTGCTGAACGACCTGAGCGCTCCGTTGCCGCAGTACCGGTTCGCGGCCATGCTGCAGAAGGCGCACGAGCTCTGCGGCGAAGCCAAGGCGCTCGGGGCCACGCTGCAGGCTGCGCTCGAGAAGCGCGATGTGGAACAGCTTGCGGCGCTGCGTTCGGGCCACGAGGTAGCGCTCCTGGGTGCGGTTCGAGCGATCCGGCAGCAGCAGGTTGAGGAGGCGTTCCAGGCCCAGGAGGGGCTGAAGGCGAACCGTGAGGCCGTGGTGGCTCGTCAGGAATTCTTCAGCAGCCGGCCATACACGAACGAGCACGAACAGACGCAGATGCGACTGGCCAACCTCGCGCTGCTGCCGCTTGCCGTACAGCTGGAACTGGAGATCTTCAGCGCCATCATGCATCTGATTCCGGAGTTCAAGGCGGGCGCACCCACGACCCTGGGCGTCACCTACGGCGGGTCGAACATCGCGGGAGGGCTGGAGGGGACCTCCCGCAGTCTGGGCACGGCAGCATCGCTGCTGAATTCCGGCGCCTCGATGGCCGGCACACTGGGCAACTACGACCGGCGTGCGGAGGAGTGGTCGCACCAGGCAGACCTGGCGACCAGGGAGCTCAAGCAGATCGACGCGAAGATCGCGGCGGCGGATGTCCGTCATGCGATCGCGCTGAACGAGCTGGCGAATCACGACCTGCAGATCACCAATGCGAAGGAGGCGGATGCGTTCATGCGGGAGAAATTCAGTCGTACCGCCTTGTTCGACTGGATGGCAGGGCAGGTGGCGCAGGTGTACTTCCAGAGCTATCGGCTGGCGTACTCGATGGCCAGGCGCGCCGAGCGCTCCAGCAACTTCGAGATGGGCAGTGGGGATCGCAGCTTCATCGCCTTCGGCTACTGGGACAGCCTGAAGCGCGGGCTGCTCGCGGCGGAGATGCTGCAGTTTGATCTGAGGCGACTGGAGGCTGACTGGATCGACCGGAACAGAAGGGAGTTCGAGATCACGCGTCACGTCTCGTTGTCGGGTCTCGATCCGATGGCGCTGGTGCGTCTACGGGAGACGGGGACCTGCGAGTTCGAGATCCCGGAAGCGCTGTTCGATCTCGAGCATCCCGGGCACTACATGCGCAGGATCAAGTACGTGAGTCTGAGCATCCCGTGCGTGACCGGCCCGTATGCGGGGGTGCCATGCCAGCTCACTCTGCTGCGGAGCACGGTGCGAAGGGACCCGTCGCCGGATCCGGACTATGAGCGTGGCGACCCCGCAGCAGAGGACACGCGCTTCGTCGACTACTTTGGCAACGTGCAGTCCATCGTGACGAGTCAGGCGCAGAACGACGCCGGCATGTTCGAGACCAATCTGCGTGACGATCGCTATCTCCCGTTCGAGGGTCTTGGCGCGGCAGCAAGCCGGTGGCGGCTGGAACTGCCGGCCGTGTTCAGGCCATTCGACTACGACACGATGTCGGACGTGATCCTGCATCTGCGCTACACGGCGCGCGACGGCGGGTCACGCCTGAAGGCCAAGGCGGTCAACGCTCTGGGCGATGCACTCAACACGATGGTGTCCGAGGGCAGACCCGATGGGCTCTCGCGACTGTTCAGCCTGCGGCGCGAGTTCCCGGGTGAGTGGAGCCGCTGGACGAGCGGCATGCCCGCGTCCGGGCGGGCGCAGACGTTCGTCTGGGCCAAGCGGCACTTTCCGTATCTGTTCGCGTCGGCGGATACGACCTTGTCAGTGTCGCGACTGGACCTGTTTGCCGTACCCGCCGCGGGCCAGGGCGACTCCATTGGCGCGGCGGCGCAGGCAGAGTTCCCGGATGTGGAAGTGACGGCGCCGGGCGGCAACGGTGCGTTGGTGCTCCAACCAGCACAGCCCGTGGGACGTCTCGCAGCGGCAAGAGTCACTGTTTCGGTGGATGTCGCCACGGCAGATGAGGACGCGACGTGGACCCTTGAGGTCAAGAGTGGAGGCGAGACATTCGCCGAGGACTTCAGCGACATCCTTGTGCTGGTGCGCTACAGCGTCGCGACCTGAACTGCTGCTCACGAAGGGCACCTGGTCGGGAACATTGAAGCGCGAACCAGGTCTCTCCAGACCCAGTGCCGGCGCGCGGGATGGGTCTGGAAACCTGATCAATGACACGCGCCAGATTCACGACGTCGGGCGGCCGCTTCGTAAGCGGTAAGCAGCCGGAGTTCTTGCTTACGATGCAGGCCCGTGCAAGTCGGAGCGCATCGGGTTGTCGCCGAACAGCGCCTTCCACCGCCTGGGCGTGAGGTCTGCGACGCGACTTGCGGGGTGCTGGCCAACCC
>JBBRLT010000177.1:0-2290 GCA_038231235.1 Terriglobales bacterium
AAGCGGCCATGGATGCAATGCCAGTCAAACCCATGCGTGGTCAACCACCGCGCCAGCCACCTAGACTTCGGCGGAGCAGCAGCCGGGCCGTGCCAAGGAGACAACGGCGCACCTGCACAGTGCACGCTGCAGGCGTGGTCGTACGCGAACAGCACGTTCGGACAGTGCTGCGCAGACTGCATCAGCCACTACGAGTACGAGGTCACTAACAGAGCAGCGCTGCGAGCTGCCTCTCACATGGCGCAGCTCGACAGAGACGGTTATAGAGGCGCGCCATCGGTGGTTGACGTCATCACAGTGGGATTCAGCCCCTACACTGCAACGCCGCTGGCCAGCGAGCTGCAGGAGCAGGAGCACGGAGGAGCTGCACCGGTTGTGCAGGTGGCGGAGGCGGTGGCGGCACCGGCCGCTGAGGAGGGCGAGGAGGACGAGGACGCGTAGATACGCTAGGTAAGAACAACACACAGATGGAGGAGCTGCAGGCGACAGAAAACTGCTCTCTCTCACCACTCATCACAATCACATGACAATCAGCTACGTCGGAAGACTCTGCTGATTGTGGGGGTGTATTAGACGACACAGCGGCGTAGCACACTAGCGCGCATGGTCTCCGGGCGTAACCGTTGCCGTTACGCTAGCCGTTGTTCTCCCGTCCCCCGACTCACACATCACACAGCTTCCAACAGCTTATCAGACCAACACTCACACCACAGAGCGAGGGGACTCATGTCCGCGGTTCCAGTCGCGGGGGCTGCGGCTGCAGCGGCAGCGGCGTCGAGCGGGAGCTCCGTCGCCAGCAGCAGCAGCAGCAGCAGCAGCAGCCACATCAGCGTGTTCGAGTACAGGGAGGGAAGCGACAGGCGTCGACCGGTCCCACCCAAGTACGAGGGAGAGCACGCAGCGAAGTGGGAGCGAGACTTCACGATCTTCGCGACAATCGCAGGCGTATCAGCGGAGCTGCTGCGCCCGATCCTGCCGCTCGTCGTGCGAGCCGCTCACAGCAGCGACACTGGCACAGCGATCGCAGAGGTCGACGCGAGCCTCCTGACGGTCGCAGACAAGGCCACAGTGTCAGCATCACTGTACGCCTACGGCTTCCTGATCGAGGCGATCAGAGAGGCGCCGCCGCAGATTGCGTCGCTCACGCGCATCGCAGACATCGGCAGCGCTAACCAGCTATGGACGCTGATTCGTGCACACCACCAGGAGATCAGCGGGACGACCCAATCGACGCTGACAGCTGCAATCCTCAGCGCGCGCAAGCTCGCGAGCGAGACAGTGACAGCGTTCGGATACAGGATCGTCGCGCTGGAGAGCGACCTCGCAGCGAGTGGCAGCGTGCTTCCGGCAGCGATGGTGAAGGGAGCATTCGTCAACAACCTCGGCTCGGACCTGCAGCACGTCGCTCTGCAGCTGGCCATGGTGCAGCACACCACCACACTGCACGCGCTCATCACACTCGCAGCGGCTCTTGTCGCTGCTACTGTTCCGATTCTGGGGGTGCGTGGAGCAAGCCCCCAAATCAGCAGAGAGCGAGCGGCAGCGGCCCAGTTTGCGTCATCCGGAGGGAACACCGCGCTCACTGTGAATCCAGACATCATCTGCTACACCTGCGGACAGAAGGGACATCCGCGCAGCAAGTGTCCAGATCGAGCTGGCGCCAGCAGCAGCGCAGCGGCTGCATCCCCGTCGACGCAGGCAAGCCAAGGGGTCAAGTGCGGTTGGTGCAAGCGTCCCGGCCACAAGGAGGAGGACTGCCGCACGAAGAAGGCAGCGCGGGAAGCAGCCTCGGCGGGTCCCCAGCGCTCGGTCAAGTTTGCGAGCGGATCCGCTGCACAGGAGGAGGCAGCGGAGCGGATCGAATACGCACAGGTGGCCACCATTGTTGCACTCAAGGCGAGCGCAGCGAGCCCACCAGCTGCCAAGCCATGGACACTCGACTCAGGAGCGTCGGGATTCATGATCGACAGCGTGGAAAGACTGAGCAACGCGAGCGAGGCGAGAGACGTGGACGGCATCCGCGTGGCGAGTGGCGACCTGCTGACAGGAGTTCAACAAGGCAGCCTCTGCTTGCCACTGGGCACCCGGTCCGGCAGTGGGCTCATGCTCCAGCGAGTGATGGCTCACCCGATGCTGCACTCAAACCTACTCAGCTGCAGCGCCCTCCTAGCCATGCCAGAGGTACAGCAGGTCGTGTTTGACAAGTCAGGCGCTGAGGTCCGCGGGACCAGCGGCAACGTGCTGTTCACTGCTGAGCTGCGCGGAGGGCTGTACGTGTACAGTCCACCAC
>JBBRLT010000178.1:0-2279 GCA_038231235.1 Terriglobales bacterium
ATACATGTCGTACAAAATTATGACGCCTACTCAAGGAAAATCGATACTGTACTTCTGGCCGCTCTTCAAGCCCCTTTCTGAGTAACCGATCAGCCTACCAATCACCGCACCTGCGAAAACACCAGCGTGTCGCGCATTTCGCCTGCGCCGTCTGCTGCCACAGAGTTGTTCACCAGCCGGGCGTCGAGGGTGTATCCCAGCTTCCGGGCGATGTGGGCGCTCGCCAGGTTCAGGGCGTCACACCTGATCTCTATGCGCCGGAAGCCCAGCGTGTTGAATCCGAAGTCGGTTAATGCCTGCGCGGCCTCGCTGGCGTAGCCCTGCCCGGAGTGCCCGCTGTGAATCCAGTAGCCGATCTCGCCTCTGGGCACCTGCCAGTTCAGGGCGTGAAAGCCGGTGCTGCCCAGCAGCTCGCGCCCGCCCGCGTCCCAGATCAGGTAGCGCAGTTCGGTGCGCTCAGCAAAGGCTTCGGCGGCGGCGGCCATGTTGGAGGTGTACCCGGCCTTGTCCAGCGGCTGCTGCGCCCAGACCATCCAGCGCCTCAGCTCCGGCAGCGAGGCGGCCACCGCCCGGTATATCGCCGGGCCGTCTGCCTCTCTGGGGACGCGCAGCAGCAGGCGTCTGGTCTGAATGGTGTCCGGGATGTGGGTGGGCGGCATTGACCGAGTATAGGGAGGATCAAACTGGCAGTTCAGGAGTTAGCGTGCCGGGATGAGTTTCGCCGTACAGGTGTAGTTCAACTCAGATCTTGCAGTTTAGGTTTTCAGGGATAGAAGTGCTTGCTGGAAGGCGTCGAGGGCCTGCAACTCAAGTTCGAGTGCCTGACGACGTATCTCCGGCACGAACGAGAACCGGACGGTTCTCGCCAGGTCGCCCCAATCGGCCCAAGTTCCTGGGGGCCTGACCGGGAGGGCCAGGTCTTGCAAATGGCATAGCAGGAAGGCCAAGCCGGACAGGCACCACCACCGCAGCACGCCCTGTTTGCTGTGCTGAGCGAAGCGTTCCAGCCCGAATCTGCCCTTGATGGTCTTGAAGAACGCTTCAATCCGCCACCGCCGCTTCCCAACCCGCGCCAGATATTTCCCGCCCAGATCGAGGTTTGACATCACGAACCGCTGCTCTGGTTCGTCGTTGCGGTACAGCCTTCTTGGGCAGAACGGACGCCCATGAGGACGCCTGCCCGCACACCCAGGAGAGGCACATTGGCTGGTGAAGCCCACGGGGCTTCACCACTTCGCCACGGACCAGCACTTCCCGCACGCTGCGACCATCCTCCAACTTCCGACTACACCGCACTCCAATGACGATGTCCAAGCCTCTCGCCAACACGCCCTGAATGAATTCGGCGCTCTCAAAGCCACCATCCGCGTGCAGGCGCGGTGTGCGCTTTGCCTTCAGCAGCGCGGCCGGTACGGTTCGCAGGAGCTTCAAGGCCAGTTGGGCAGCCGCCCTAGTTCCTTTTCCTCGCCAGATCTGGAAGGCCCAGGGCAATCGCAGTGGTCCACAGCACAGGTACAGCACCACCAGATGCACGCCGTATGCGCCGTTGTAGGTGTGCATCCAGTCGGTCAAGGCGGTGAACTTGCCGGTCTTCTCCAGGCTGGTCAGGTCGACCAACAGTTCGAGCCGGGGGCGGTGCTGAGGATGCTGCCCATACCAGCTCTGCACGGTGTGCAGAGCGTGCTCGCGCAGCATCCGGCAGAGCTTACGAGTGTCCCAGGAGGCATGATTCAAAAATCGGCTGATGGCCGCAGGTGACTTGACCGTGGCCCGTTCCGGCAGGGCCTTGCCGGAACCATCCAGGAGCAGGTCGAGGAAGACCATGAACGAATCCCGGTGCTGCTTGCGCGAGAAGCACGGAAGAATGTCAGAATAAAGCCGTCTGGAACGTTGTTCTTTTGGGTTCACACCCCATCATGGGGCCAAAAGCGCGTTCCAGACAGTCTTTTCTAAAACTGCAAGATCTGAGTTAAACCACCGTCATGTCCTTCGGCAGCGGCAGAAACTCGATCTCCGGGTGCTGATCCTGGGTGTAGGACAGGTCGAAATTGCTGCGAAACAGCATTACCGGGCGGCCCTGGTCGTCTTCCACGCTGCGGGCGAAGCGGGCCACCTGCGAGTCGTCTCCGGCCAGCCAACGCACCAGCGAGTACGAGGTGACGTGCATCTCGATCTCGACGCCGTACTCTTCGTGCAATCTGGCCTGGAAAACCTCGAATTGCAGCGGCCCCACCGCGCCCAGGTAGGGGTCGCGGGCACCGTCGGTGGGGTAGAACACC
>JBBRLT010000179.1:0-2260 GCA_038231235.1 Terriglobales bacterium
ACACCAGCCGCCTGCCCGGGAAGCGTCGAGGCCACCCGGTCCACCAACTCGGTCTCACGTCTTCCAACACGCTCCTCATCCACACTGCGATCCAGAAAGTTCGACGTCGCCATGTAGAGCCGCCACAGATTCTCCGCCTTCCACGGCGTCAACGCGTCCGGGTGCACCGCGTTCAGATCCGCATAGGTAAACAGTGTCAGCATCCGCAGAGCCTCGGGCGTCTGCACCTTGCCCGCAAAGGTCCGTACCGTCTCCGCGTCGAAGATATCCCGCCGCAGCGCCGAGGACATCTCCAGATGATTCCGGATCAGGCCCAGCACCATGCCAGCCTCATACGCGTCGAGCTCCAGCCGTGCCAGAACACTCTCCGCCATCCGCGCACTCTCAACTGCATGGTCCCCCGAGCTCCGGCCCTTGCCCGTGTCATGCAGCAGCGCCGCCAGATACAGCAGATCCGCATGCGGCAGATCCCGCAGCGCCGGCGCAAACCGTCCCGCCCACTCCCCCACTGCCCCCGCTTGCGGAGCCTCCAGACCATGCAGCGTGTCGATCAGCACAAACGTGTGCTCGTCCACCGTGTACCGGTGATACGCGTCCCGAATCACCAGCGCATCAATCCCATGAAACTCCGGAATCAGCAGATCCAGCAGCCCCAGCGCATGCATCGACCGCAGCGCCGCTCCCGCGCGAACTCCGGTCAAAATCTGCCGCAGCCCATTCCAAAGCTTCGGCCCCTCCTCCAGATTCGCCGAAAGCATCGGCAGACCCTGGGAGAGACGCGTCTCCGAATCCTGTCCGAGCTGCAATTCCGCCCGCGCCACCTCCGCAAACAGCGCCAGCACCACATCCGGATCGCTAGCCGGATCGCCCCCACCAGCTTCCGCCTCGTTCAGCACCACCGTCCCACTCTCGATCGCGTAACCGGCCCGCATCGGTGCACTCGTCTTACCCTTTGCAATCCCCGCGCGCAGCGTCTTCAGTCGCCCAGCGGGCTTCCTCATCTCCGCCTCAGCCATCTGCTGCGCAACGCGCCGCTCCACACTGCGCGCATGACGAAAATAGACCCGCATCCAGTACGCCGCATCCACCTTGCGGCTGCTCATCCCAGTCGATGGCAGCCCCACAGAAACCTCAGCAGCACGATCCTGCGCCTGCCAGTCCAACGTGTTGTCATCACGCTCGTGCCGGTAGTGCAGAAAGCTCCGAACCCTCATCAGAAACTCAGCCGCTTCATCGAATTCGCTCACCGGCTCCGCCGGGTTTCCCGCAAACCCCGTTCCACGCAGCGCCTTCAGCCATCGGCAGACATGCACATCCCGCAGCCCACCCGGGCATTCCTTCACGTTCGGCTCCAGGTGAAACAGCGTTCCGCCATACTTCGCGTGGCGCACCTTCGTCATCTCCACCAGTCGCGTCACGATCGCCGGACGCTCTTTCGCCAGCAGCTTCGGCAGCACCTCCTCCTGCAATCGACGGTGCACCTCCATGTCTCCGGCAAGCGGCCGCTGATCCAGCAGCGCCAGCGTAAACTCGGCATTCTCCGGGTCGAACCGCTCACACTCCGCCAGCTTCCGCGTCATTGGCGAAACCCGCAGCCCGCAGTCCCACATCTCCTGGCTCACCCGCCGGATCGCGTCCTTCACATCCTTCTCTGCCACCTTTGCGTCCAGCAGAAACATCAGGTCAATATCGGAATGCGGAAACAGCTGCCGGCGCCCATATCCCCCGACCGCCACCAGAGCAACTCCCTTACGCAGCCGCTCTTCCGCCGCAATCGCCTCTGCCCAAAGCTCCCCCACCAGAGCATCCACCGCCGCGGCCCGTTCTGTAGCTGAGCTCGCCACCGGCCCATCCCGGTCGAACGCGTACCAGAGATCAAGCATCCTCTGCTGATATCGTCCGCACGCGTCTCCCGAGCCGCTCTCCGCCATCACGCCACCCATGCTCAATCGCTCACTTAGAGTGCAATCTCTCCCCGCTCATCATTACGAATCCGAATCGCCTCATCGATCTTCGAAACGAAAATCTTTCCATCACCAATCTTGCCCGTGCGCGCCGCCGTCGTAATCGCCTGGATCGCGCGGTCCACCATCTCATCCGCAACCACCATCTCCAGCTTCACCTTTGGCAGCAAATCCACCGAGTACTCGCGTCCGCGATAAAACTCCGTGTGCCCCTTCTGCCGCCCATGTCCCCGCGCCTCAATGATCGTCATGCCTTCAATGCCGATCTCCACCAGAGCATCCTTCACCGCATCCAG
>JBBRLT010000180.1:0-2246 GCA_038231235.1 Terriglobales bacterium
AACATGTCCCAGCGCCCAGTAGTCGTAACCATGCGCGACTAACTCGTCGATGGCGCAAGGTGCGTAGGAGTCATGGCCTTCTCGACCATCGAGAGCTGTGTGCAAAACACCGATGTTGAAGAATCCGGGTACTGACGCGGGGTAGTCCGCCGCTAGCCTGACTTTCGCACTTCCGGCAAAAGCAGAAGATTTTTCAGCGGGTTTTCCGCGATAGGCGTTCGCCAGGGCGGACTGCTCGCCGCGGAACGGTGTGGTGGAGACCTACCCTCTTGAATCGGCGTCGGCGAAAGTGCGATAACCGCCGGCGATGTTTCTCCGCGAGAACAAGCGTCGCAAGAACGGCAAAAGCCATCGCTACTTCAGCGTGGTCGAGAATCGACGCACGGGGACCGGGGCCACCACACAGCGCCAAGTGTTGTATCTCGGCGAGATCAACGACAGCCAGCAGGAGGCATGGCGGAGGACGCTGAAAGTCTTCGACGAAGACCGTCAACAGTATTGCGAGCTGAGCCTGTTCCCCGATGACCGGCCGGTTCCGAAGGATGCGCTCAATGCCATTTCAGTAAAGCTCGACGAGATGCAGTTGCGTCGACCGCGCAGCTTCGGCGACTGCTGGCTGGGGTGCTGGCTGTGGGATAAGCTGCGACTCTCGTCTTTCTGGAACATACAACTAATGGATGCACGCGGTGACGTGCCATGGACCAAGGTACTGCAACTGCTGGTGGTCAACCGCCTGATCGATCCCGGCAGCGAGCTGCGCATCCATCGCCAGTGGTTCTTGCGCAGCGCCATGGACGAGTTGCTGGAAGTGGACTTCGCGGCCGCCGGGAAGGATCGGCTGTATCGCTGCCTGGATCGGATCCTCAAGCACAAAGACTTATTCTGCCAATTTATCGCCGAGCGATGGAAGACGCTGTTCGACACTTCATTTGACGTGCTGCTGTACGATCTGACGAGCACTTACTTCGAGGGATTGTGCGAGCAGATCCCCAAGGCCAAACATGGGTACAACCGCGACGGGCGAGGCGACTGCCGGCAGGTGGTGATCGCACTGGTGGTCACTCCCGATGGGTTGCCGCTGGCGTATGAGGTGCTTGCGGGCAACACCACCGACAAGACCACGCTGCGGCAGTTTCTCGCCAAGATCGAGCAGATGTACGGCAAGGCCCGGCGCATCTGGGTGATGGACCGCGGCATCCCCACCGAGGCGACGCTCAAGGAGATGCGCGAGGCAGGCACGCAATATCTGGTCGGCACGCCGCGAAGCATGCTGAGCAAACTGGATCAGCAATTCGCTGACAAGCCCTGGCACCAGGTGCATGAGGCGATGCAGGTGAAGCTGGCGGAACACGAGGAAGAGTTTTACGTGCTGGCCCACAGCGATCAGCGCCAGCTCAAGGAGAAGGCGATGCGTCGTCGCCGCTTCAAGGCGTATGTCCGCGGGCTGCGTGCGCTGCGCCGGCGTTGCCAGCCAGGCCAGCGCAACCGGATCAAACGCGACACGCTGCTGGGCAGGCTGGCGGTGCTCAAGCAGCAAGCTGGGCGCATGTCGGCCGCCGTGACTGTCCAGATTCCCGACGAGGGCGCGCGTCCCACGCCGCAGAACTTCCGCTATGAATTGAACCTCGAACCTTATCACGAGGCGCTGGAGCGCGACGGCTCGTACATCCTGCGCAGCAATGTAACGCAATCAGATGCCACTGCAATGTGGTCGATGTACATGCAGCTGGTCTGGATCGAGTCGGCGTTCAAATCGATGAAGAGCGACCTGGCGATCCGCCCGATCTGGCATCAGGTGCAGCCGCGTGTTGAGGCGCACCTCTTCGTCGCGTTCATGGGCTACTGCCTGATGGCCGCCTTGAGAAAGCATCTGGAGTCGGCGGCGCCGGGCCTGAGCCCCAAAGCGGTCCTGGAACAACTCGGTGCAATCCAGATGGTGGACGTGTGCTTGCCGACCAGCGATGGCCGCTGGCTCATGATGCCGCGTCATACGGAACCGGAGCAGGAGCAGTTGATGCTGCTGGAGAAGCTGGGCCTGACGCTGCCGGCTCAGCCGCCGCCTCGGATCCGCGGAGGAAAACTGTTGATGCCCGAGCCGGGAACCTGCGGCTGACCGCCTAAAAAACTTCGGCGTGTGGTGGAGACCTAAATCCGGTTTTCCTCGATTGGATTAAAATAATGAGGGTCGGCGCTCGGAAGTGCGAAAGTCAGGTTAGGAAGCGGTGTGCATCGGCCGCGCGCACACC
>JBBRLT010000181.1:0-2207 GCA_038231235.1 Terriglobales bacterium
GGTTCCAGCGCAGGAGTGCCTCCGCGCCGACGATGGTACGGGTGAGCGCATTGAACTTTGGCTGATAGTGGAGGATAAGCTCATGCTGCTCCAGAGCCCGGCGCAGATCGTGCAGCAGCTCTACTTGTGCATAAGCATTGGCGTTCATGCTGGTTTCAAAGAAGCAATAACAATTTCGGCCTAGCGCCTTGGCGTGATACATGGCGGCGTCAGCGTTCATGATCAGATCGTGCTCCTCATTATCGCCATGATCGCCGTGGTAGATGGCGATGCCGATGCTGGCGGAGATGCGCAGCTCGAGATCATCGATGAAGAAGGGCTGCCCCATGGAACCGATCAAATTGTCAGCGATGGTCGCGGCCTCAGTAGGCTCACCGGTTTCGACCAGCAGAACAAATTCATCTCCGCCAAGGCGGGCAATGGTATCCCGCTGGCCGACGCCGGTGCGGATTCTGGCTGCCACTTCAATCAACAGCAGATCGCCCATGTGATGGCCGTACGCATCGTTGACCGCTTTGAAGCCGTCGAGGTCGAGAAACATGACAGAAAACCGGGACTGATCCTGATTGGCCTGGTGGATGGTCTGGTTCAGCCGATCTTCCAGCAGAACGCGGTTCGGCAGACTGGTCAGGCTGTCGTGCAGCGTGAGGTAGGTGAGGGTCTGATTGGCGTCCGCAAGGGATGATGCCAGAACAGCGGTCCGCGATTCGAGCCGCGTATCGAGAACGGATGCGATCAAGGCAATCGATAGGATGGCCAGGGTGGCGATGATGATGGTCAGCGCCAGCCATTGATTACTGACTCCGCTGTGAAGTGCGCCGCACATGCTGCCGCTGTTGAAATGCGCTGCCGCCATGCCAGTATAGTGCATACCTGTGATGGCGAAGCCCATGATGATCGCGGCCCCAGCACGGTAGAGGCGATTGCGGGTCGTGGTCTGACGCAGATGGAATGCAATCCATAACGCAGCACCGGAGGCGGCCACGGCAATCAAAAGGGAGAGAAAAACCAGAGGCGCAGAGTAGCGGATGGCAGGGTGCATCCGCATGGCGGCCATGCCGGTATAGTGCATGCCGGCCACGCCTGCCCCCAGCAAAAAAGCTCCGCCGAGTAAGTGTGACCAGGGCAGCTTCCTCCGGCAGACCAGCCACAGAGCGAATGCGGAGGCGGCGACAGCAATCATCAAAGATGCAAAGGTGATGCTGGGATCATAGCCAAGCGGAATGGGGAGGCTGAAGGCGAGCATGCCGATGAAATGCATCGACCATATACCCACGCCCATGGCGAAGGACCCGCCCGCCAGCCACCAGCGAGCCGAGTGCCCCTGGGATGCGTTGATACGGCTGGCCATGTCCAGGGCCGTGTAGGAGGCCAGAATCGCTACAAGCACGGAGATGATGACAAGCGAACCGTTATAGCTGCCGGCGAACATCGATGCTCCTGGTTTCTGACTGAAATAGTCGGGCTGGATCAACCGGTGGTGCAAAGATCACTGACCCAGACGAATCGGCTCTGCGGCGCAATTGCTAAGGTTTTTATCGGCTACAGTCCGCGAATCTTTAATGCCGCGCTGCATTCTGACCATCGATGGGCGGTGGTGGATGGCGAATGACAGCGAAAATCCATCACCGCACAGGAGCCATTTAGAATCAAACTAATATGTCGAAAATGGATGGTACGAAACATGCTGTGGCCGCAGCCCAGACGGAAGTGCCGGCGAAAGCGGGAACCGTGCCGGAAGGCGCAGAGCGCACTGCCGCTGGGATGGAACGCGCTCCGCGATATAACCCGGTCGAGATCGAACCGCGCTGGCAAGCAAAATGGGCAGCAGAGCCGGAGCTTTATACGGCGGAGCCTGCCAACTGCGGCAAAGCAAAATACTATGTGCTGGAGATGCTGCCGTATCCTTCCGGCCAGTTGCACATGGGGCACGTGCGCAACTACGCCATCGGCGATGCGCTGGCACGGCACATGTGGATGCGCGGTTATAACGTGCTGCACCCCATGGGGTGGGACGCGTTTGGACTGCCGGCAGAAAATGCGGCGCTGAAAAACAATACTCCGCCGCGCGAGTGGACGCTCGCGAACATTGCCGCGATGCGGCGCCAGATGGACCGGCTGGGGCTGAGTTACGACTGGCAGCGGGAAGTGACGACCTGCCTCCCCGACTACTATCGTTGGAACCAGTGGTTCTTTTTGAAGCTGTA
>JBBRLT010000182.1:0-2207 GCA_038231235.1 Terriglobales bacterium
CAAGCGCCCATAATCTCCTGCGGCTCATGGGTGTCCGTCACAGTCTTGCGTACGAGGTTGCAGCGCTTGGGAGGGAGGAGTAGGATTGGAGGACGGGACCGAAGCGAGGAGGCGCTATGATCCAGGGCGACTTTGCCAACGACTGGGCACGCTTGAGTGAGGAGATTCTCAGTGGCGTGTACGAATGGCGACTGCAGCATCCCAAAGCCACCCTCACTCAGATCGAAGCGGCCATCGACGAACACCTCGCGCGGCTGCGCACTAAAATGTTGCAAGATGCGGCCTTGGCCAGCGCCGCCGCCGATTGGACGGCGACCTCAGCTGCTGACCAGCCCCTCTGCCCGCACTGTCAGACGCCGCTCCAGTCGCGCGGCCAGCAGCCACGCACGCTGCAAACCCATGGTGGCCGTGACCTCATCTTACAGCGCAGCTATGGCGTCTGCCCCACCTGTCAGGTGGGGCTTTTTCCCCCTGGATGAGGAATTAGCCCTGCTTCCCGGTCGTGTGACGCCGCGTCTGGTCGAGGACCTGGTGCATCTGGCCACCTGGATGCCCTTCGCGCAAGCCGCCAAGCAGCTCAAACGCACGACCCGCGTTGACCTGAGTGAAGCGACGGTCCGCCGCCAGACCCAAGCGGCGGGTGCGGCCTATGTGGCCGTGCAGAGCCACGCGGCTGAGACCATCCTCAAGCAGCTTCCGCTGACACCGTGTGCTCCTTCCAGCGTGGTCGTGAGTGTGGATGGGGCGATGGTTCCGCTGCGTCGGGGCGAGTGGGCTGAAGTCAAGACGCTGGTCGTTGGCGACGTGGACCGCAGTTGCGGTGACCTGCATGCCTTGTCCTACTTCTCACGCTTGAGTGACGCTGCGACCTTCAGCGAGTTGGCCGTGGTGGAAACCCATCGACGGGGTGTGGCGCGGGCACAGCAGGTGGCAGTGGTGGCGGACGGGGCGGAGTGGATCCAAGGCTTTGTGGAGCTGCAGTGCCCGGATGCCATCCGCATTTTAGATTTCCCGCATGCGGTGGAACACCTCAATGCGATCGGCCAAGCGGTGTTCGGAGCCGGGGCAGCAGAGGCCAAGAGCTGGGTGGCGACGCAGAGCCATACGCTCAAGCATGGTGGTCCGACTGAGATGATGGTAGCGGTGGAGGCACTCGTGGCAGCGCACCCGGAGGTGGAGGCAGTGCGCGAGCACGTGACCTACCTGGACAAGCGGCGGGAGCAGATGCAATATCCGCGCTACCAGGTGGAAGGGTGGCCGCTCGGCAGCGGGGTGGTAGAAAGCGCGAATAAAGTGGTGGTGGAGGCGCGACTCAAAGGGGCGGGGATGCGCTGGGAGCGGGCGCATGTCAATCCGATGGTAGCGTTGCGGACGATAGCGTACAGTGACCGGTGGGACGAGGCGTGGGCGGAAGTGGGAGTGCAGCTGCGGCAGCAGGAGCAGCAGGAGCGGAGGGAGCGGAGGGAGCAGCGCCGGAGCCAGTCAGGGCTGGTCGCATGCGCTGTAGCGCTGCCGCTGCTTACGGAAGTGCTCGTGCCGCCACTGGTCGAGCCGTCGCTGCTGCCAGCGGTCCCATCTGAACCCAAGCCAGTTCATGAACCGGGTCGTCCCGCCGCTGAGCATCCCTGGCGACGGGCGTGGAGTAAGCGTCAGCAGGCCAAGGAGGTCCTTGTTGCTTGATGTGCAAGACTGTGACGGCCACCCGCGCCAGGGCTCCGTCAAAGTCGTCTTGTTGGCGTACCTCATGTAGGCGGAGGATGCCAACTGAACGGAGAAGAAGTGAGGCTCTGCTCCTCACCGTCCCAAAATCAGCGAGTTAACGACCGCGAATCGGACTTTGACGCAGCCCTGAGTGAAGCGCAACGCATCCTGCGCGGTAGCCAATCGTGATGATTGATGCTGCGACTACCGGTGATTGTACAGCTCGATCTGCCAGCGCCATTCGGTGTGATCGGCAGCATGCCACCACGTCTTGAGCTCACCAACCTCGCCCCCCGCTAGGAGCACGAGACGTCCAATATCTTCGTCCATTGGCCAGATATCAACTCGTTCGATGCGGTCACCGCGCCGGGAGAGGCGTGTTATTGGCGTGTCGTCCGTCTGGGGTAGGTCTTTACCCTCCGCCAGCAGCCGTCCGTCCGTCGTCCGCACCGCAACCGTGAGCGTCGGCGGCGCGGCATGGACCAGCAGCACCTGGGCGGCCCGCA
>JBBRLT010000183.1:0-2198 GCA_038231235.1 Terriglobales bacterium
CAACTGCAGGTTCGACAGACTTACGTTGCCACGCTGCACTGGCAAGCTACCCTTGATCCGCGAGTACTGCTCTTCGGTGATCTCCATCTGCCTGCAACTCTACCGCAGTTAGATGGACGTAGTGTTAACACGCCCTAGAAGGGTCAAAACTCCGAGGATGAGCGGCGGGATAGGAACCAGGCCGCTGAAGAACTTCGTCACCGCGGCCAGGGCAGCGCTTGCCAACAGCGAGACCAGCAGGATGAACCCCACGCTCACCACCATCCCCAGGGAGAAGACCCGCTCCCGCAGCATTCCCTTGAGGCCGGCGCTCTGACTCGGCTCAACCTCCCAAATAAGATTCAGCGCCGACCGTAGCTCGCCGAAGACAGTCGTGGCGCCGAAGGCCAGTGTGGCCAGGCCAAGGATGGTCGAGAAGATGCCAGAGGATAGCTTGCGGCCACTCTGCAGCATGGACTCGATCGCATCCTTTCCTCCAGTCCCCATCAACGTCTGTACCTCTGAAAGCATGTGGGTCTGCGCCCGTGAACGATCGAAGATCAGCGAGATGAGCGCAACCACCAGGATTACTAACGGAGATATGGACAGGATGGTGTAGAACGCAAGAGCCGCCCCAAGGCGCGGAGCGTTGTCGTCGTTCCAATCGTGGAAGCTCTGCTGGAGTTGGGAGGAGAGGACCTTGAAGTTCATGGTCCTGACTCAGATGTGGTGCGGAGCTACGGGGTCATCTCCGTGGTGGCGTATTCCCACAAAATTCGGTCACTGGGGTCAGCAAGGAGGAACCCCCGGCCGCGCAAGCAGCGGCTTACTTCTTTCTATCGGCTTGCGCGACTAAACGACGGTGTGATGATCCGCCCAGGCTTGGCGGAGCTGGTCCGCGGCCGCATCCAGCGGCACCACAGCGCGGCTGGATCGTGCTTGTCTGAAGAGCATCATGGCTGCCGTGCACGCGAAAAGGCCCAACAAAAGAGTGCGACTCATCTCCCACCTCTGACGCAACTTGGAATGGCATAGGAGCCGCTTCGACCGCAGGCCCGTTTGCACTTCGTAGGATGCGAAGAAGGCCAACCGGGAGACTCCGATCGAGCAGCCTCGCAGTCCTTATGCCTCCCTTCCGAGAAACTTCGCATCCCGCAAATATCCCTCTTGCATCCTGAGCCATCCGGGCCGTACGCTTCTCTTCCTTCACCCGCATCCGACCATCCCCGCGTCCATAGGCTCCACAACGCAGTGCAGGAGAACCGGAATGGCTAACTATCTAGTGCAAGTTGCATACACCGCCGAAGCCTGGGCGAGTCTGGTACAGAAACCACAGAATCGCATTGAAGTCGTCTCCAGCGCAGTGGAGAAGTTGGGAGGCAAGCTGCTCCATGGCTGGATGTGCTTCGGTGATTACGACACCGTGGTCATCATCGACATGCCGGACAATATGAGCGCAGCTGCGTTCGCAGCGGCCATTGCCAGCGGCGGATCCTGCAAGGTCGTCAAGACGACGCCGTTGCTGTCGGCAGAGGAAGGTGTCGCAGCGGCGAGGAAGGCAGGCACCAGCGGGTATCGACCGATCTCTTGAAACAGAAGACGATGCGAGCCATGCAGGTGATGGAGTCAGCCGGCCGGCTGGAGTTGCAACCGGGAATGGTCGAGCGTCCAGCGCCCGCCGAGGGAGAACTGCTGATCCAGGTGCATGCCGCTGGTGTCACGCATACCGAGCTGCGCTGGTACCCCACCACCCATACCGTCAGCGGCGAAGCGCGGCGGGGTGCGATTCCTGGCCATGAGTTCTCCGGAGTCGTCACCGAGCTCGGCAGTGGCGTCGTGGACTTCGGTGCAGGGCAGGCGGTCTACGGCATGAACGACTGGTTCCAGCAGGGCGCCACGGCAGAGTACTGCGTGGCCCCGGCGACCAGCATTGCCGCGAAGCCGGCCAGCCTCAATCATCAGCAGGCTGCCACTGTGCCTATCGCTGCGCTGACTGCGTGGCAGGGTCTGTTCGTCCGTGCGCAGCTGCAGCCGGGCCAGCGTGTGCTGGTCCATGGCGGCGCGGGCGCGGTCGGCCTGTTCGCGGTGCAACTAGCGCATCGCCACGGCGCGCATGTAACGGCGACCACCTCCGCTGCCACCATGCCATTCGTGCAGTCGATCGGTGCAGACGTCGTCATCGACTATCGCGCAGGCGACTTCCGGCAGCAGGTGCGGGA
>JBBRLT010000184.1:0-2150 GCA_038231235.1 Terriglobales bacterium
GACGTGGAAGAGACCTGCGAAGAGGTGCTGATCTTGAAGCAGGGGCGCCTGGTGCACTATTCCAATCTGGAGCAGGAGCGGCGCGCCAACCGGCGTTTCGTGGAAATGGAGATCACGGGCGACGAACCCGCGTTTGCGCTGGCCCTCCAAGGCATCGGCTGCGAGTGTTCCATGCCGGGGAATAAGCGCATCAAAGCCGTGGTCCCGGACGAAATTGAAATCCGCGACATCTATCGCCTGGCGGCTGAGCGCGACGTCCAACTGCGCCGCCTGAACTACCGGCGCGACACACTCGAAGATATCTTCCTGAAGGCCATGGAGAACTAGAAAATGGCTGTCTACAAACGTACTTACCACGGTTACACCGGGGACTTAACGCCGGAGTGGTCGCGCTTCATGGTGATCGCGCGGCACGCCTGGCGCGGACTGTTCCTGTCGCGTCCCCTCTCTGGATTCTTCCTGGCGTGCTTCCTGCCGTTTCTGATCGCCGGTAGCATGATCTACCTGAGCCATAACAGCGCCGTGCTCTCTTTATTCAAGATTCAGGGCGGCCGGCTGATCGAAATCGATGCCGTATTCTTTCGCAATTTCCTGAATGCGCAGGTCGGGTTCTCTTTCCTGCTGACGGCGTTCGCGGGTCCTGGCCTGATCTCGCCGGACCTGGCAAACAACTCCCTGGTGCTGTATTTCTGCCGGCCCTTTTCGCGCACTGAGTATGTGCTGGGCAAGTTCACCGTGCTGGCCGCGCTGCTATCCCTGATCACCTGGGTGCCGGGCTTGCTGCTGTTCGGCATGGAAGGCAGCCTGTCGGGCTTGGGCTGGATGTGGGACAACCTCTACATCGCGGGCGCAATCTTCCTAAGCTCCGCGCTCTTGATCGCCGTGCTTTCCCTGTTAGCGCTGGCGCTATCGGCGTGGGTGAAATGGAAGCCCGTGGCCGGAGCGCTGGTCTTAGGCGTCATGTTCCTGGGCGCGGGCTTCGGAGTTGCCATCAACGAAGTGATGCGGACCGACATGGGCGACCTGGTGAATATTCTGGTGTTGCTGCGGACGGTCCGCGACGCGCTCTTCCGCTTGCCTCAACCCGGGAATTTCTCCGCCAGCCTTGCAGGGCTTGCTTTGGCCGCGATCGCTGCCAGCTGCCTGTATCTGCTGTCGCGCAAGCTGCGCGCGTATGAGGTGGTGCGATGAATGCGCGCATCGTCTTCGATAACGTGTCAAAGTTCTATGGCGAGGTGCTGGGCGTGAACCGCGTTAACGTCTGTATCCCGCCCGGCATCACCAGCCTGGTAGGCCCCAACGGCTCCGGCAAAACCACGCTGATGAACCTGATGACCGGCCTGCTGCAGCCCTCCCGCGGCAGCATCAGCGTGCTGGGGATTTCCCCTAACGACCCCGAACGCCTGTTCCGTGAAGTGGGCTACTGCACCCAGTTCGATGCCTTCCCGCGCGGACTGACTGGCTACGAGTTCGTCTATTCCTATCTGCGCGTCTACGGCTGCCTGCCCAAGGAAGCCGAGGAGCTGGCCTGGAGCGCAATTGAGCGCGTGAACCTGGTGGAAGCGGCCTCCCGCAAAATCGCGGGCTACAGCAAAGGCATGCGGCAGCGCATCAAACTGGCGCAGTCTATCTGCCACGGGCCGTCCGTTCTGCTGCTGGACGAACCCCTTAACGGCCTGGATCCGCTGGCCCGCGCCGAAACCATCGCGCTGTTTCGAACCCTGGCGCAGGATGGCATGTACGTCATCCTCTCCACCCACATTTTGCACGAAGTGGACGCGATCTCAGATCAGGTGATCCTGCTGAGCAACGGCTACGTGATCGCGGAAGGCCAGATCCGGGGCGTGCGCAATGAGATGGAAGAGCATCCCATGCAGATCCTGATTCGCTGCAACAAGCCGAGCGAAGTGGCCGCGCGCATCTTCGAACAGGAACATGTGGTGGAAGCCCGGATCCACAAGGATGGGCGCGGTCTGCTGGTCCGCACCCGCGATGCCGACAAGTTCTACCTGATGCTGAACCACATAGCCATGAACGGCGTGGGCATTGAATCCGTGGCTCCGGCTGACGACGACGTGAATTCGCTGTACGACTATCTGATCGGCGGCGAGGAGGGTCCTCAGTAATGCTGACCAATTTGCGCCTGGTAC
>JBBRLT010000185.1:0-2149 GCA_038231235.1 Terriglobales bacterium
GAGGGCACGCCAGAGAGCGCGCCGGCGCGAACCTCGTAGCGTTGCGGGCGCACAGTGAGCAAAATTTGCCATTCGTGGCTTAGGTTCAGCCCCGCCTCGAACTGGGCAAGCTCCTGCGACCGGGTATAGTTTGTTTGGGATCCCCTGCGCGTGCCGTTGCCCAATCCGTAGAAGCGCTCCGTACCGCTCTGGTCGTAGATGAGGCTGTAATTGAGCGACCAGCGGCGCTTTCGTGACAGCTCCGTCTGGTACTCCGCATCGAAGGCCCGGTAAATGCGCTGCGAGATGCCGGCAAAAACGGACCATTGTTCATTTTCGGATGGATAGTCGAATATACGGGCGTCTGCTCCCCAGCCAAAATTAGGGTTGTGGATCAGGTCCGGCGCGATGATGCGGCTGATCTCGTCTTGATCGTTGGTATGCACCCAAGTGGGCAGGATGCCAAGCGTCGTGCCGCTGTTCGGATCGGCGCCAATCACTGGCACGGGGATGAATGGGGCGGTCGCCGGATTAATCCATCGCGCCAGTCCGAGTCCGGGGGGCGCAACCTGCTGCTTGCCCTGGTCGGCCACGTCGGCCGGCCGCATCTCTTCGGGCACTGGCGCAGTCGCGGACTGGGCGTGACCAAGGATGCCGCACCACAGCGCCGATAAGCCCAGGGCCCTCGCGTACGGGCTGATGCGGCTGTCAGATGCCTTCATGGGTGTACATGGCGTGGCTGCGGGTGACGGGTATGTAGGGCTTCCAGCCATTGCCAACTGATGAGGTAGGGCACGCCGCAGAGGATTTCGCGCATGCGTTTGGCAAGGGAGAGCGCCAGCGCCAATTCGGGGCTCACGCCCAGGAGCTGGCCGAAGGCGATGAGCCCCGCCTCCTGGACGCCGAGTGCCGCTGGTACGAAGAAAGCCAGATGCCTGACCGCCTGGGTCGCTGCCTCGAGTATCACCGCTTGAGCGACCCCGACGGGATGTCCGAACCAGCGCAGCGCCAGCCAAACCTCCAATGACGCAGAGAGCAGCGATGCCAGCTGCAGCAGGCCCGCAAGCGAAAGGGTGCCGGAGCGTCTCAGCAGCGACTGGAGCGCCCCGTCGAGCTCATGCGCGCGGCCAGAGAGCCGCTCGATGCCCACCACCCTGCTCAGGCCGCGCTGCAGGCGAGCGAACAGGCGACCATGCCGCAGCAGCAGCAAGGAGGCCAGCGGCACCGGTAATGTGCCTAGCAGTGCCAGCCACAGCGTACGGGCGCCGGGCGCGTCAACCGTCTGCAGCCACAGCAGGAAGCCCAATGCCGCGAAGACATAGGAGGCCCACAACGTGAGCACAATTTCGGCGATGATCGAGGCGGTGACGCGCACGCGGTCGAAGCCTCGCCAGCCCATTAGCCGCACGCCGGCAAAGGCGCCGCCTACGCTGGCGACGGGGAGTAGGCGGTCGATGGCCTCACGGACCCCGGTTACCCAGAACAGGTAGCCGAACGTGGCGCGGCGTGCGCCCGAGTCGGAGCTCAGCAGCAGCCACCAGCCGATGGCAAAGAGCGAAAAATAGACACCGCGGTACGGAACGAGCCAGAGCAGCTTCCAGCCGGCCTGCGCGTTGATGTGAACGATATCATGCGCATTGCTGCGAACGAGGAGCACGACAAACAGTGCCAGCCCCAGCAGGCCGGCTAGGTAACCCATTTTTTTCAAACCAGACCACCCGTGCTGCCGGTCCGGGCTCGAGAACGCACGCGCGTACTGCCGTCAGGTTTGGTGCGCCCGGAGGAAGCGGTAGAACTCGAGGCCTTCGCGCAAGCGCCGCTTCATCATTTCCGCGCTGACCAGCATCTCCTTGACGATCTCCCATATCTTGCTCGGGCGGAAGTAGAAACGCTTGTAGAACTCCTCCATGCTGTGAAAGATCTGCTCCTTCGAGAGATGGGGATAACTGATCGCTGCCAACTGCGTGCCGCTGGCGTTTACGAGTGCGACACCGTCCTCCTGGAGCCATCCGGCATCTCGCGCCTGCTTGTAGAGGGCCGTTCCCGGATAGGGCGCAGCGAGCGAGACCTGGATGGTATGCGGATTGATCTCCTTTGCGAACCGAATGGTCTTCTGGATGGTCTCTGCGGACTCTCCCGGCAGTCCAAGGATGAAGGTGCCGTGAATGAC
>JBBRLT010000186.1:0-2144 GCA_038231235.1 Terriglobales bacterium
AGGCCATGGCCACCTCCGCACCGCTGCGCCACAACACCACCTGCTCGCCTTCGTTGGGAAGCTGCAACCGTTTGCCATCGGCTGCCATGGCGTAACGCCACAGCGTCAGCACGGCATGCCGGCTCGCGAACAAGCGCACGCTGGGATGCAGTTCCAGCCGCAGCGTGCGCTTGTTGCTGACGAGGATCTCCTGCAACGCGGCGGCGCGAAGCGGAGCACTGTCTGCGGCCAGCGCAACCTCCTGCCGCAGCCACTCCAGCCGCGCGACGTCGGCCAGGTAAGCGAGTGATTGCGCGTTCGGAAACGACGCGAGGAACGCGGGAAACTCAGCTCCGAAGACCTGCAGGTTGCCGGAGGTCGATCGGTGGGCGCGACGGTACAGCATCGCCGCGCTCTCGAAAAAGTCCTCGCCCACCAACGCCAGTACCGCAGGATAAGTGGTGCGCAACGTATCGGTATGGGTCAGCAAGCCGCTGTTGCGGTAGACCCGCACGCGCGCTTCGGCGTCCAGGCCGGCACCATCAACGTAAAGCGCAACCGCTGCCGCGTCCCCGTCGTAGAGGGCTTCGAGGAAGCGGCTCTGCACTTCACGCAACGACGGTGCGGCGGGCATCGAGCAGCTCCTCGGCCTGCGCCGCTTCCGCGAGCAGGACCTCCAGTTCGGGAATGTCCTGATCCCATTCGATCAGAGTGGGTACCGGGCCAAGACGATCGAGCGTTTCGGCATACAGCGCCCACACGGCTGGATCCACGGGTCGGCTGTGGGTATCGATCAACAGCGGAACGGCGAGTCCGGACTTGCGGGTGAAACCGGCCAGATGGATCTCGCGCACCGCATGGGCCGGCATCGCTCGCAAGTAATCGGCTGTATCGAAACCGTGATTGATGCTGTTGACATAGATGTTGTTGACATCCAGCAGCAGCCCGCAGCCGCTGCGTCGTACGACTTCGGCGACGAAATCCCACTCGCTGTAGTCGGCCTGGGTAAATCGCAGATAGGCCGAGACATTCTCGACCAGTAACTCGCGCCCCAGCACTTCCTGGACCTGGCCGATGTGTGACACCAGCAGGTCCAGCGATTCGTGGGTCAGCGGCAGCGGCAGCAGATCGTTGCTGTGTGCGCCGCCCAATCCAGCCCAGCACAGGTGTTCGGACACCAGCGCTGGCTGATACTGATGGATCAGTTCGGCAAGTCGATCCAGATGTTGCACATCGAGACTGTCCGCTGAGCCCAGTGACAGACCCACGCCATGCAGGCTGAGCGGATAGTCGGCGCGAATATGCTGCATGCTCGCGTGGAAGGCGCCGCCCGCCGCGAACAGGTTTTCGCTGTGCACCTCGAACCAGGGCACGCGCGGTCGCTCGGCCAGCACGCGGTCCAGATGCAGCGCCCGCAGTCCGACCCCGGCCGAAGCCGGGATCGGATGGGATGCCGAGACAGTGGATTGACTGACTGCCACGGCGATCACTCAGGGCTTGGCTGGCGTGGTGCTGCCGCCGTCGATCTTCTCGCACAGGCCGGCCGGAACGGCCACGAACGCACTCGCATCGCGCGCTTTGGCGTCCTGTCCGGCACACGAATGGCCCGGCGACTTGCAGTCGTTCTTGTTCGCTGCGTTGATGCCGTAGCACTTGGCCATATTGCCCATCGGCATGGGCTTGCTTTTCTCCATGCCAGCGGCCGAAGCGATGGAAGCCAGGCTCAGGGTCAGGGCAGTGGCCAGGGCGGATTTGAGGAGCATGCTGCTGTTCATATCAAGACTCTCCAGATTGGACCGGAAACAGTTCCGGTACCCAGTAGAGGCAGCGTGTGGCAAAAAGGATTCGCAGGATGTGGCGCCGATACGGCGGCACAGGTTCGATGACGGTGGCGGATCGCTTCCCGGCCACCCCCCCCGCTCAAGGCGCTTCGGGGATACGCTTGCCGGGTGATGGCTTATGCAGAGAAATCGCTCAGGTCGATGGGCTCTCCGGGCGAGACGAGCAATTCCCTCGCCAACATCCGGGCCCGGTGCAGGCGCGACTTGGTCGCGGGCAGCGTCAGATCCAGCGTCTGGGCCAACTCGTCCAGTGACAAGCCTTCGACATCCCGGAGCAGCAAGATGGCCCGGAAATGTGGCGGGAGTATCGCCATCATGCTGGCG
>JBBRLT010000187.1:0-2144 GCA_038231235.1 Terriglobales bacterium
AATGAGGTCCACGAACGCCTGCTCGGAGCCGCTTTGAAGCGACGGGTTAAAGCGGCGTTCGAAGCCGATCGTTGTGCTCGGACGACCGCACATCCCCTTGCCGCAGGGGCCATCGAAGTGGCCGGGAAAGACCTCCACCCAGTCGGGCAGATCCAGCAGGCGGCTCAGGCTCTCATACAGCGAATGGGCGCCCTCCTCGCCGCCGAAGTCGGGCCGGCCAACATCGCCGACCAGCAGCGTGTCGCCGGTGAGCACCATCGACGCCTCGCAGCTGCGCTCCTCGTTTATCACCAGCAAAGAGATCGCCTCGGGCCGGTGCCCGGGGGTATGCAGCACCCGCAGCCGCACCTGGCCCAGCGACAGTTCGTCGCCATCCGCCAGCGTCTGGAAGGGATAATGCACGTCGGCGCTCTCGTGTAGGCAGAGCGTCGCGCCCGTTGCTTCGGCCAGCGCCCGCGCGCCCGAGACGTGGTCGGCATGGATGTGGGTGTCGACCACATGCGTGATCGCGAACGCGTGCTGGCGAATCAGCTCAAGGTACGGCCCAATCTCCACCGACGGGTCGATCACGGCCACCACGCGCTGCACGCGTGAGCCGACGATGTAGGCCGAGCAACCACAGTCCTCGTGCAGTTCCTGGTGAAAGTACATATCCGGCATCGTTGTTCGCTCCACGTGTTTCTTTTGCGCTGTTGAGCCTGTCCTGTGCCCCGATGGCCGGACTGGAGAGGGCGCTGCATGAGGGCGCCATGTCTTCATATTGTGAACCCCATGTCAAGCTGAGAATGTACAGGCTCAGGGCGATTGCATCTTAGCCGGCCAACACTTTGAGGAGGTAGTGCTCATCCCAGGCTGCCATGAGCCGTTTGGCCTTGACGCCACACTTGGCGGTGCGCTCCTTGCTCAAGAGGTTGAGCGCCACATGGCGCAGGATGGCGAGATTGTGGGGACCATGCCCGGTGCGGACGCGGCTCTCATCCTCGCGGAAGGCGATGTCCAAGACCCAATGCAGCTGGTTTTCGACTCCCCAATGGGCACGCACCGCGTGGGCGAAGGCGGCTACTTCACCAGGCAGACTACTGAGGTAGTAGCGCCTATCGAGCGTGACCTCGCCGCCGACACGCCGCTCCGCTTCGACCATGCCGATGCTGCCAAGCCCCGCCCAGGCGTCCGCCGGGTTCAGGTAGGCGAGCAGTGCCGGATCGCTGATGGTCCAGTAGCGCCGGATCTCCAGGCGGCCATGGTCCTTGTCGATCGTCTGCAGGTGAGCATGCTGCGCTGCGGAAAAGTCAGCGAAGTCGTTGGCACGAGCCAGGGCGAAGCTCGTCTGAACCTCTGCGGCAAGCGTCGGCTGATTTTGCTTCAGTGCCAGGACATAGTCCGCTCCCTGCTCGTTGATTTGCCGGGCGATGGCCGTTTGGCAGCCCATCGCATCAATGGTGACCGTGCAGCCTTCAAGCGAAAGCAGCTTGAGCAAGGCCGGCAGGGCGATGATCTCGTTCGACTTCGCCGCCACGGCGACCTGACCCAGCACGAGGTGACTGCTGGTGGCCCAGGCACTGACCAGATGCAGCGCCCCTTTGCCTGCACGGCGGTCGTGGGAGCGGCGCAGGGTCTTGCCATCGAGGGCGACCACCTGCGCAGCCGTCTCGCCTACCACGGCCTGGACCCAGGTGAGAAAGCAGCGCTGAAACTCCTCGGGATCGAGCCCGGCAAAGACGCGCCCAAACGTGTCATGACAGGCAATGCCGTTAGGCAGCGCCAGAAAGGTGCGCAGCCAGGCTTCTTTGGCGTGCCCGAAGCGTTCCACTTCCACCCACGAATCTGCGCCGCAGATCACCGCGCAGAGGGCAATCGTGAGCAGGTCCAGCAGGGCATGCCGTTTGCTGCGCTCTACGCGCGGGTCGGTCAAGGGGGCGAAATGAGCAGTGATGCTGCTGGCCACCGGCTCCATCGGCTGTCTACCTCCGTTATGGTAGGTACAGCATGCCAGACGGGACCGGGACCGTCATTCCTATCAGCGCAACCTCAGCTTTGTTGAGATGCAATCGCCCTGTTTCTTGACGCCCTTTGTTGACGCTCTAATCAACGCACTCCTATGCTCGGCAGAGGACGCTGACCAGGGAGCATGGGCATGAGAGCTG
>JBBRLT010000188.1:0-2073 GCA_038231235.1 Terriglobales bacterium
AGGCGGCTTTTGCGGGCCTCTCTCTCCGTAACCGTGCATCAGCCGCTCAAGCAGCCCGCACTGTGGAGTAGGCCTGTTCACTCTCCTACAGCAGCCATGGTTTGAGCCTCTTGTTGCTCCTCCTGCACCACACGCAGTTTGACGCGCACGTGCCGACCGCGGAATCGCCTGTCATTCGTTCGCTGCCTCGCCTGCACGCTGCAGTGCTCGTCCGATGGTGAGTCGCTGTCATTCGATGTGCCTATGAGTTGCGCCTCGTGTGTGCTGGTCAGATGGCTGACTGTCGCTGCTGCTACTCTGCTGCAGGCGAAGATCTGAACTCGCTCGCTGAGCCTCACAGCACAGAGCGATGCCTACAACGGTGAGCATCGCAGCAAAGAAACTGAAAGAAAGCAGCATCCATGCGCCAGAGTGGCCTCTCTCACTCGTGTGTGCTCTCGTCGGTCGTGCTGCCTGGCCTTGCCTGGCCTGTCGCTCTGATCAGTTCCTCTGCCCTTCCTGCCAGAAGTGGAAGGCAGCCAAGCAGAAGCACGGCACCAAGTGCAATGACTGTCACCACCAGCAGCACAGACAAGCAACCGACGCGCCAGCAGCAGCCGCTCCCTCTCCGCCGCCGCTGTTCGAGCGTGAGACTTTGACGCACAGCCACCTCTCCACTGAGCAGCGCTGGTCCATTGTCCTCCTACACAAACAGAAGATCGACGATGCCAACATCGCTAAGCAGGTGTCTTGCGACGTTCGTTCGGTGCGTCATTGGATCGAGCATTACGAGCAACATGGCTCGGTGGAGGATGCGCCGCGCTCAGGCCGCAAACGGAAGGCGCCAGAACAGACCGCTCGCATCGTCGCCGCTGCCAAGGCCCAGCCTTTCACTACCCCTCGCTCCCTGCGCAGAGAGTTGGAGCTGGATGACCTATGTGCACGAAGCATCCGTCGTCGACTCGATGGATCAGGCCTTCATGGTCGGGTGGCCAAGAGTGAGCATCCATTCACAGAGGAGCACCTGCGCAAGCGCCTGTCCTTTGCTGAGGGATACGCCAACTGGAGTGAGGCCAAATGGGACACTGTGTTGTTCACCGACGAGGCGCGCATCGAACAAGGACCACATGGGCGGGTATGGGTGCAGCGGCCAACAGGAGAGGCACTCAATCCGCGCTACATGACTCGCAAGCGCAGCCATCCTCCCTCTGTTGCCATGTGGGGATGCTTCTCTGCCGCTGGAGTGGGAGATATACATCTGTTTCAAGGTTCGCTGTACGCTGTGGACCTGCGCCGCATCTATGCCGAGCATCTGCTGCCTTCCGCGCTTCGATTCTGGCCGCGAGGAGAATGGTGGCTGTTGCACGATGGAGACAAGCGGCATGCGAGCGATGAGGTCACCACATGGCTGTTCAACAGAGGGGTGCAGTCGCTGGAATGGGCGTCATACTCACCTGATCTCAATCCAATCGAGAACGTGTGGGCAGACCTCAAGAGGCGAGTGGAGCGACGCAACCCCGCTGATCTCACGCAGCTGGAGGCGGTTGTGAAGGAAGAATGGAAGCGCACTGATCCAGCACTACTCGCACGCCTCGCGCACAGCATGCCGAAGCGTTGTCGGGATGTCATTGCAAATCATGGACATAGAACCTCAGACTAAAGCTTGGATTGCAACTACTTCTGTCCAGAGTTGGCGTCGTGCGGCTGTGCACCCGCTTGCACCCAGCGGGCACCTACACTCAGCGATGCGCCACGCGTAGGAGTATCGGTTCGAGCTGGTTGCAGCTCCGACAAACATTGACATCATCCTCATTGAGCGCCACGCATTTTGCGCAGTCAAAATTGCGTCTCCGGACGCTTTTGCCGACCGCTTCCAAAAGCTCCAGGAATGCTCGACAGACATTTTTATGTCACCCAAATAGTATTAAAGCATGTCTAAACATGTTTAGTGTTGTTTCCCGCTTGGGTGAATGGACCCCTTGCCGTGGCGCGGCGCTGCGACCGCTCTCGCAGGCCTCGCAACGCCACTACACACACGTCGTGCACTCGACAACACGCTGATGACGCTGGAGATGATGATATCTGGTGATGATG
>JBBRLT010000189.1:0-2041 GCA_038231235.1 Terriglobales bacterium
GTCTGCAGCGCGAGAATGCGCGCCTTGAGGCCAAGCTCGCGCACGCGGGAGCCATCATGGACATCCAAAAAAACCGTCAGGGCAAGGGTAGCGTACGTTCGGGCAATAGCCTCGTGCAAGACCTAGTGATAGACTGACCAATGCATGGAGAAGCTTCTCAACGAGAGGGGAACGATATGCGTCGACCGAAAGTCTATACTGACCTCACGAAGCGGATCTTTCGCTCGGAACTCACGACCTGTCTGACCTGTGGCACGCGCCTCCGCCGCTATGCCACCCTCTCCGAGCGCATCATCATTACGCTGGATGGACCAGTCCACATCGTCCACTGCGGCTACCGCTGTCCCGACCCGAACTGCCCCACCCACCGCCGGACCTACCGCAGTGCCGCTGGCGATGCCGTTGCCTTGCCTGGCTTTACCTTCGGCTTGGATCTCGTGCTCCTCGTTGGCCACCTGCGCCTTGCCCAGCAGCACACCCTCGATCAGACACATCAGGCCATTCAAGCACGCCTGGCCCCTTTCGGTCTGAGCATGTCACGCCGCGAAACGCTCTATCTGTTCGAAGCCTACTGCACCATTGTGCGCGCGGCCCAAGATAGCATGACTGACATCCCCTGGCAGGCGCAGGTGCGGGCGAACGGCGGCGTGATCATCTCGATTGACGGCATTCAACCGGACAAAGGCAACGAAACGGTCTACCTTGTGCGCGATGTGCTCACTGGGCGCGTGCTGGCCGCCGAGAATGTGCGCATGAGTGATACCGCGACGATTAAGCAGTTGCTGTCACCGGTCGTGGCACTGGGACTACCCGTCCTCGGCGCAGTGAGCGATGCGCAAGAGGCGCTCTGTCAGGCCATCGCCGCGCTCTGGCCGGATATTCCTCACCAACTCTGCCAGTTTCACTACCTCCGTGAGGCGAGTCGACCGATGTATGAGGTGGATCGTGGGCTGCGCAAGGCGATCCGCAAAGCGATCCAGCAGCCGGTGCGTGCCGTGCGGGAGCAACTGGAGCGGCAAGCAGCGGCGCGCGCAGAAACGGACCCGGCGGAGGCGGAGCAGTTGACCGTCCTGGGAGAGTATGCCTTAGCGATCCAGACCGCGTTAAATCTGGAAGGGCAGCAGCCGTTCAAGTACGCGAGTCTGGCGGTGGACGATGCCTTGACGGAGGTAGCGACCAGCTTGGAACAGCTGGAAAAAGGGGGGCCAGCTGCAGTCGGCACTGTGCTGACAAAGTGACGCGGTTGAAGACCCTGGTGGCGCGGCGCGCGCCGTGGCAGGACGACCTGTCCTGCATCCGGCGGATGCACGGCTGGGTGCTGCAGGCGGAAGCAATTTTGGGAGGAACGTGGGCGGCAGCGGAGGAGGTGGTCAGCAACGCGGAGGTGGCTACACGCTTCGATGGCTGGGTGGCAACGTTGCGGGCCAACGCGCGGGAGCAGCTGACGGCGACAGAGCAGCGCTGTCTGGCCCATTTTCTGCACGTGACGGATAGCCTACGCCCTCAGTTGCTCCAGTGCTACGACGTGACAGGCATGCCGCGGACGAACAATGATATGGAGGGCTTCATTCGGGCGATCAAGACGCGCTATCGTCGGATGAGCGGACGAAAGAATTGGAATCGGTACTTGTTGCGCTATGGTCGACGAGTTGCGTATTACGAAGCGCGGGCGCGGATGGAGACTGGCACGGTGGGGAACGAGCTAGGGATGCGGCAGGTGACACCCACGCGCTGGCGCGCGGCACAGGCGGAACAGCGACAATGCCAAGCGGAGCAGCTCAAGCAGTACCGATTTCGGCACAAACGTACGGCCTTTCTCGCAGGTCTTGAGGCGCGCTGGATGGCGGCACTACTTCGTACGGTAGTATTGCCTGAACGTACGCTACCCTTGCCCTGACGGTTTTTTTGGATGTCCATGATGGCTTCCGCGTGCGCGAGCTTGGCCTCAAGGCGCGCATTCTCGCGCTGCAGACGGGCGATTTCGTCGTGCTCCGGCAGGTGGGTCGGTTTCGGTCCACGCTGATTCGGGCTGAGTGCCTGA
>JBBRLT010000190.1:0-2027 GCA_038231235.1 Terriglobales bacterium
ATGCATGAGTGCCCTTCGAAGGGTTTCCTCATTCGCAACGGCCTCCTGCAGTACAGCGACTACTGCGACCATTGCATGGGCTGGATCGGCCCCATGCTCAAGCGCGCAGGCTTTGTGGTGGATCATCAGCACAACCACTGCGGTCAGTGCTGGTGGGAGATGCGCCGCAAGGACGACCCAACGCCACCCAGCGAAAACGGCAAGCTCAGCGGTGACCAGGACGTACGGCTGCGCCCCGACTGGAATCAACCTGTTCCGCTCGATACCTACCACCGCTCCCCTGATGCCGATGAAAAGACCACCTCGTAAGATCTTATGCCGTTGGCGGGCGAAAACGGATTTGTTGTTTTCGGCGAACAGCGGATGAATGACGTTCGTCGTTGGAGTGAAGGCTTCAGCCGACAGGAGTACCGGAGATTGTCGTGCACAGGACCGCCTGTTCGCCTAAAGGGGCGGGTGACAGCACCAGTTGGTCACTTGGGATGACGAATCGTGGCGAAGTGACAGCACTAGTAGGTCGGCAGTTTCCTGGATAATCAAGGCTTCGAGCGCTTTTGACCGAGTCTTCGTCCGCGTGTCGCACCATCAGGGAGAGCTCGCAATCCGCCTGGTTGCTTGGCAGCAGCCTTGTAGGGCTCCGTTTTGAGCAGTGGCTGCGAAGCGTGCGCCGCACGCCTTAATGCAAAGAAGTTCATCTCGCCGGAAGTGAAGTTGACCTCCACGCGCACCAGCCGGTGCTGCCAGTCCGCATTGACCAAATAGAGCCGTCCCATGACGGTCACCCGGCCTTCTTCATCACTGCGGCGCAGGAAGATCACCGTGCCCTTGAGGGCCGTCTTTGCATCCGGCTTGAAGGCTGCCGGGAAGGGCCGGCGCAGACGGGAGGCTGCCTCAACAAGGGTTGCGGCCTTGAGCTGGCAGGCCTCGACATAAGCCGCGCTGCGCACGTTCAACGCCGCCATGTCAGCATGCATGAAGCGCTGCCATACCTTGGCCTGCCAGCGTGCGTTGTAGCTCTCAATGGCGGCCTGGAAGCCGGTCTCGCGCGGCGGCGCAAACACGGGGGTGACGCCGAGTTGCATGCAGAGGCGTACAACGCGGCCCAGGGTATCGGCATAGGAGATGGCTCCTTGGAACAAAGGGGCGTTGTCGAACTGCGCGTAGTGGGGCAGGCCATGGATCTGCCAGTGCTCCAGCAGGCAGGCCATCACGTGCTGGGCGGTGAAGCGGCCCTGCGGCCAGGAGCCTGCCAGACGGCCGTGCAGCGACATGGCATTGAACACCTCGACCTCGACGGCTCCTTGTATGACAAGGCCTTCGACGATGTCGAAGCTGTCGAGCTCCGCTTCGCGCGCAGCCAGCAGCGGCAGGTACCAGCCGCGTGGAGGCGGCGCACGGCGGGTGCGCTGCCTGCCATCCAAGAGGCCACTCCTGGCCAGCACGCGGCCGATGGTGCGTACGCTGGGCACGGGTGGTTGCAGTCCATCGTGGGAGGCGGTGAGCTGCGCATGGATGGCCTGGGCACCCCACTCCCCAAGAGCAGAGAGGCAGAGGGCCTTGCGTGTCTGCAGAATGGAGTCCTCCTGAGCTTTCGAGGTGCGGTTGGCGGCCTTGCTCAGACCGCCTGGCCTGTCCTTCCAGTCCACCCTGTCCAAACGAATGCCCGCAGTACGGCGCACCCAGTATTGAACATGGGAGAGGCTCACGCCCATTTGTCTTGCGGCATTGCGCGAGGAGGAGCCGTCACGAACCAGTTTGACCATTTGCCGTCGTTGCGAAGCAGAGAGCTTTTCAAGCAAAGACATACAGCAGAAAACGCGAGGGGGGCATCGGCGCACCGCAGGGTGTTGCGCTCCACTACGGGCTCGCTCCGCTCACCCTTCGTTACACGCAACACCCTGCGGTTTCGGTCCCAGCTTTGCCTGCCAGACTGACCAACTGGTGCAGTCACCTGAGTGACCAACTGGTGCTGGCACTTGCCCAGTGAATGGATCATCAAGTCGCTTCACCAGCTCATCCTCAAAGGC
>JBBRLT010000191.1:0-2012 GCA_038231235.1 Terriglobales bacterium
CAGGCAGTGAGGGCGCGTTCGAAGCCAGCGGCCGCAGGGCCTCAATGAATCGCTCGCGGTCATCCGGGCTCACCAGCACAGTCTTTGCAGCCGTGATCAGCACCACCAGCTTGCTCTTGTCGGTCACATACCAGTTGCAGGTTCCCAGCTTCGTTGTCTGAAACAGCCCGTAGTACCCAAACATGCCGCCACTGCCCCACAGCCGAATGGAACCGCGCAGATCGTCGCTGGAAACAGCCCTGACCTCACGAAGACCTTCGAGCGGAACGGTCCGGTTACCCGCCAGACGCTTCACAATCAAAGACTGGCCGCTGAGTTCATAGCCGCGCGGCGACCACGCAAAGGCCAGCAGGACGATGACCGCGGCCACGCCACCTGAAATAGGGCTCTGCGTCATGGCGCAGATGCCGGCCAGCAGCGCG
This sequence comes from Terriglobales bacterium, assembly GCA_038231235.1. GTDB lineage: Bacteria > Acidobacteriota > Terriglobia > Terriglobales > Acidobacteriaceae > KBS-83. The sequence goes on from JBBRLT010000191.1 coordinate 423, forward strand.
CAGACCAGCGCCGTTACAATTTTCGTGGTTCGGTCGTAACTCGCAGTCCAGGTGTGCAGAAGCGTTGCCCCGACCTGATTGTAACGCCCGTTACACTGGAGTCATATGTTGGTGATCGGGTCAAGAGGCTCGCAGCTCGCCCTCTGGCAGGCAAACTATATTCGGGACCGGCTGGTCGCGCGCGGGGTGGAAAGCACCATAGAAGTGATCCACACCAAGGGCGACCGGATTCTGGATGTGCCGCTGAACAAGGTGGGCGGCAAGGGTTTGTTCACAAAGGAAATCGAAGAAGCGCTTCTCGATAAGCGCATCGATCTGGCGGTGCACAGCCTGAAGGACCTGCCGACTGAGCTTCCCGAGGGGCTCATCATCGCGGCAATTCCACAGCGCATCGAGCCATTGGACGCCATTGTGGGCGGCAAGCTGCGCGACCTCAAAGTGGGCGCGAAAGTCGGCACCAGTTCGCTGCGCCGCATTGCGCAGTTGAAGCGGATCCGGCCCGATCTCGACCTGCAGAGCATTCGCGGTAACGTGGACACCCGCATCGGCAAAGTGGAGAAAGGCGAGTACGACGCCATTGTGCTGGCGGCCGCAGGGCTGCGAAGGCTGGGCTGGGGCGACATTATCAGCGAGACTTTTCGGGCGGACGTCATGCTGCCGGCGGTGGGGCAAGGCGCGCTCGCGATTGAAACGCTGCTGGAGGGCGAGGGTTTCGAGGCCTGCCGCGCGCTGGACGATCCCTGGCTGCACTTTGCCATTACCGCGGAACGCAGCATGTTGGGCGCACTCGGCGGCGGCTGTCAGGTGCCCATCGGAGCCTTCGCCACCATCGAAAACACGGAGATCTTCCTGACAGGCGGCGTCTTTTCACCGGACGGCGAGAAGATGATCCGCTACACTGCCACCGGCGACTGCACGCAGGCCTCGCAACTCGGGCGCAACGTCGCCCAGGTGCTGCTGGAGCGCGGCGCGGGAGAGATTCTCGAAGCGGTCCAGACTGTATGAAAGCGCCCGCATGAAAGCGCCCGAATGAAAAAGGTTTACCTGGTTGGAGCCGGACCGGGCGATCCCGAGTTACTGACGCTCAAGGGCAGGCGCGTTTTGGAGCAGGCCGACTGCATCCTCTTCGATCATCTGGCAAGCGGCGAATTGCTGGATCTGGCTCCCGCCGCAGCCGAACGCATCTATGTCGGCAAGAAGAAGAGCGACCACGCGCTTTCGCAGCAGGAAATCTGTGACTTGTTAGTCGAACGCGGCAGGCGCGGTATCAATGTGGTGCGACTGAAGGGCGGCGATCCATACCTGTTTGGTCGCGGGGGCGAGGAAGCGGAAGCGCTGGCGGATGCCGGGCTCGCCTTCGAAGTGGTGCCAGGCGTCACCACGCCGCTGGGCATTGGAGCCTACACCGGCGTGCCGCTTACCCACCGGGACCACACCTCGGTGGTGACCTTTGTCACCGGTCACGATGTCGCCAAAATCGACTGGAGCAAAGTGGGGACTTCGGAGACGCTGGTCATCTTCATGGGCCTCTCGCACTTCGACCAGATTGCGGAGCGAATTATCGCGGGCGGCAGGGCGGCCGAGACTCCC
>JBBRLT010000192.1:0-2006 GCA_038231235.1 Terriglobales bacterium
ATAGAACTCCAGCACGGCCTGCACGACCTGGTGGTAGCCCTCGTAGGCATTGGTAAAGATCTGCATCGGTTCCGTGGCAAGGGGCGCACCAGCGAGAAGCGACTTCGAAAGGGCAAGGAAGCTCTAAGCGTTTTTCAGAACTCCAGCAACCGCGCCTGGCGTGGCCTGCACGGCTTCTAGTCTTACTGTGTTATAAATATCAAGGACTTACAAGAACCTCCTCAAGCAAGGGGTGAGCCTTGATGAAAGAGCTGGTCGAGTTTGAGCGGTACATGGCGCATCTGTGCGCTGGGCTGGGGCATTCGGATCGCCATGAGGGTCTGCGTGGATATTGCACCGGGCTGATGGCGCCGCTGAAGCGCAAGAGCGTCGAGCCGATGGCTGGGCATCTGGCGCCGGCGGCCACGCGCTCCAGGCATCAATTATTGCACCACTTCGTGGCCGACTCGGCCTGGTGCGACGCGGAGATGCTGCGGCGGGTGGCGCAGTGGGTTGTACCGGCCATGGACTTCAGCGACGGTGGCTGGTGGATCGTTGACGACACGGGCTTTCCCAAGCAGGGGACGCATTCAGTCGGGGTGGCCCGGCAATATTGCGGAATGCTGGGCAAGCAGGACAACTGCCAGGTGGCAGTGAGCGTGACGCTGGCGTGCCAGGGCGGCAGTCTGCCGGTGGCCTGGCAGTTGTACCTGCCCAAGGAATGGGCCGATGACGAGCCACGGCGCGACAAGGCCGGGGTTCCCAAAGCAGCGAGCTTTGCCACGAAGCCGGCCATTGCACTGGCGCAGATCAAGCGGCTGCTCGATCAAGGTGCACCCAAGCACTGCCTGCTGGCTGATGCGGGCTACGGCGTGGACACGGCATTCCGAGAGGGGCTCAGCGAGTTGGGCTTGGCCTACGTGGTGGGTGTAACAGGCCAAGTGACGGTCTGGTCACCAGGGCACGCGCCGCTGGCACCTGCGGCCTACAGCGGCCGCGGCAAGGTGCCCACGCGGCAGCGCATGGGCGATGCCGCGCACGAGCGGCCGCAATCCATGAAGGAACTGGCGCTGGCGTTGCCCCCGGCACAGTGGCAGACGCTGGAGTGGCGCGAGGGCACCAACTTCATGCTGCGATCACGCTTTGCCAGGGTTCGCGTGCGCGCCGCGCACCGCGCTCATCAGCGAGACGAGTTGCGCCCAGAACAGTGGGCGCTCATCGAGTGGCCTGAAGGACACCGGGAGCCGATGAAGTACTGGCTGTCCACCCTGCCCGAGGACATCCCGTTGCAACGCATGGTGTTGGAAGCCAAGATGCGTTGGCGCATCGAGCGCGACTATCAGGACCTCAAGCAGGAGCTCGGCCTTGGAGACTACGAGGGCCGAGGCTGGAGAGGCTTCCACCACCACGCCAGCCTCAGCATCGCCGCCTATGGCTTCTTGATGGAGCAGCAGCTTCGGCATCCCGCTGGTGCCGGAAAAAAAAACTTCGCCCGACGCCCGGAACCTGCCTTACCCACGCATTACAAGCCTCGCGGCAGTCCAGCGCACGCAGCGCCACGTCCCGTCGTCCATCACGAGCTTGCGGCTGCGTATCGCCGCAGCCTTGCTCAGGGCGCTGCCACGGTGCCCGTGCTGCCTTCGCGCAAACGCGAGGCTTAGGTTATGACACAGTAAGACTAGTGCGCGCGTCCTGATCAGATTTTCGTATTCAGCGGGTCTTGGCATGCGTTATCACCTGCAGTCTGGGTCCGAGGCCGATTTGGGAAACCACCGGGTCGTTCTTGACCAGATTGCGCCATTCGGCAGGCCCGTACAAATTGAATTGAATCACGCGCCCGAGGTCTTGTTGCAGCCGGCTCGCTGCCTCGAACAGCTCCAGCTGAGCGACATCACCCACAACCATGACATCGATGTCGCTCTTGCCGCTGTCGGTGCCCTTGACAACCGAACCGAAGATAAAAGCTTCTTCGATGCGATCGCCGTAAGCCTGCAGCGCATCTCGGATCGGCTCCAGGAGGCTAAAGG
>JBBRLT010000193.1:0-1997 GCA_038231235.1 Terriglobales bacterium
GCCGAAGGCGACATCGTCGTCGCCCGCGCCGGCGCCCTGCTGCGCGAAGGCGATCCGGTGCGCCCGGTGATGGTGGCCGCGGAGCAGAAGTAGGGATTTAGCGGGGGATTCGTAGGGTGGGCAAAGCGCAAGCGTGCCCACCAATCAAGACCGGGATTCCAACGGATTAATTTCACGGAGAGATGGTTGGCACGGCGCAAATGTGCCTTTTGCCCACCCTCATATGGGGATTTGTGAGTCAAGACCTCTGATAGGCCCGGGTTGAGTTTTTCGTGGTGGAAGGGAGGCGCGCGGAGCCATGCGAAGCGCAGCGCGCCGACCGTGTTCCGAGCGAGGATTGGCTTCCGAAGATTTGTGCAGCTCACTGCATCACCTCATATCCGGTCGGACCTGTGGTCCGTAACCCACATTCCGCATGCATGCGGCGAGGAAGCCATGAGGATGAGACCCATCTACAAAACGGCTGTTTGTTCAGCCCAAGGGTGGCACGGTCATCATCCATCCCGCTCGGACTGCGGCGAAGCGCAGCGCCCGGAGGGGTGGTTCGATTCTATGCTTTCATGGTTGCCCCCGCGGGAACAAGTCCGGTGGTGAGATAGCGCCACAGCGCCACGATCAGTTTGCGCGCCAGAGCGACAATGGCGATGCGCTTGGCCCGCTTGCCAGCATTGGCAGTACGCGTGCGGAACCAGCGGCTGAGCTCGCTTTCCGGCTGGTGTCGCAGCCAGAGCCAGGCCAGTTCGATTGCCTTGAGGCGGGCGCGCGGATTACCTGCCTTGCTGATGCCCTGCTCACGATCGATACCTCCGCTACGCCAGGGACTGGACGTCAATCCGCAATAGGCGCCGACCTGGCGTCTGTTGCGGAAGTCCTTGTAGAACACCTCGTTGGTCAGCGTCGTTGAGAATGCCGGGCCGAGCGCTTTAAGTCGCTGCAGCAGATCCCGCCGTTCGGCCGTCGCCGCAGGAACAGCAGGGGCCTGTGCCGACTGTGCCTGCTCCAGCGCGGCAAGCTGTTCGCGCACCAGCATCAGTCGCGCGTGCTCGCGCGTCACTTCGGCCAGAACATACGGCGACAGTGGCTGCCCTTGCCAATCCCGCTGCTGCCCCAGCCAGTGCAGCCAATTCTTTCGGCGCGGGTAGCCAACCGCCATGCCTGCCAGCCGCAGCAGCGCCTTGATCCGGTTGGTATGAGCTGTCTGTTCCTTGACCAGCCGATCGCGTTCGCGGCTGGTGCGCCTGGCATCCTCCTGCTCCACGCTCGGCACCCGAACGATCCGCACCACCCGCGGCTCGCCGCGCAAATGGGCCATCAACGTACGCAGCATAAGCTCGCCGTCGATCCGGTCCGTCTTGGCCCGCCGCGACCGCTGCTCCACCGCAATGCTGGCCGGATCGAATACGAGGTTGGTAATCCCCGCCGCCGTCAGCCGCCGATGCAGCCAGAAGCCGTCATAGCCGGCTTCGTAGCAGCTCACGACCTTCGGCGCCGCACCAAGCTTGAGAGCCGCCCGCGCACGGATGCTCTCCAGCAATGCCAGCAGCCCGGAATGATCGCCACCCCCAAGCTTATGACGCGAAATCCGGTCGCGGTCCGGGCTGTGAAGGGTAACCAGCCAGGTCTTCTGACTCAGTTCGATCGTCACGAAAATTGTGCCACAATGGCCGCCGGTGGGCGTGTCTACGGTCGATGCTTGCATCTGACTCTCCATGGGTTCGAGTGTGGAAACCCAAACCTATCGGAATGGCCACGCTCACCGCCCCATGGAATCTACCCCGCTGAGCTCGCAATAATGCGTGGGCACGACAAAACAGCGAGATCGCGAACATACATTCAACTGTCATCACCCGCGCATGCGGGTGATCCAGTATTCCAGAGGCGCCAACGATTGAATCGAGAAGCCGCGGCGTGCTGGATCCCTTGGGTTCACGACACAAGTGCAACACCTGCTAGGGTGTTGTGGCGATGGGACAATGTTATGGCCAGCTCAGCCTTGA
>JBBRLT010000194.1:0-1921 GCA_038231235.1 Terriglobales bacterium
GCTGGCCTACCCGCGCGAACGGGTGCTGGAATTCTCACCGTACTCCAAGGCCATCCTCGAGATCCGCAGCGACCAAGACCTGCTGGTACTGCAGAAGATCTACGCCAACGGCGTGCTGCTTGGCGACCAAAGCGAGCGGGGCTGGGGCGTCAAGTACGCCACCGAGTTCCACATGACGAACGACTCGAAGTTATTCCCGCCGCGGCCGAAGTGGGAAGAGCGGGCCTATCAGCCCGACGAGTACGGGCATTGGCTGAAAGGGCCGTGGCAGGCGTTTGCGGGGCCTGCCGGCATCCTGGACCGTCCGGCAGGGCTGGTGTTGTCACGCGATGGGAGCCATGCGCTGGCGGTCGACCGCATCGAGGACGTGGCGCTGCCGCTGTACGAGGGTCGGATGATCGGGCAGTTCGATTTCAGCGAAAAGGGGTGGGTGAGTGGGAAGGGGCGGTCTGCTGTCTGGGAAGAGATGCCCTTTGACCGCAAGGTTCTGGCCCCGCAGTACCTGGCCGGCCTCAGAGACGTTCAAGAGTCGGCAAAGAGCAACCTGCACCCCAAGATTGCCTACATGCGGATCTGGTCAGCCACCAACTCGCGGACTGCAATCTCCAGCTTCCTGGATGTCTTCCCGGCGGGCGACAGTGTCTTCTTCTTCAGACCGTGGAAGCGGTCGTACACAACGTCGCTGCTCGTCAGTTCGAACCTGAATGCGCTGGCCTATGACTACCACCTGCGGAACCGGGTGGGAGGTTTGAATCTGAGCGAGTTCATCATGGTCGAAACCTCGGCCGTGCCGCCTGAAAAGCTGTTGCGCGCAGACTTGCTTCATGTGATTGCGCGACTGGCGCTGTGCTCGGCCAGCCATGCAGTGGCGTGGCAGTCGCTGCTGACGGAGAACCCAGCGCTTGCAGAGGTCGCGCGAAGGACAGCTTGGCGGCGCTCGTGGGCGCTTTCGCGTCACGAGCGCGTGCGACTGCGCGCCATCATTGACGCCTGCTTCGCCCACTTTTACGGTTTGACGGAGGCCGACTTCGCCTTCGTGCTCAAGGACTGCGACAGGACTGACGCCGGGCTGAACGCCGCCTACGCCGACGGCCTGCTCGATCCGAAGGGCCTGTGGCGTGTCGAGAAGGACCTTGATCCGGAGCTGAGGCACACGATCCTGAGCTTCATAGCTTTCGACGACCTCAGGCGCAGAGGCATCGACGACTTTTTATCGCAGAACGATGGTGAGGGCTGGAACCTGCCCGAAACCGTGCGCCTGAAGGACTACGGACTCGGGCACCTGCCACGCGACGAGCAGCCGCAGCCGGTGGCTGCCCGCCACGGACCTCGGCTGCTGGATCAGCAGTTGGATGAGGACATTGATCAATCCTGGGATGAGTGTGCTGCGCATGCCGAACTGATTCGGCAAGTCGCGCCGCTGGAGTCCCCTGACCTCGACGCGAGCGGCAACGCGCTGCACGCGCAAGAAGCACTGGCTATCTACAAGCAGGGAGGCTTGTTCTAATGCTGAACCCGATCACCTACACAGAACAGGTCGTCAGCGACTTCCTGCGCTACCAGCTCAGCACCTACGCCTTCGCTGATGCTGGCCTGTACCAGCAAATGCGCGGGCTGCTTAACCTGGAGCAGACGCGCAACACGCCCTTGATGAAAGGGCCGTTCATCTCGCTGTCGCGCACCTTCCAGCAGGGTGCCACGTTGGAGCAACTGGTCAACGACGGGGTGCTGCACCCGCACATCAAGCAGCTGTCGCCCTACCCGTCGGTGTACCAGCATCAAGACAAGGCCATTCGCGCCATACACGCTGGCAAACCGACCCTGGTGGCCACGGGCACGGGCTCAGGCAAGACCGAGTGTTTCCTGCTGCCCACCATCAGCCGCTGCCTGCAGTTGCGGGACGCATCGGCGCCGGCCGGCA
>JBBRLT010000195.1:0-1869 GCA_038231235.1 Terriglobales bacterium
CGTGGGAGATTTGCTCTGCCACCAGATCGCTCCTGCGCCGTTGGTTCCTCCGAAACGAAGAGGGCGTCCACCTGGAAAAACAGGGGCCAGGGAAACGAAAGGAGGTATGGCCAGTGTCACCGTTTAATGCAGCACTACCAATCGGCCGGACAGGGTATGCTTAAACAGGGCAGGCGACCCGGAAAGCATGCGCTCAAGCGATCAGGATCACAGGCAATGATGACTCTTTCGGCAGGCTGTTATGCGGCGGGATACTTAACCGGTCTGGGAGCGTTCTGGTGGATGGCCCGGCAGCGCGGGCTGGCGACGCAGGGCGTCTTTGCACTGCTGGCGGCAGGACTGGTCGGAGGGCTGGTCTGCGCCAATCTCGCGCAGTGGATCTTCGCGGGTACCGCCGGGAAGTCGGTGCTGGGAGCGGTCGCGGGCGGCTATCTGAGCGTCGCGCTCTACAAACGCTATCTCGGCATTCGGCGGCCACTGGGCGACCTGTTCGCGGTCGCGCTGAGTGCGGGCGAGGCGGTAGGACGTTGGGGCTGTTTCTTCGCAGGCTGCTGCTACGGGCGGACTTGCGCGCACCTGCCCTGGGCCATCTGGCAGCACGATGCCTGGCGGCACCCCACGCAGGCCTATCTCTCTCTGGCCAGTCTGGGTATCCTGCTGGTACTGCTCGCCTTGGAGCGCCTGCGCCCGCCCGAGAACACACTGTTCTTTTTGCAGGGCGTGCTCTACTGCGCGGCCCGGTTCGGCATCGAGTTTCTGCGCGATTCACCCCGTACTGCAGGGAATCTCTCCCTCGCACAGTGGGCCTGTCTGTTCGGCGGCCTTTTCTTCGCCGTCCGTCTGACGTTGCTTCTGCATTCTACGAGGAGGCTTCATGTCCACGCCGTCGCCTGAGCGTCTCTGCCCTAACTGCCGACAGTCGTACAAAGGAGATCCGCAGTTCTGTCCCCACTGCGGCTTCAATCTGCAGCCCATCCCGCAGCCGAAATTCGTCGCCGGTTCTGCTGTCGTCGACTCTATTCTGGCCGTGCTGCTGAGTCTGCTCTGCGTGCCCATGCTGGTGACGCTGCTCATTCCGTTTATCCTCTATATTGTCATGGACAATCGTTACGTCGCCTTCCGAACCGGCCTGCGCATCATGCTGATCACTTTTGCGGTTCTGGCCCTGGGCGCGCTGGCGTTCTGCGGTATTATGATCGTCACCAATCTAAACACAGCCCACTGATGTCCGTATTGCACAGGAAGGAGCGCGCTATGTCGGCAGAGGCAGCACAGGGATGGTCGGAACAGACGCAGGGACTCTGTCCGGAATGCCTGCGCACGGTTCCGGCGCTACTGAAGGCAGAGGAGGGGCGCATCTGGCTGGAGAGCGTCTGTGAGCGCCACGGTATGGCGCGGGCGCTGCTCGCTTCGGATGCGAAGGAGTATCTGCGTTTCCGGCAGTATGTGCCGGCGCGCTCCGGGGCAGGCTGCTGCGGCGCGGGCGAAACCTGCGCGGAAAACGGCCCGCCGGTCTGCGTTCTGCTCCTGGAGATCACGCTCGCCTGCAATCTGCGCTGTCCCACCTGCTACGCCGACGCGCAGGGCCACGACTTCATGTCCGTGGAGACGGCGCGCGCCCGCCTCGACACCTTCTTCCGTTCGCAGAGCAGTCTCGATGTGCTGATGCTCAGCGGCGGCGAGCCAACGATCCATCCTCAGTTCGGCGATATTCTGGAACTCGCCCTCTCTTATCCCATCGGCCGCATCCTCGTCAATACCAACGGGCTGCGCCTGCGCCAGAGCGACGCCCTCGTGCAGACCCTCGCGGCGCACCGTGATCGTGTGGAACTGTTCTTCTCCTTCTCCAGCTTTCGGGCCGAGGTGCAC
>JBBRLT010000196.1:0-1857 GCA_038231235.1 Terriglobales bacterium
CGCAGCGCGACCATCTCCTGCTGACGATGCTCTACAACACGGGCGCCCGCGTCTCCGAGATCATCGGGGTGCGCGTGGTCGACGTCATCCTAGAGGGTGCGGCCTGCGTGCATCTGCATGGCAAGGGGCGCAAGCTGCGATCGATACCGCTGTGGGACACGACCGTTGTGGAGGTGCGCGCCTGGTTGCGGCGCAATCCAACGCTACGAGGCGAGGCTGCCCTGCTACCCAACCGCCATGGGCAGGCCATGTCCAGATCCAACGTAGCTCAGCGTCTGCACCTGGCTGTGGTGCGTGCCGCAGAGAACGAGCCTGGCCTCCTCAAGAAGGCGATCTCACCGCACACACTACGGCACACAACCGCAATGCATTTGCTGCAGTCAGGCGTGCCGTTCAACGTGATCGCCGTGTGGCTCGGGCACGAGAGCATGAACACCACCCATCGCTACATCGAGGCCAATCTGGCCATGAAGGAAAAGGCGCTGGCAAGGCTTGAGCCACCCAATACCAAGATGGGGAAATTCCGAGCCCCGGACGCGCTCATGCGGTTCCTGCAGTCGCTGTAACTATGCACAGGAGGCACCGGCATCCATGGGTCGCCACCCTCGGTGTCGGTGCCGTCGACCTCCGGCATCTGCACATAGTTGCGAGCTGCGCATAGGCAGGGCTATGCAAAGCTTTCCATAGCGCAGCATTGCCGTCATACAGGCAGGCTGCGCGTGTGACCGCTGAGGGCCCATTGCTGACGCTGATCTGCACGTCCGGTCCATCCGTTTCCAGTCTTGTCCAGTCGCTGGCGCGGCCATCCTGACTGTTCGTTGATGATCGTGAGCAGACCTCATCCCTTCATCAGCGCCTCAATCTCATCCCCACCTACTCAGGCATCCTCCAGCTCTTTCGCCGCCTCCGGGTGAAGCGAGTAAATCATTGAAGCTGTTTGTGCAGCCGGGTCAGAACCAATTCCCCGGAAGACGGCGTGACCTTGCCTCCGTCAACCTCTGCATCCCGGTGCTCTGCCACCATTGCCCTCGCCTCCTGAATCTCGGGATCAGTTTCCAGGCTGGTGATCAGGCGGTCCAGAAGATGGGAGTGTTGCAAAGCCGACAAATTGAGCACCTCGGCTTCGAGTGCGTCCAGTGGCCTCGTCATGGGAACTCTCCTGTTGGTGCAATTCACCAAGCTTGCCACAAACTCGATGGCGTCGTTCAGTGGCCAGCTTTCTACCCGCTGAAGGCCTCACCCCCACATCAACCCCTCGATCTCATCCGCACCCACCGGCACGCCCCGCGTCATCAGCTCGCAGCCTTTGGCCGTGACCAGCGCGTCGTCTTCAATCCGTATGCCGATGTTCCAGAACTCTTTGGGCACGCCCTTGGCGGGGCGCACGTAGATGCCGGGCTCCACCGTCAGCACCATGCCTGGCCTGAGGATGCGCGCGGCCTTGCGCATGACCGGCTGGCCGGTGGCTGCGTCTTTTTCCTCGCGGGGCTTGCTGCCGGGTTCGCTGTAGTCGCCGCAGTCGTGCACGTCCATGCCCATCCAGTGGCTGGTGCGGTGCATGTAGAACTGGCGGTAGGCGCCGGACTCGATCACGTCATCGGCCTTGCCGTGCTTGCCCTTGGGCAGCAGGCCGGTCTCCAGCATGCCCTCGACGAGCACGCGGATGGCGGCGTCGTGCGGGTCGCTGAAGCGTTTGCCGGGCCGGATGGCGGCGATGGCGGCAATCTGCGAGGCATGCACGATGTCGTACAGCCGGCGCTGCGCTGGCGTGAACTTGCCGTTGGCCGGAAAGGTGCGGGTGATGTCGCTGGCATAGCCTTCGAGCTCGCAGCCGGCGTCGATCAGGCAGAGCTGGCC
>JBBRLT010000197.1:0-1851 GCA_038231235.1 Terriglobales bacterium
CGGCGGAGAGAGCGGTGACAGCAGCGAAGGAGGAGCGTGAAATCATGGTAGGGGGAGGGTATCCATCGCTTCAGCAGTGGGCAAGGGCGAAGTGAGGGACAATTTCGGGATCAAACGGGTGGATGCAGGTCAATTTTTGGCGGAACAAACTCCTGAATAACTTCATGTGGGAGTTAGGTCTGCGGGGACAAGAGTGTAGCCCAGGGATTGGGCTTGTTTGGCGACGTTTTTGAGGCGTCTTGCCTTGGTGACGGGGGTTTGTTTGAAGGCTTCGTTTTCATCGTAGGCTTTGCCTGTGGTGATCATGCCGTAGATGATGCGCGCAAGCTTGTGGGCCACCGCGACGATGCCCTCGGCCTTGCCCAGGCGCGCTTTGAGCCTGCGGCACAGCTCACCGAGCTTGTTGTCGCCGCGTGACAGGGCAAAGGCGGCCATGCGCAGCACTTGCGCCACGCGGCTTGGCACCTTGCGCGTCTTGGCCTTGAGCACCTTGCCGCCGCTGATGCGGTTGTCCGGGCACAGCCCCATCCAGGAGGCGAAGGCCTGGGCGCTGCGGAACGCCTTTTTAATCTGGCTGCCGGTGCCCAGTTCGCTCATCAGCACGCTGAGCACTCCGGAGCCAATGCCGGGGATGGCGGCGAGGTTCACCCCGTAGAAGCGGAAGGCTTCGTCCTCAATGGGCGTGGTGGTGGCCGGAGAGTTCTTGTTGAGGCGCTTGGGCGGTTGCGTGGCCGAAGGCGGCGGCGCATCGCTGTCGCCTTCCACAGCCTTGATCAGCGCGGCGATCTGTTCGTCGCACTCGGCCACGGCCTGGTTGCACTGCTCCCAGCGCTTCTGACACTGGCCCAGCACGAAGAGGTACTCGGGGCGGTAGTCGCCCTTCAAGGCTTCGATGATCTTGGCCAGCGGGCTGCGGCAGCTCTTGTGGCGCAGGGCGGCGAGCTTCGCCGCATCGCGCTCCCCGGCAAGGATGGCGCTGATGATGGCCTGGGCGCTCTGGCCGTCCACATCGCTGAACACGTGCGCGATGTGCAGGTTCATTTCGGTCATGACCTTCTGCATGAGCTGGATCTGCTTGGATCCCTCTGCGACAATCTCGCAGCGGTGGCGCGTGAGGTAGCGCAGCGCGGCGATCTGCCTTGCGGGCCTGAAGGACTTCTTGAGCAGTCCGGCGCTGTGCAGCTGCTGCAGCCACTGGGCGTCGCACACGTCGGTCTTCTTGCCGGGCACGCCCTTGACATGGCGTGCGTTGACCAGGCAGACATCAATGCCGGCGTCCTCGAGCATGGAGTAACAGGTGATCCAGTAGTTGCCCGTGCTTTCCAGCGCCACGGTTTTGATTTTGCACTCCAGCAGCCAGTCGCGCAGGGCCTCGACCCCGGAGGTGAAGCTGCTGAAGCTGCGCACCGTCTGGCCTTCGCACCGGCCTGCGGGCACGGCGGCGACGAGCTCCTGCGCGCCGATGTCAATGCCTGCGGCATCGGGCTGGGCGGCAAGGTTGAGGCCGCCCTGGTCGGCGGCGCGGGCTTTTTTCGAAGCGTATGTCTTCTTCTTTTTCATGGGCTGCTTGGACTTGTACTTGAAGGTGCAAGTGCCGGGGCAGCCGCCATACAAACCTTGGACAAACTCCTGAACGGGGTCGCACCGCCTTGCGGCGGCCGCCACCAATGACCGGATCGCGGGGGCTGCGGCCATGCTATACAACGGGGTAAACGGCTTCTCACCGCGCCACCATTGTTGGGTCGGCCTGCACTCCCGGCACTCACAACACCATCTTAGCACCACAGCGCTTGTCTTCATCCAAAGTTACTCCCTGACCGGAAAAAGCCCCTCTTGTTCTTTTGCTATACA
>JBBRLT010000198.1:0-1849 GCA_038231235.1 Terriglobales bacterium
CCGACCCTGCAAATCGGCGCCGTAGACCGATGTGGTTAGGAGCGTGGCTTCGGGGTCCGCCGCCGCTTGCTGTCCTTGAGCCGGTAACTTTCCCCGTTCATCTCCAGGATGTGGACGTGATGGGTGAGCCGGTCCAGCAGCGCCCCCGTCAGCCGCTCGGACCCAAAGGCCTCGGTCCATTCGTTGAATGGCAGGTTACTGGTCACCAGCGTGGCGCTGCGTTCATATCTCCGGCTGAAGACCTCAAACAGCAGCTCGGCCCCGGTCTTGGAAAGCGGCACGAAGCCCAGCTCATCTATGATCAGCAGCTCGAAGCTAGAGAGCATCTTCTGGAAGCGTATCAGGCGCCGTTCATCCTTGGCCTCGATTAGCTCATGCGCCAGAGATGCCGCGGTGGTGAAGCGGACGCGGAAGCCTTTCTGGCAAGCGGCCAAGCCCAGAGCCAGGGCGATGTGGGTTTTCCCGGTGCCCGAGTTTCCCAGCGCCAGGATGTTTTCTCTCCGTTCGATGAACTCGCAACGGGCCAGATCCAGCACCAGTGCCTTATTTAAGGATGGGATCGCCAGGAAGTCGAAGGTGTCCAGGCTCTTGACCACATCGAACTTAGCTTGGTGGATGCGACGCTCGGTGGCGCGCCGTTCGCGGTCCAACAGTTCCAGCTCGCTCAATCGCAGCAAGTAACGCGGAAAATCCACGCCCTCTGCGGCACACTGCTGCGCGACTTTGTCGTACTCGCGCAAGAACGTGGGCAGCCGCAGTGTTTTCAGATGATGATCCAGCAAGACCTGCGGCGTGTCCATATCAACAGGCCGCCTGGCTCAAGAGCGCAAGGTAGTCCGCGGCCGCCGTGGTTGCCACCTGTGCCGTGGGCAGGTGCGGATAGTTTTCCAGATCCAGCCGCGCCGGGCGCTGCTCGATCCGGCACAGCAGCAGATGCTTGACGGCATCGCAGGAGATCGCACCCAGCCGCAGGGCATCGTCGATCGCCCGCGATACTTCCGGGAGCTTGAACGTCTCCAGCAGCCGCAGCGTCTGCACGTATTCGCGCTTGCCCTTCTTGCCCAAGCGCGCTTCCATAAGCCGTCGCAGTTGCGCGAAGCCTTCCGGTAGATCCCAACCAGTGAGCGGCGCGGCCTGGTCCAGCGCATTCGGCTTCTGCTCCAACAGCGCCAGGTAGTGCAGCGGATCGAAGATCATGTCCTCGCGTTCATAGCTTCTGGGATGGCGCGCGATCACCTCGCTCGCCGCGCAGATCACGACTTCATGCACGAATCCTTTCACCAGCACTTCGCGATGCCCCCACTCGACAGGAACCGAGTAGTCGTTGGCGCGATAGCGCACCAGCGCCATCGACGTCACTCGGGTCGAACGTTTGTCGCAGGCTTCGTACGGCGCCGCCGGCAACGGCAGCAACCTCTCTTTGTCTTTCTCGAAGCGCTCCCCGATGGTCTGCTGGTGTCCGCGCAGTTTGCGCTCTCGCCGCTTCTGGCATTGGACCAGAAGATGCGCGTTGAACTCCTCCCAGGTGGCGTATCGCGGAATCGGCACCATGAAGTTCCGTCGCGCATAACCCACCAACCCTTCCACCTTCCCTTTGTCGTTGCCCTTGCCAGGACGTCCGAACTTCTCCGCGAACAGGTAATGGCTCTGCAGTTCGGTGAACGCTCGTGTTTTCATCCGCGTCCCATCGCCCAGAATCCGCGCCACTGCCAGCTTAGTGTTGTCGTACAGGATCGTGCGTGGGACTCCGCCGAAGTATGCGAAGGCGTGGTTGTGTCCTTCCAGAAAGGCTTCTGTCGTCTCGGCCGGAAACGCCATCACAAAGCAGTCATCGGACTGCGGCAAATCC
>JBBRLT010000199.1:0-1841 GCA_038231235.1 Terriglobales bacterium
CGACAACGCAGACCATCGGGCTGGCGGGCAGTGGGGTCAGTTCGCGGAAATCGCGGTGAAACGGGTCTTGACGCGGGACGGCACCAGCAGCTACTACATCAACAACCAGCCGGTGCGCCGGCGCGATGTGCAGGACGTGTTCCTTGGCACCGGTCTCGGTCCCCGGGCGTACGCAATCATCGGGCAAGGCACCATCAGCCGTATCATCGAGTCCAAACCCGAGGAATTGCGCCTGTTCCTGGAAGAGGCAGCCGGTGTGTCCAAATACAAGGAACGGCGGCGCGAAACCGAAAACCGATTGAGCGACACGCGTGAAAACCTGACACGGGTGGAAGACATCCTGCGCGAACTCGGAACCAACCTCGACAAGCTGGAAAAACAGGCTGAGGTGGCGCAGAAGTACAAGGCCCTGCAATCGGATGTGACGCTCCGGCAGCATCAGCTGTGGTACCTCAAGCTGGCGGAAGCGCAAGTAGAGCAGACACGCGTGAAACTGGAGGCGGAAACAACGCAGAACGCGATGGAAAGCCGCGTCGCGGATCTGCGTCATATCGAGGCCGACCTGGAAACGATTCGCCAGGCGCACTACGCCGCTGGCGACCAGGTCAATCAGGCACAGGGCTTGTTGTATGAGGCCAGCACCGAGGTCGGGCAGCTGGAAGCGGAGATCCGCTTCGTGGTGGAAGGTCGCCAGCGCGTAGAACAGCGGCTGGCCAGTCTGACGGAACAAACCGCGCAGTGGGGGGCGCGCAAATCGGATGCCGCAGCCGAGATCGGCAAGCTGGCCGATCAGAGCCTGCGCTCTCAAGAGGACGGCGCGGCACTCGCCGCCCAGGTTCTAGCCGGCTCTCGGCAGTTGCCGCAGCTAGAGGAGGCTGCCCGACTGGCCCAGAAGGCAGCCAATGAACAACGCGCTGCGGTGACCCAGATTCAACAGCAGATCCAGGTCCTGGCTGCGGAGCAGCGCAGCGTGGAAGAACAGTCGCGCCAATTGAACAATCGGCGCGACCGCCTGACCACCGACCAGAAGGCTCTGGAAGCGCCTGACGAGGCCTTGCTCAACAGCCTTCAACTGCAACTGGAGCAGGCCACCGACGCCGCGAAAGCCGCCGATGTCAGCCTGCATGAACTGCAGGATGGCTTGCCGGCTTTGGATCAGTCGCGCCGCTCGCAGCAACAGACTGTCAATACCGAGTCCTCACGCCAGGCTACCTTGTCAGCCCGGCTGGAGGCACTCAAGGCGTTGCAAGACAAGGTCAAAACCGATGGCAAATTGCGTCCGTGGCTGACAAAACACGGGCTGGACAAGTTGGCCGGCTTGTGGAGTCGCATCCATGTCGAGCCAGGGTGGGAAAATGCGCTGGAGGCGGCCTTGCGCGAGCGCCTGGGCGCCCTGGAAGTCTCGCGGTTGGAGACGGTGCGGGCGTTCGGCCAGGATGCGCCTCCCGCGAAGCTGAGCTTCTTCAGTCCTCCACAAGCTGCTGCGCAGGAACAAACATCGACGCTGCGCCGGCTGTCGGATGTGTTGCGCCTGAACGATGCGGGACAAGGCGCGGTGCTGCGCGACTGGCTGCAGGGTTGTTACACCGCCGCCAATCTCGACGATGCGCTGGCCCAACGCACGCGATTGAAAAGCGGAGAGTTGATTTATGTTGCCGCTGGTCACGCGGTGGCAATGCATAGCGTCACTTTTTATGCACCGGACTCGGAACAGGCCGGCCTGCTCGCCCGCGCCCAGGAAATCGAGAATCTGGACAAACAACTGCGCGCCCAGGCGCTGATCTGCGACCAGTCACGACAGACGCTGCTGCGCGCGGAAGCTGCATATGGCGAAGCTTCAC
>JBBRLT010000200.1:0-1840 GCA_038231235.1 Terriglobales bacterium
ACCGCAGGAAAGGGCCACCGCGTCAGCAACAACCCGTCCTTCCACCACCGCAGAGAGTAGTCACAGGGCATGATGGCTTAGTACCAGAACAAACATTGTTTGTTTCTCGCGGACCAAATGCTGAGGCACTGCCGCCAGCCGCCTCAGCGCCTGTTGTGCCTCCCGCGCGTGCTGCCGGGGCGATCCTTGCGAACAGTACGTCGGCGAATTCTGGCCCTCTCAAGCCTGCACCGCGCATGCAGCTCCGGACTCTCCTTGCTCCATGCAGCCAGGAGGATCGCGCGCTCTTCGCGCAGTTGCTCGACATTGGCGCCGCGCAGGGTTGGAGTTGCGCGGAGTTGCAGCGGCAACTTCGTGAGGATGGCACCTTGTAGGCGACTGCGTGAAGTGGAGCGCAGCGCCTTAGGCCAGGGCGACGGGCGGCACCGAACTACGAGGCGGCACGCCATCAGCGACGGCGATCTGAACGGGGTTAGGAGGCCGAGTAGGGCAGTGGTGTGCAGCCAGCATAGAGGCAATGTTGTCCGCATGCAATGGCCTCATCGGAACGTTTGTTGGTGCCTTCCTAGCGGAGTAGACTAGCATTGACACACTGGCACAACGCACATGGGGTCCAACCTAACCGCCATGGGTGCATTCTGTCGCAGGTTTCCGCGTTCGCTCGGAATGTGGAGAGGAGCACTTGAGCGTGCATGACACAATGCAGGGAAGTCGGCCGAATAGGGATTGTAGATGGCTGATACGGGGAAGGGGCATCGGCAGCGTCTCAAGGAGCGGTTCCTCAGCGGTGACGCGGAGGCGCGCACTGAGGCGGCGCTGCTTGAGTTGCTGCTTACCTACGCCATCCCCCAGAAAGACGTGCAGCCGCTGGCAGTGCGATTACTCGCCACCTTCGGCGACTTGCATGATGCGCTCACTGCGGACCTCCCTGCCCTGTGCGCCGTCGATGGGATCGGCGAGCACGCGTCGGCCCTGCTTCGTCTGACCGCCTGGATCGGCCGGAACTACTTCGCACAGCCTTCTGCTGAACCGCCTTTGCGCGCGCAGGCGAAAGACATAACGCGGGGCACCAATGCTGTAGTGTTGCCGCGCGAAATGAAGTCCCACGCAGCCGCGCCGGACGAAGCCCCGGCCGAGGAGACGCAGTGGCGAGCCCGCAGCTCCTACACCGCCAACAATGCCTCGAAGGCCGGCCTAGTTGAGGAGAGCCGCCTCGCGCTTCTCACCTTTGCCCGGCTGCGGGATGTTGCGGCCGTGCGCCAGGAGCTGCTCGACGGCGGCCTACCACAACGCTCCCGCGCCACGCGCGAGACTATAGTGCGGGTGATCCAGGAGCGTCTGACGACCTGGCACCCACCGGCCTGGGCCTGCGACGACCTGGTGGCAAGTGCAGAAGCACTTGATGCTCCGGATCTTCGGCTGCTGCTCTTGCTGCATGCGGTACGCCAGGATGCTTTGCTCTATGACGTGGTCCACGAGGTGATCTGGTCTCGCCGGCAAGAAGGGGTGAGCGCGGTCAGCCGCGTGGATGTGCAACGCTTCCTCGACGGTGCGCTGCCGTCCCACCCTGAGATCGACGGTTGGAGCGTCGCCACGCGTGAGAAACTGGCCGGCAATCTCCTCACCATCTTGCGCGACTATGGGTTGCTGCAGGGCGGCCAGGGCAGCCCGACCAAGCAGATTGTCGAGCCGGTGGTCTCGACGCGTGCGGCCGGGCACCTGGCCCGCTTACTGGCCGAGGAGGGTGTGGGCACCGCAGCGATCTTCCAGCATGATGACTGGCGGATCTGGCTCCTAGATGCCGCACGGGCGCAGGCCCTGGTGATGGCGGCTGGCGGGG
>JBBRLT010000201.1:0-1826 GCA_038231235.1 Terriglobales bacterium
CTCCCCGTTTACCAGTTCTCCGAGACGCACTATCTCTCTGCCGCCGTCGTCACCAACGCCTACAAGGGCCTGCTCTTCACACTGACCGGCAAGGTCAACAGCGCCCCGTTCCGCGGGTGCGCCGCCGGCGAGTGCCTGTTCCTGGGGGCCAGCGGCTCGCGCCGTGTTCAAGGCGATGAGGGGGATTGGGAGATCACCTTCAAGTTCGCCGCCAGCCCCAACGCCGTGAACCTCCACATCGGCGACATTGTCGTGGCCAGCAAGAAGGGCTGGGAATACCTGTGGGTGCGGTATGAGGATGCCGAGGACGCCAATGTGCTGGTGAAAAAGCCCACCGCCGCCTACGTCGAGAAGGTCTACGAGGATGGGGATTTTTCCGGCCTGGGGCTGGGGAGCTAAACATGCCCACCGGCGATCCATTCAAGAAGGTCCAGCGCGGCGACAAGCTCCGCATCCCGGCCACGGCGTACAACGCGTTCATCGATACCACGCGCGCGTTCCAGGCGTCCCAGCGCAACCAGGAAGGCGCGGGCCAGCCCGCCTATCGCAGCAGCGGCATTGTGCTGGTGAAGAACGCCACGGGCTTTGACCAGGAGCGCTACGCGGTATTGGGGGTGGACGATTCGGTCATCCTGCCGGAGGACAACCTCGACGCCTTCAAGAACAAGGTGGCGCTGGTGTGCGTGACGCCCAGCGAGCCCGATCACTACGGCAACTTCGTGGTGCTGCTGGAGCCCCTCAAGGCCGGCAGCATCGGCATGGCCTACGGCAACGGGGTCTGCCCGGTGCGCGTCCACGTCCCCGAGGGAGGCGAGCATTTTGAGTTTGCGGACGTGCGGGAAGACAAGACGGTCCTCGTTGCCGCACACGCCGGCTCGGCCGAGATCTTGTGGAAGGAGGAGGCGAGCGGTTCAGGGTCGGAGAGGGAGGATTGGGTCTGGGCCGTGGCGCGCATCGGGCCTCCGGCCATGCCCGCATGCATGCTCGGCGTGGTGGTGTGCAAGGGGCCAAACGGCGAGCCGGAGCCGCCAGGCAATCGCTACTGGGTTCAGGAGTCCACCGTCCGCTACGAGGACGGTGTGTCGTTCGAGCCTATCGACGAAGGCCGCATCGTGGAGGCGACCAATCTCTTTGAGCCGCCGGAGATGCACAACGTCGGCAAGGGCGAGCCGGTCATGTTGTTCTCGGGCTGGGATGCCGGGGGAGAAATCCGGTATTGGATGATCGCCGCCCGCGAAGGCGGTGCGCCCTGCGGGAGCAGCAGTAGCAGCGGTAGTAGTGAGAGCGACAGCAGTAGCAGTGGAAGCAGCAGTAGCGAGAGTGGCAGCAGCAGCAGCGGAAGTAGCGATAGCCAGAGCAGCGGAAGCAGCGGTTCGGGCTCCGGTTCCAGCAGCGGCAGCGGTGGCAGCAGCAGTGGAAGCGGCAGTGGCGGGAGCAGTGGCTCGGGGTCTGGCTCGGGTAGCGGGAGCGGGAGCGGCAACAGCCAAAGCAGCGGCAGTAGTGGCAGCAGCGGGAGCGGGGGCAGCAGTGGCTCCGGCTCCAGTTCCGGGTCCAGCAGCGGCTCCGGCAGTGGATCTGGCTCGAGCAGCGGGAGCGGTTCGGATTCCGGCAGCGGCAGCAGCGGATCGGACAAGAGCACGGCCATTGTGCCGGCGCGTTTCTCGCCGACCGGTTACGCAGCCCTATTCACGCTCGAAACGCCGGAGGTGCGGTTCGATGATGTCATCGATCTGGCGATCCGGCAGCGGAATCAACTCGTCGTGATCGATCCCCGCTACCTGGCCGTCTGTGAGCCCGGCAGCGTTCGCGTGTGCGGCGTGTCGTGC
>JBBRLT010000202.1:0-1823 GCA_038231235.1 Terriglobales bacterium
AGGCTGCAACCCGGCGCGCCTGGCCGCGGTGCTGGCCGAGTCGGGGGGCGGAGTTCACCCTGCCGGCCCCCGCGCGGCCATCGCGGCGGGGGACGAACGGCGAGGGACATCGCCGTGACCGTGCTGCGTCGGCAGATCAACGCGGTGCCGCGCAGCCTGGTACACGCTCCACTCGGCACGAGTGGCGGTGCCCGGTGTCCATGACCGTGCCGGAAGGCGACGGTCTGGCCTTGCACCAACTCGGCGGCTGCCTCGCGGGGCGCAGCCATCTACTGCCTCGTCGCCCTTCACGCGCCCCCCGAGGGAATCACCCTCGCCCCGGTCCAGGCGCACCTTGTGCTGGCTGGAAAGCCCATCCCCCTTCCGTGGAAGTCGCTGGGTCCTACATGCAGTTGTAGGGACTCTCTATACAGAGCTATGGGTTCAGGCAGCCATTTCACAGCCCGATGGGCTTTCCAGCCAGCACAGGTAAAACAGTGCATACCTGGCTAGGGATGCTCTACCTGTAGCAGTGGCCGCACGGTGATCCATGCCTGCACCCAAACGCCCACGCCGCGCCCTCACGCACGCGTGGGGCCCGATTCAGCACTATGTCTCGTGGCCGGAACAAGAGGCCTATGAGGTCATCCGGCCGATGAACCTGTTCGGGGTGACGGCGGCTGCGCGTGCCGGAGAGACGGGTATTGCCGAGCGCACCCTGGAGCGCAGAGCGGACCGGTTCGATGCCGCGGGGATGGCGAGTCTGTTCCCTGAACCCACACGGTCGCCAGAAGACCGGCGACAGGTGCCTGCCGAGATTCGGCAACAGGTCTTGGCGCTCAAAGCGGAGTATCCTGCCTTTCGTCCGCATGTGGTTTCGGCGCTGAGAAATGGCCCCACTGCGGCGATCACATTTGAGCCCACCTCGATCATCATACGGCGCTGGGTCTAGTCCCTGTACGCACGCCGAGCGCGGGTCCCCACCGCGTTCAGGTAGGGGTAGTGTTACGGAAGCTGTCACCAGCCGCCATCTAGCGTCAGATCGGGAAACGATCGATCACGCTGTTGTACTCCTCCTGCGCCTCACTGAGCGAAAGCAGCGAGTAGATTTCCAGGGACTTTCGGCTGGCGTGCCCTGAGTAGGGTTGTATGAGGGCGTCGTCAATGCCCTGCTTCTTGAGCCAGGTGAGCAGAAAGTGCCGCAACTGATGGGGCGAGACATTGTGTTCCAGGCCGGCAACCTTGGCGTAGCGCTCCAGCATCCGTCGCACGCCGCGGTCGCTGTACTTCTTCTTCCAGGATGACTCGAAGAGATAGGTCGCGCCTTTCCCGCGCAGTTGGTCCATGTGCTGCCCCAGCGTCTCCTTGAAGGAATCGGGGAAAGGCACGACTCGGTCTTTGCCGCCCTTGCCGCGGGTGATGCGGATCTGGCAGCGGTCCAGGTCGACCTCGTCCAGGCGAATGTTGACGAGCTCACTCACCCGCACGCCGGTGTAGAAGAGCGTCTTGATCAGCACCATGTCGGGGTAGTCCCGGCCCTGCCAGACCGCGTGGTAGTAGCGGGCCATCTCCTCCTCCGTTGGCACGTGAGGGAGGGTGCGCGGTGCGTGCGGGATGGTGACCTCCAGTTCCTCCCGCAGGTAGCGGAAGACCTGCTTGAGATAGTCGTAGTCCGGATGTTCGCCGCGAAGGTGGCGCGCTAGTTGCTGAGCCTTCTTGCGTGCGGGCGTGCGTTTGACGGCAGTCTGCGGCAGGTCGCTCATCCTGCTGCCTCCTCACCCAGCGCGAGCCGCTGGTGCAGATCAAGGAGGAACAGCCCATAGGGATTGACATGCGCATAGATG
>JBBRLT010000203.1:0-1814 GCA_038231235.1 Terriglobales bacterium
CTTACTCCGGCACCGGACCGCTCAGTGGCGCACTTCGCCTCCGGATTCTACACCGTAGTCGCAGGCGTTTCGCCATGTACGCAGATTCTTTAGCTTTGCTGCCGTATCGCCCCGCCCTCGCTCTCGGAACACCTTCAGCAGCGACTCGTGGTCCTCCACCGATTCGCCCGGTTGCACACCGAAGTTCTCGCGCACGTAGCGCCATGCGTGGCCATACGCGGCATAGTAGGCCCGGCTGACGGCGCAGCGATCGAGGGTCTCGGGGCTGATGCCGGCAGGGAATGACCGGTCGTCAGCTAGCAGGTGCCGCGCAAGTTCGTAGAACTCTACCCAGCGATACGCCATGATCTACGTCGATGGTGGCGCGAAGTCGGACGTGACGAGGATCCACTCTGCTGTGCTGGGAAACAGCGCCTCAACCTCTTCTGCGACGGCTTGTACCTTCGAGACGAAGCCCGTACCGTACGCCCGTTGGCGAATGAAGATGGCGAGCGTACAGGCGCCCGACTCCGGGTCCTTGTCAACCTCCAGTGACAGATAGGAGTCCGACCCGAAGTTCGCTCGGGCAAGTCTGCACGCTTCCAGGAGCTTGGAGGCGACCGGCGCGCGCGAGGCCAGGTAGCCGACCACCAATGCTGTATCGGGCACTGCGATGCCCAGCCCCCGTATCTCGCTTAAGAGGCCGTCGAGGCGCATGCCTGTTGGAGCGGTTTGCCGTTGGCTTATACCCATCACGCGGTCCCATACTGCGGTAACTTCGGCCTCACTCGAACGCGCTCGGAGCCAGTTCAGCCCAGGAAGGAGCTTGAGAACGGCATCTGCCCGCAAGGCATCGAAGGTCGAGGGATGGGCCAAACTCGCTGTCTGTGGAATGAAGTATAGCCGGTTCCTGGCGATGGCGCAGCAGCACGTTCTTCACTCCAAGTGTGCAACCCTGCTGCTTCCTTTGCTCATGGCTGCATCTGTGTGCTGTGGCTCTGAATCAAGCGCTTGTATTCCAACTTGGCGCTGCCAAAGTTGAGCAGCAGGCCGATCGTGGAGCCGGTCGCTTTGAGGTAGGAGATGGCCTGTACGAAGTCCTGCGGCTCGAACTCGCTCTTGGCCTTGATCTCCAACATGATGCCTTCAACCAGGAAATCCACCCGTTTCCTGCCCACGATCTCGCCCTTGTAGCGGATATCCAGCCAGACTTCACGCGCGGCATCGAGATTGCGGACAGCGAACTCGCGCGCCAGGGCTCGTTGGTAGATGGTCTCCTCGAAGCCCGGCCCCAGCGTGGTATGCACCTCGAAGGCGGCGCCTAGGATGGCCTCCGTGCGCGGATCGCGCTGTTGCGTCGCCACGTGCTCCTCTCCCGTCTCCATTGAAACGCAGATGACGCAGATGGTGCTCGGTAGCCCTCCGTTCGCAGGTGTATGGAGGAAGTATACTGCCATGTCGAGATGCCTGGCAGTGGCCTGGGCCGTCCACAGAGATTGAAACGCAGATGGCGCAGATGGTGCTTGGCAGCCTTCCGTGCGTAGGCGTATGCGGTGGGCCATAGGCAGGTTACTGCCGTGCCGAGATGCCTGACCGTGCGCAGGGCCGCCGGCTGTAGGTAAGGGTCCGCGTCGGCAATCGTCCAGCACGGGCAGACGGGACTGGTCGCCCTTGAGGCTGGGGCAGAGCCGGCGCCCAGCACCACCCTCGTAGCTGCATCATCTGTGGGTATCTGCGCCATCTGCGTTTCTATCCCCATCCCACGCCGCCAGCACCAGCCGCCGCGTCCGGTATTCGCCGTACTGCCGTATCTCCCGCCCCTTGAGCACCCGGAA
>JBBRLT010000204.1:0-1805 GCA_038231235.1 Terriglobales bacterium
TAACCTCGCCTGGATTGACCTGACGGTTCTCCGTGATCCATCGCTCGTTCCACAGACAGTGGCACAGGCATTGGGCCTACAGGAACAGGCGGATCGTCCGTTCTCCGAGCAGGTGCGTGCTTTCTTCCAGGACAAACTGTACTTGCTGCTCCTTGATAATTTTGAGCAGGTTCTCGCCGCAGCAGACTTCGTGGCCAACCTGCTGCTACGCTGCCCAAGTCTGCACATCCTGGTCACCAGCCGGACGCCCTTGCACCTGCGTGCGGAACAGCAACTGGTGCTGACCCCTTTAACGCAAGCCGCCTCCGTGGCCCTCTTTCGCGAGCGAGCGCAGAGGGTGCTACCCAGTCTAGACGCCACCGAGTCCTCTGTGGCGGCCATTTGCGAGCAGGTGGACCGGCTGCCACTGGCCATCGAACTGGCGGCAGCACACGTCCGGGTGCTTTCCCTCCCCTTGTTGCTCGAGCGTCTCTCGGACCGGCTCCGCTTCCTGCGTGGAGGCGCACGGGATTTGCCGGAGCGCCAGCGAACTATGCAGGAAGCGATTGCCTGGAGCTACAACCTCCTTCCTCCGACACAACAGCGCTGGTTCCGTGCGCTGAGCATCTTCCTGGGAGGATACACACTGGCAGCAGCAGAGTCCATCTGTTGGGCAGAGGAACCGACCACTTCCGATGAGGGACTCTCGACTATCGCGGTGCTCGTCGATGCCAGTCTTGTCCAGGTGGAGATCACGGGAGACGACCGCCCGCGCTATCGTCTGCTCGAAGTGATTCGCGAGTATGCCGCCGAACAACTGCGGGCAGCAGGGGAGGAGGAAGACTATCAGCGGCGCCATGCGGAGTATTACGCGGCTCTGGCCGAGGAAGCAGAGCGCATTGGAGCAGGCCAGGGGAGCCGTGAAGCACACCTCGAACAGGAATTGGCCAATGGGCGTGCAGCTCTGCACTGGGCTTATGAGCGTGGCGAGGTGACCCTCGGCCTACGGCTGGCTACATGGTTTGGATTTTTCTGGACAACACGAGGCCAGATGAGCGAGGCAAACCTATGGCTCTCCCGGATGCTCGCGCTGGACGACGCTCGCAGAGAGCAGGCTGCTCCCCCCGCTATACGCAGCAGAGCACTCTATTACGCATCGAGTCTCACGATGCACCTGGGCAGGAGAGAGCGCGCCCGCGCCTTAGCGGAAGAGGCACTGACACTAGCCAGGCGAACGGAAGACCAAGCCGATATCAGCTATGGGCTGGCTCTGCTCGGTTCCATCGTGCTGGCCGGAGGCGCGGAAGACGAGGCCGCCGTCTATTTCACTGAGAGTTACGAGGCGGCCAAACATGCAAAGCATGCTGGAAATATCGGTCAGATCTCACATGCCCTGCTCAACCTTGGAGAGTTGGCACGCAAGCGCGGGGATGTCGCGCGTGCCACCGAGTTCCTAGAAGAAGCCCTCGCCGATGTGCGAGCCCTCGACATGACCTGGGGCATTGCCAACATCCTCACCCTGCTGGGACACGTGGCCCGAGGGCAGCAGGACTACAAGCGTGCGAAGGTCCGCTACCGGGAAAGTCTGGTGCTCTACCATAAGTTGGGCAATGTCACCTATAACGCCTGGTGTCTGGAAGGCATCGCCGCCGTAGCCTGTGCAGAAGGGAGCTACCAGCATGCAACCAGGTTGTGCGCCGCCGCAGCCGCGCTGCGTGTCGCGGCACAGACCCCACTGCCCCCGGCAGAACAGGATGACTTCGATAAGGTGGTCATGACCGCGCGTGCTGAACTCAATGAGAGGACCTTCACAGAGGAGTGGAGAA
>JBBRLT010000205.1:0-1755 GCA_038231235.1 Terriglobales bacterium
CACTTCCGGCGCCGGGTTTGGCGCCGTGCTTCTGGATGACGTCCTGGATACGATCACTGTCAACCTGAGTTGGCAAAACCTTACGACCCCCGCTATCGCCGCGCATATACACAATCCCGCTCCTCCGGGAGTCAATGCGCCGATAGTTTTCCCGCTGGATTTAGGCGCCAGCGCAGGCATGACCAGCGGCGCGATTGCTGAGCAGGTGTTTGCGATCACCGCCGCGCAGATCATCGACCTGACCAGCAATCTGTTTTATTTCAATGTGCATACCACCTTGTTTCCGGGTGGCGAGATTCGCGGCCAGCTTACGCGTATTCCGGAACCTGCTTCGCTAGCGCTGATGGGCTTGGGTTTGCTAGGTCTGGCGGTAGCCTTGAAACGGCAGAAACGCGCCCCGGATCAGCCAGAGTCAAAGCCGGACACGGAGTCAAATCAGGACCCGGAGTTACCGCCTAACCCCGGAGTCAAAGCTGAACCGGGGACAAGCAGAGACTAGTGTAATGTTGCACTCTTGCGGGAACTTATATGATTCTGGCCTCTCCAATGCTCTACTACGAAGCAACGCGGAGAGTGCAAATGCGAGTGGCCCCCGAGATTGTGTTGACCGACGACGAGCGAGCGGAGTTGATGCGCCTGATTCGCTCCCAACGCATCAGCGTGCGGTTGTCGCACCGCGCGCGCATGGTATTGCTGGCCGCTGAGGGCATGCAAAACAAGGATATTGCGGAGCAGTTGGGGGTGGGCCGAGTGCAGGTCGCGCGGTGGCGCGAGCGATATGAGGAATCGCGGCTGGCGGGTATCGAGCGTGACTTGCCACGCGGCGCACCGCCGGTGAAGGTTGACGTGCCGCGACTGGTGGAGCTGACCACGCAGAGCAAGCCCGAAGCGGCCACCCATTGGAGCACGCGCAAGATGGCTGCGGCGTTGGGGGTGAGCGCCGCCACCGTGTCGCGGCACTGGCGCGCCAACGGCTTGAAGCCGCACCTGGTGCGCGGCTTCAAGGTGTCGCGGGACCCGAAGTTTGTCGAGAAACTCGAAGACATCGTGGGCCTGTACATGGCGCCACCCGAGCATGCGCTGGTGCTGTGCTGCGATGAGAAGAGCCAGGTGCAGGCGCTCGACCGCACGCAACCCGGGCTGCCGCTGAAGAAGGGTCGCGCGGGCACCATGACGCACGATTACAAGCGGCACGGCACGACCACGCTGTTTGCCGCGCTCAACGTGCTGGATGGCCAAGTCATCTCCCAATGCCAACAGCGCCACCGTCATTCCGAGTGGCTCAAGTTCTTGCGCCAGATCGACCGCGAGACGCCCAAGGACAAGACGCTGCATCTGATCGCCGACAACTACGCCACGCACAAACATCCCATGGTGCAGGAGTGGCTGGCCAAGCATCCGCGCTTTAACATGCACTTCACACCCACCTCGGCGTCGTGGTTGAACATGGTCGAGCGCTTCTTCCGCAACCTCACGACCGAGCGGCTGCGCCGCGGAGTGTTCACCAGCGTGCCGGAGTTGACGGCCGCCATCGATGCCTACATCGCTCACCACAACATCAATCCCAAGCCGTTCATCTGGACCAAGAGCGCGCGCGACATCTTGCAGAAGGTCATTCGCGCCAACAGCCGCTTAAGTTCCAAACAGAATGCAGCACTACACTAGTGCTGCTCCCCGGCCTCTGGTATTTTCCGCTGCTCATCGCCGTGGTAGCCGCCTACTGGGGCCTGCCCCACCGGCGCCTGCCCCACCAGC
>JBBRLT010000206.1:0-1754 GCA_038231235.1 Terriglobales bacterium
GATCCAGGCGGCCATGGTCGAGCAGTATCGCAGCCAGATCGAGGAGCTACAGTGCCAGATCGACGAGTACGATGCGTTGCGCGACGGACGGATAACGAGCCTGGATGTGGCGTCGCTCACCGCGCTGCCGGAGGCGCTGATTCAAGCCCGTATTGCGGCGGGTCTGACGCAGAAGGAGCTTGCGGCGCGTCTGCGCGTGAAGGAGCAACAAATCCAGCGGTACGAGGCGACGCACTATAGCGGGATTAGCCTGGCGCGTGCGCAGGCAGTCGTGGATGCGCTCGGGGTGCGCATCAGCGAGCACCTGATCCTCCCGACTTCGGAAGGAGCGTCATAGCCCCGTACGTCTGCGTCGTTGAAGCAGGGACCGGCGGCCATAAAGAATGCCTTTGCCGATCTTGGCATCGCCTTAAGGCGTGAGTTGTACAGTTGCGGAGCCGAGTTCATCTGGAGTAGTGCTACCCTGGAGTGAGGCGCTGAAGCGATACCTTCCCGGCTGCACAGGAATGTTGTCGGCGCTGAACACATCGCCAAGCGCTTTATACATCCCCTGCGCCTGACCCAGCAGGGACAGGCTCACCCGGCCAACAAGCAGGTATGCACTGCCTGGCGATTGCTTGTACACCGAGATGCTGAACGAGGGATCGGTGAACTTGTGCCCATCCGTGCTGCCCACGGTGATCCTGGCTACATCCACCCGACCCACCGCCACCTGCCCATCGTCGAAATTGCAGAAACCGTTCGTGGTGTTGATATTGCTTGTATTGCAGATATGTACACCTTTACGTTGGGCATCGGCCTGTCTGCCCAAGGCGATTATAGCTACCACCACCAACACGAGCAGAATCGGCACCAGGGCGACAAAGACCCATTGAGCCGGGCGTAACTTGGCCTTGCGCTGCTCAACCTGCACGACGTTTCCGTATTCGTCGGCAGTGATGTAGACATCTACGCGCCGGCTGGCCAGCGCATGTACGAACGTGTAGATGAGCAAGCCAATGCCCAGCGCCAGGAACAGCAGAACAGCGAGCCACACCTTGTAGGGAGGCTTTCGCTGGAGATGGGCAGAGAACGCCGTCCTATCGACGAGCTTAAACTTGCGGGCCTGGTAGAGCGCTATCTCTTGATCAAGGGATCGTCTGGTACCCTGCATGCTGTACATAACGTACCTTCTCTACCTGCGTATCGACTGCTCATGAGTACTGCGATTCATGCCTGCGCATTGACCAACACGATGATACAGGACAAACCCTCAGTACTCAATGCCGCTACACCCCCCGCTGATCCTTGCTCAGCCGCTTATGGGAGACCGACGCCTCCAGCCCGTGCAGGTTCAGCGCCTCCAGCACCAGCCGGCGGAACGCCTCGCGTCCGCCGCCGTGGATCACCGCCTGCTCGTGCGCCTCCATCAGCACCACCGGGTAGCCCCGGCCGCGCGCGCATTGCCCTTGTAGGGCGGCCTGCACACGCGCCAGATGCATCGGCGTTGCGGCCCAGGCGGGCAACTCCACCCGCGCCATCTCGGCGCCGATCTGCTGGTAGAAAAACAGGATGCGATCTGCCGGCGCGTAGTGGCGCAGCACCGGGGCCAGGCTGCGGAACAGCCCGGAGCGCTCGCCCGGCCGCAGGTGCCCCAGCAGCGCGCGATCGGGCAGCACCCGCAGGAGGTCGCAGAGCGGGTCCTGGCGATCGGCGCAGCGGGCACAGCGGCCGGCGCGCTGATCGCACTCCCAGACCGCCAGCAGCGCCGCCGC
>JBBRLT010000207.1:0-1752 GCA_038231235.1 Terriglobales bacterium
CTAATACTACAGTTGTACTTGACGTGCGGTCCTGTTCTCTGAAAGGCCTTGCCAGATTTGGTCCCAGATACCAGTCTCCTTCCAACGGCGCAACTGCATATACACCGTTTGCCAGGGTGGAAACTCAGCTGGTAAATCGCGCCAAGCGCACCCGCTTTGCATGACGTACATGATCGCCTGGAACACCACCCGCCGCTCGTGCGCATAGGGTCGCCCCGTCCGCTTCACCGGCGGAAGCAGCGCTGCCAGCCGCCGCCAGACGACCTCAAGCACCTCCTCATGGCTTGTCTCCACGTGCGGTTCGCTTGGTGGTGGTCCACCGGCAGCGCGCCGACGGTAATGATAGTAGCGCGCCCATGCTTGATGCCAGCGTCGCCACGTTGACCAAGCGAACAGTACGGTTGCCGTCTGCTCGACCGCCCCAGCTACCTGCCAAAACAGACGACGAATTTCCGCACAGGTTAGCTCAATGGGAGCCTGCGGTGGTGCTTGAACGCTGCCAAACTGCTCCGCAGCCCCAGTTTCGACTGCCCTTTTTTTGGCACCCCGGTGGTGCCCGTTTCCGCGCGCACCACCGCTAAAAAGGCTTGTGCCCACATCGCTAAGGTGATATGCCGGTACCAGCCGGTCCAACTCCGCACCTCGTAGTGGTCTAAGCCCACCTCGCCTTTGGCCGTTTGGATACTTTCTTCGACCGTCCAGCGCATTCCAGCGACTCGCACCTGCTCCGGTAGAGTCGCCGTCGCTGGGGCACAGGCAACATAGCCAGTTACCTCGCTTGGGTCAGTGCAACTCCGTCGGATCACCAACCAGCGGTGCCAGCCTTCCTGCGGAGGAGCATTCAGTTCCACGCGGACCCAGTCGTACCAGCGTGGCCCTTTGCTGCCCGCGCCTGCACTGATGCGCTGCCAGCCGTCGCTGGGGACTGCTGCCAAGATTGATTTGATGGACTGCTGTCGCTGCGCCAGCCAGACGTATTCTTTGCCCGAGACCGCCAGCACATAGGCTTGCTGCTGCTGCTCCAACCAGCCGCGCAGCGTGCGGTCGTCGCCGTAGATCGAATCACCCGTGACCCACGCGAGCGTCACTCCCGCAGCCCGCGTCCGCTCCAACATCTGCACCGCTAGTGCTGGTTTGGTCGCGAATGCTCGCTCCTCGGGAATGCCAGCATCCTGACAGCGACTGTGGTCGGTCGTCCAGTCGGTCGGCAGATAGAGTTCACGATCCAGGAGCGTGTGGCCATGGGAGGTGGCATAGGTCAAGAAGACGCCGATCTGACTATTCTCAATGCGGCCAGCGGTCCCACTATACTGCCGTCGCACGCCAGCGGAATGGGTGCCTTTCTTGAGAAAACCGGTCTCGTCGAGCACACCCACGGCCCCTGGTTCAGCCAAGTAGTCGGTGACATAGCTCCGAAGACGGTCGCGGAGCGCATCCGGGTCCCAGTCGGCTCGACCAAGGAGGTGCTGGAAGCCATAGGGCGTGGGATCGCCCATGATTTCCGCCAACTGCCAACTGTTCTTGCGTTCGACGGAACTCAGCAATCCGGTCAGGTAGCGCATGGCGCGTGTCCGAACGTCGGAGCGGGCAAAAATGGACCCGATGCGTTGTTCAATCTCGCCCCAATAGAGGTTCCAGACCTGCACATCCAAGAGATCAAGTTCACGTGATACAACCTGCTGCTCCATCGACGCCTCCCGGAGTGCCATTTACCGCACTACGCCGTATACTACCTCATCTACAACTGTAGTA
>JBBRLT010000208.1:0-1750 GCA_038231235.1 Terriglobales bacterium
CCCAACCCGGCGTCGGCCAGGGCACGTCGCGTCGTTGCCAGGTCGAGTTCACCGGGCTCGGGCACCAGAAGTTCGGCGAAGTCATACCCCGCGGACTTCCAGTGCGTGAACTGGGAGAAGTCGGATGCGGTGAACGGGCGGTTGAATTGCATCGAGATGATGCCGATCGGGTTCATGAATGGTGGCTCCTTGTTGAATGGCGCGGCCTGGCCGCGATTGATTTCTGCTCAGCCTTTGACGGCGCCTTGCGTCATGCCGGCTACCAAACGCTTCTGGATCAGCATGAACAGCAACGTCACGGGCAAGGCGCCCACAACGCCGCCGGCTGTCAGCAGGCCCCAGGCAATCTCGTACTCGCCCACGAGGGTCTGGATGGCGACCGTGAGTGTGCGTACCTTCTGGCCGGCCAGCATGGAGGCATACAGGTATTCGTTCCAGGAGGTGATGAAGATATAGATGCCGGTGGCAATGATGCCGGGCACGGTAAGCGGAATCACCACCCGGAACATGGCACCCACCGGGGTGCAGCCATCGACCAGCGCGGCCTCGTCCAGGCTGCGCGGAATCGCGTCGAAGTAGCTGATCATCATCCAGGTGGCGAACGGAATCGAGAAGGTCGAGTGCGCCAGGATCAGCCCCAGATGGGTGTCGAGCAGGCCCAGGTTTTTCATGATGATGAACAACGGAATGATCAGCAACACGATCGGGAACATGTTGACCAGCAGGAACTGCAGCATCAGCGCGCGCCGCCCCGGAAAACGGAAGCGCGAAAAAGCATAGGCAGCGGTAATGCTGACCGACAGGCCCACCAGCATGGTGCCGCTGGAGACGATCAGGCTATCGCCCAGGTTGTGCAGGAAGGTGGTCTTGACGAACAGTCGCAGGTAGTTGTCCAGCGTCACCACGGCGGGGAAAAATTGCCGGTCGGGCGAGAACAGCGTGGACTCCTGCTTGAGCGAGGTGAGCAGCATCCACAGGTAGGGCGCGAGCGCGAACAACACGATGGCCAGCATCGGAAGATGCAGCATCAGCAGGCGACGCAGTGGCTGGACTTTTTGTACGCTCATATCAGTTTTGGCCCTGCACTGCATTGCGTGCGCGTGCGCTCGCGGCAAAGCTGCGCCCGCGCGTGCTGCGGCGCTTCACTGCAGCGGTCGCACTGCGTGTCGAATGCCCTGCGGTGCGCGCTTCTCGCAGCTGCATCGCGGAACTCGCTGCGTTCGCTTCGCTCTCTGCGCTCGGACAACCGCGATGAAAGTGTTGACGAAGCGCGCTGCGCGAGCAGCCGTGAAAGCTGTGCTCCTCTGCGCTGCACAGGCGCGCCGCAGCCCACCCGAGCACAGCTTTGCTGAAGGGTGGTTTGTGGTCCGCGCAAAGACCAAATCCCGTCGTTCACAGCCATCAGTGAGCGGGGCAGCTCCAGCCCCGAAGTCCGGAAACATTGACTCGCGTTGGTCGGTATCCGGAAGTTGTGCTGGCGCGAGAACCAAATCCCTTCACTCGCGGAAGTCGGTACCCGGCGGGGGCGATCTCTGTGGCGGCGAGGAGCACAGGGCTGGGGTCGGTGCGCACAGCGCACTTCGTCAACACTCTCACCGCGGTTGTCCGAACGTCGAGAGCGAAGCGAACACAGTGAGTTCCGCGGTGCCGACCCCAGACCGAGCACCACCGCGCAGTCGACACGCAGTGCGACCGCCACAGTGTGAGCCCGCGCCGGGTACCGACTTCTGCGACGCGACCAAGCTGCCCA
>JBBRLT010000209.1:0-1723 GCA_038231235.1 Terriglobales bacterium
GTGTTGCTTGATCTCAAGCTGCTTTGCAGCAGGCGCAGAGCGGGCTGCATGAGGCAAGTGTGACGCTGGCACGCATACAGCTGCTAGCTGATCCAAGCAGCGGCGTGCACCCTGGAGGGCTGGCGTGTTGCCACGGTCGCCACCCTGTCCCGTTCCCAGCAGGTTCTGGTCGCTGACAAACTTCCTCATGGACGGCCGTGCGTCAAGGAGCAGCGCCAAGAGATGAGTATCTGTCAGCGCTGTCTGCAAGCGCGGTGTCCAGCGCTCTTGTAGTTGCGTCACGTCATACCGTGACACCGTGCCCCCAAATAGCGCCGGGTAGGCAGATGTTGTGATGCCCTGCATGTGAGCGTCGATGACCAGCAGCGCGCGGGCTGCGTCGGAGAGGCTAGCTGAAGGGCTGCCGAGCTCAGTGATGTAGCGGCACTCAGGCTCGTTGATGGCTACATACTCTTTGCAAATCTCCCAGAAAGCAGCGTCGTTGACGTCGTTATAAACGGCGGAGTACTTTCCAGTGCCTGCCAGCCCCGCCCTCCCCCCCGTGCCCAGAGACATGCCCGCGTCGCAGTCTGCAAGCTCGTCAAGATCGTCATCAACGACATAGTCGTCTTCGCGCTCCTTGGCGTTGCGCCGTGCGGCGGCGCTTGCTTTATGCGCGGCAGCGACGTACTCCTCGGTGAGCACGGCACTGCGCACGACGCCTTGGTGGCGCAGCAGGCACCGCAACATGTCGCTGTACGTACCCCACCTCGTTTTCACCGGCAGTTGCAGACGTGCTTTGGGATTACGGGCGCACGAGAGGAAGATCTTGTGGAAAGTGCCGCTGCGGAAGACGAGCGCGATCTGTTTGGCATGCTGTAGAAGGAGCTTGAAGCTAGAGATGCCGAGCTGATCGACGAGGAAGAGGTTGAGGACATGAGGCGCACAGGGAATCCATAGCATGCCCTCACAGAGCGGATAATTCTCGCGCAGGACCCGGGCGGTGGCAGGCATGACGTTTGTCGTATCCGACGTCATGATGGCGACACGAGCTCGAGGAATGCTTGCATCGTCCGGCGCACTCTCCTCGTCCAGACCCATAGCGCAGAGCAAACACCTGCAAAGTCATTCCTTGGCTGTCAGTTTCACAAACAGACTCACCACTATGGTGGCTGCCAAGTGCTGATGCACCTGGCGTCCAAAGAAACGCCGCTCGATCGTACAAGAACACTATTTCTGCTAATCTTGCCCAACGACAAACTTGCATTTATTCAATTGTTTTGCCAGCTTGCAATCGGCCAGCGTGCAAACGAATCGTACACGTGCCTAGATGCTACCGCCGTCATTCGCCGCGCGAGCCGGTTCAAGGCGCTTGCAAGACGACGTTGTTGGCAGTGGTCTGGCAAAAGCCTGGACAAGCAATGGTTCTAGAATAGCTGCGCACCTGTGGCAAGCGTCCGCTGTGTTCACAGCATTGTCCGAAGCGGAGTTGTCGTACACAGCGGCGAGGGCGGACAAGCCCGGCGCCCCAGTACACAGCGCTGAGAAGTGTCGGCCCCCCCGCGTCAAGCTGTCCACCTCGAAGGCGATGAAGGCTCGGTCAGACAGCATCCTCTGGACTTTGGAAACCAAGCGATCGTAGAGGCCGTCAATGCAGACGACGAGGCCATAGACAGTCGGCGCCCTGAAGCGACCGCCGGAGATGTACGCAACGAAGGCTTTGAAGTGCCGCGACTCGACGAAA
>JBBRLT010000210.1:0-1708 GCA_038231235.1 Terriglobales bacterium
AAGAAAGGAGGAGATACCCAGCTGACGCAGGCAATTGGAGAAGAGGGATTGTCTTTGGGTAACAGCTGGCACAGCAGCCCTGTTTGTACCGGCCCACCTAGCTTCGAACTATCCCACGGTTGGCAAGGGGCACATAGCGCTGTGCGGACACTTTATTGTTCCCACCCGCTTGGAGCCTGCGTGCATCCCGCGACAGCCGCATTCTGGCTCTGTAACCTGCCTTGACCAATCCTGAAAACCTATCTTCACTTGTCTTCTACGGTAGTTGACCCTAAGGTGGACCCTGTTGTCAAGACCACGAATTGGGGTGTGATAAGCTAGACGGCACTCCTTTCTTCGCTCGATTGTGGGGTGGGAGCGGCGTGGTAGACCTCCGCCGGCGTGCGGTAGCCCAGCGCCTGGTGCGGTCGCTCGTGGTTGTAGAAGGCCAGGTAGCGGTTCAGCCCCTGCCGGGCCTCGCGCGGGGACTCGTAGCTGTGCAGGTAGACCTCCTCGTACTTGACGGTGCGCCAGAGCCGCTCGGTGAAGATGTTGTCCAGCGCCCGCCCTTTGCCGTCCATGCTGATCCGCACGTCGGCGGCCTGCAGGAGCGCCAGGTACTGCGGGCTGGTGAAGTGGCTGCCCTGGTCGCTGTTCCAGATCGTCGGCGTGGCGCCTGCCAACGCGCGCCGGGCGGCGTGCAGGACGAAGGGCAGCTCCAGCGTCTGGTCGAGTTCCCAGCTGACCACGAAGCGCGAATACCAGTCCAGCACCGCGACCAGGTACATCCACCCGGCCTGGAGGCGGACATAGGTGATGTCGATGCCCCAGATGTGGTTGGGATAGGCGCTGGCCACCGACCCCAGCAGGTAGGGGTAGCGCGGCTGGCCGGGCACCCGCCGGCTGGTGTGCGGCCCCGGCGCGACCCCCGCGATGCCCATCTCCCGCATGTGCCGCTGCACCGCCTTCCGGCCGATCACCACCCCCTCTCGCCGTAACACCACCGCCACCCGTCGGCTCCCGTAGTAGGGATGCGCCGTGTAGAGCGCATCAATGCGGTGCTTGAGCGCCACTTCCTCCGCGCTGGGCGGCACAGGCTGGTAGTAGAGGGTCGAACGGTGCAACCCCAGCAGGTCGGCTTGGACCCGCACCGACAGATCGCCACCCACTCGCTCCAGCAGGGCCTGCCGCTCAGCGCGGCTCAGGTTCGAGGCCAGACTTCCTTTTCAGCCACGCGAGCTGCGTGGTCACCCTCCCCAGCTGGGCGTACAGATCCTCCAGTTGCCCCTCGTAGCGCGCCTTAAGCTTGCCGATGGAATCGCTCCGGCTGAACAACTCGGGGAGCCCCGCCACCGCGACGCTGCGCCACTGGTGCAGCTGCGTCGGGTGGATGCCGTGCTCGGCGGCCACTTGCGCCACCGTCTTCTCCTCGCGCAGCAACTCCTGCACGATCTGGGCCTTGAAGGCCGGGCTGTACTGCTTCCTCGTCTGCATGGCTCTCAGTCTACCCCATCCCCCTCCCTTCCGTGGTCCAGTTTCCTGGGTCCACTATAATATCAATAGCCTTACGCACTACTGGACGTCGAAGCTGGCAGATTAAGAGCAAGTCCCGGGCGGAGAGGACAGAGTCAAGGCGATCCAGGACAACATCCAGGTCATAAATCGGACGCTCTTTTCGCCGCAATATTCCACAGTGATTCGGTCTATTCGCCAGCCCCTAATGGCGATC
>JBBRLT010000211.1:0-1690 GCA_038231235.1 Terriglobales bacterium
AGGACAGTTGAGATTTGGGCGAAGCGTTTAGTTGAGAGCTAAACCACTCGCGACCAATGAGGCGGAGGACAGTGGTCGCACTTTCCCAGAAGCGACGCAGCGTGTCCTTCATGCCGGCCCGCAGTTTTTGGATGCTCGGGAAGACTTGGTTGGCGATGTCGTCCTTGAGGATGTCCCAGAGCTGTTCACAAGGATTCAGCTCGGGGCAGTAGGGCGGCAGATCGATGATGCGCACTTGCGCGGGCAGGCGCGGGTCGCCATCCCGGAGATGAGCCGAGCGGAGCGAGACAGCCAGCCGCAGGCTGCCCCGCAGGGGTGAGCGCAGCGAAGCAAAGCCAGCCTGGTCGCGCACGAGC
The DNA here is from genome assembly GCA_038231235.1 of Terriglobales bacterium. Taxonomy (GTDB): domain Bacteria; phylum Acidobacteriota; class Terriglobia; order Terriglobales; family Acidobacteriaceae; genus KBS-83. The sequence goes on from JBBRLT010000211.1 coordinate 357, forward strand.
ACATGCGTGACCTCCGGGGCGGTGGCGGCCAGATCCCGCAGGTAGCTCGCATCCCAGTCCAGGCCAACTCCCGGCACATGGGCAAAGTGGGCTTCCCCACCGATGAGCGAGAGCGCCCCATAAAGGTAATCCCACTGGTCTTTGATCTGACGGCTGACCACGGGGCGCTTGCCGCGCACCGTCCACACCCGGCGCAACTCGGTGTGCAGCCCGAAGCGGGCTTCATCCATCACCCACACCTTGACGCGGCTTCCGGGCTCCAGCCCGAGCGCTGCGAGCTTTTCGCACAGCGCCTCTTTGAACTCCTGCTCCGCTCCCGGCTTTTTCTTGGAGTGACGCCGGACGCGGCACCCGCAGCACTCCGCCGAATTTTTTTAGCCAGTTCCACACGCTGGCGTAGGGCCGCTCAATGCCATGCGCCTTTTTGAGCCAGCGCCGCGCCTGCTCCGCATGGGCAAACTCATTGGCCTCCAGCTTGGCCCGCAGTTGCTCCAACACCTTCGCCGGCACACCCCGGCAGGTTCCTTCCTTCGGACCGGGCTGGCCACGCTCCAGCAGCGCTTCAAGTCCTTTTTCGCGCAGCGTATGGAGCCAGACAAAGAGCCGCCCTCGCGACACCCCGCAAAGATCGGCAATCTCCGCCGAGGTCGCCGCCCCTCGCGCCACCAGCTTGACGGCCAGCAGTCGCGTCCTGCGCCAGCCCGCGCGTTCCCGCGCGTGCATTTCATCAATGCCTTTGGCCACCTCCGGCATTCCCAGTTTGAGTTTTGATCCAGGCATCCTCCCTTCTCCTCTCTTTTCTTCCATGTGTCACTTTATTTCTGCGAATTGGTATTATTCAACGCCGCTCGAATGCCGTTCGCTAGCAAGCGAAGCCGATGACCCGTCGTCGCGACGTTGTCCGCAGACTCCCGCTCGGTGGCTGCGAAAAGGCACGCAGCGCGAGAGTCCCGGTTCACTCCACCTTTGCGCCCCCGTGCCCTACGCGCCCATCCCCGCCTCGAAACTCCCCGCCGCCTGCGGCCAGCACAGGTTTTCCTTCACGTACCGGATGCCGTCCGCCGAGCAGAAATCGAGATCCTTGTGCGCACTTTCCGCCTCGACCACGAGGGGCGCGGAGGTCGTGCCGTGCAGCTTGCAGTACCGGTTTTGGTAGCCGACGTGCAGCAGCAGTTCCGCGTAGCGCTGCATGTTCAAATCGCCGCTGCCGAGATCGGTGAACTGCATCGCGCGCTTCGGCCACGTCCACTCCATCGCGCGCAGCGGCAGCCCGCGGCGGACGGTGAAATTCTTGATGTGCGCCGCGTAGATGCGCGACCCCACTTTCAAAAAGC
>JBBRLT010000212.1:0-1690 GCA_038231235.1 Terriglobales bacterium
GCCGAAACACCAACGCCAGCACGGGCAGGATCTTGAGCGCCCAGCGGTGCACCGTGGAGTGATCGACGAACACGCCGCGTTCGATCATCATCTCCTCGATGTGGCGCAGGCTCAGCGGGTACGCGCCATACCAGCGCACGCACACCAGCATGACTTCCAGCGGGTAGTGCATCCGCTTGATGACCTTGCGCAACTCGACGATCATCAAGTCTTACCATCAGTTCACCTCGCTCAACCCTACCACCGCGGGCTTATTGCGACAGAACCGGCGGCACTGCGCCAAGCCGGCGGTGGCCTGGGTGCACTGCCCGATCAGCCTGAACAATTCGCCTTGAGCTTCCTGCCCTTTGAGCGGCGGACGCTGCGCCGCGACGGCCTGCACCTCTTCAACATCCGCTACTGGGATTCTGTGCTGCCGGTCATCGTCAAGCTTGGCGAGTCTGTGCTCGTGCGCTATGACCCGCGCAATCTCTCCAAGGTCTATGTTGCTGGCTCCGATGAGCGGTATCACCCGATTCCCTATGCTGATCTGACTCTGCCGCCCATCACGCTGTGGGAGCAGCGCGCCGCGATGGCCAAGCTGCGGTCGACGGCGACAATGTGCCCGCGCAGGCAAAGATGTTCGAGGCGGTGCTCGATCAACGAGCGTTGGTCGACAAGGCCAACTCGAAGACCAAGGCGGCTCGCCGCAGTGTTCAGCGGCGCAGTGACGCGATCAACGCGCAGACGGGCGCGGCCAAGACTACGGGGGGTTCTGTGGACTACTCGAAACCTGTGAAGCCTGCCAAGGCAGAAGTCTGGGACGATTGAGTCGTGACGCAGGCCTTCGACCATCTGCACACGGGGGTCTGGTCGTTCCTGGATGAATCTCAGGAAGGTCGGATCACGCGGCTGTACATGCCCAAGTGGGTCTCGTACGCCAGGGTGGAACACCTGCTGCGGCACCCGCCCTGCGGCCGCATGCCGAGCATGCTGCTCTACGGTGACAGCGACATCGGCAAGACGATGGTTGTCGACAAGTTCGTCAGAGACCATCCAAACATCTGCAACGAATTTGGCGAGGTCGAGGCTCGGAAAGTTCTTAGATTGCAGATGCCGTCCAAACCCAACGACGGCAGGCTCCATGCGCAGATCATCGAAGGCCTCGGGCACCAAGCCCCCTACTCGCGCAGAGGAATGGATCTGGAGATCCTCAGCCTTCGATTGCTGCATCAGCACCCGCCACGAATGATGATCTTCGATGAGGTTCATCACTTGCTGGCTGGCACTGTACGCGAGCAACGCCAGTCTCTGACCAGCTCAAGTTCCTTAGCAATGAACTGCGCATGCCGGTGATCGCGCTGGGAACCAGCGAGGCGCTGTACGCCATGCAGGCCGACCCTCAGATCGCATCTCGCTTTGAGCCGTTCGCATTGCCCAGGTGGCGCGAGAGTGCAGGTCTGCGGGAGTTCGTCGTGAGCTTCGGGCGGCTTCTGCCGCTGCACCTGCCCTCGCCGTTCGGCGACAAAGACATGATCCAGAAGCTCATGGCCTACAGCGGCGGCCTGACTGGCCGGATCACGACGCTGCTGGCTCAAGCGGCAGAGCTGGCGATCCACCGGAAAACCGAGTGCATCAGCTTGGACTTGCTTGACCAGGCAGCTTCGGCCGGGATCTTCAGAATCCCAGTGGAGGAAGAAGCCGATGACGC
>JBBRLT010000213.1:0-1658 GCA_038231235.1 Terriglobales bacterium
GGGAGGCCCGCGGCAAGCCGCCGCACCATCCGCAGATGATGGTGGCGCTGCTATTGTACGCGTACTGCGTGGGAGTGCCGTCGTCGCGCAAGATCGAGAAGCGGACCTACGAGGACGTGGCCTTTCGGGTGCTCGCCGGCAATACCCAGCCCGACCACACGCGGATCAGCGAGTTCCGGCGGATTCATCTTTCGGCGCTGTCCAAGCTGTTCGTGCAGGTGCTTAGACTGTGCCAACGGATGGGGCTTGTAAAGCTGGGCCATGTGGCACTGGACGGGACCAAGATCAAGGCCAACGCCTCCAAGCACAAGGCCATGAGCAACGAGCGGATGACCCAGGACACCGCGAGGCTGGAGGCCGAGGTGGAAAAGCTCCTCAAAGAGGCCGAGCAGGCCGATGCGGACGAAGATCGGGAGCACGGCAAGGGCCGTCGTGCCCAGGAACTTCCCGAGGAACTGCGGCGGCGCGAGGGACGATTGGCGCGGATCCGAGCGCTGCAGGCCGACCTAATAGCCGAGGCCCAGAGTCAGGCCCAGCAGCGAGAGGCCGCGCAGCAGGAAGAGGCGCAGGCCGAGGCGCTGGTGGGCGAAATGAGCAACATCCGCGCAGCGCGGCAAACTGGGGACCCCCCTTCAGACGACGACCCACCCCCGCCGGGAACGCCGCCCCGGACGGTGCCAGAGCCGATGCCGGAGCACCAAGTCCCCGTCGGCAAAGACGGCGCTCTCACGGCCAAGGCGCAGCGCAATTTCACCGATGCACAGAGCCGGATTATGAAGACCGGCGACGGGTTTATCCAGGGCTACAACGCGCAGGCAGTGGTGGACCAGGAGCACCAGATCATCCTGGCGGCCGATGTGTCCAACCAGTCTCCCGACGCGGAGCATCTGGTTCCCATGCTGGACCGCACCATCGACAACTGCCAGGCCGTCCCCGAGAAAATGAGCGCCGACACGGGCTACTTTTCCGAAGCAAACATACTGCGCGCGCAGAGCCGGGGAGTGGACCCGTACATCGCCACCAAGCGGCAAAAGCACGGCGCCCCGGGAGAATCGACGGAATCGACGACTCCGTCGCAAGAGTCCGAGATCAAAGCGCAGATGCGGAGCAAGCTGTCCACCCCGGAGGGAGCCAAGGTCTACTCCCGCCGCAAGGTGATTGTCGAGCCCCCCTTTGGCCAGATCAAGAATCGCGGATTCCGCAGCTTCTCTCTGCGTGGAATCCAGAAGGTGCGCGGGGAATGGTCCCTGATCACCTTGACCCACAACCTGCTCAAGCTGCACAAGGCCAGCAGACGGGTCCGACAAGGGGGACCTGCGTCTGTATAGCGGACTGAAGTAGAGAAGTGCCGGGTCTTTGGCCCGTCCCTGCGCCTGCTGTGCTTGCTCAGGGCGCTGGGAGCCGACCTTCCCTGCGTTCTGGGGCCTCTTCGTCGATGCTAGAGCCCGCTGAAATCCACGCTTCTAGTCCAGCTCGCTCAATGGTTATGACAACGAGCTCCTAGGGCGCCCAGCTCGATCCCGAGCCCGATCAGGGTCTGTGCGATCTCCGGGCGGATGCCAGTGAGCACCGACTTTGCTCCCAGGAGCCGCAGAGCGGCGGTGCTGGTAATTAGGAACGCAGCGGCAGAGCTATCGACCCGCTGCATTCCCGTAACA
>JBBRLT010000214.1:0-1640 GCA_038231235.1 Terriglobales bacterium
ACGAGAGCAAGATCAACCGCAGTGTCTGCCAGGCGCTCCGGGAGGAAGCGTATGCAGTCGACTCGGCGGCGGATGGGGAACAGGGCGAGGAGCTGGCCCTGATCAACGAGTACGATCTGATTATCCTCGACCTGATGCTGCCGAAGCGCAATGGCCTTGTGCTCTGCCGAGGTCTGCGCGAACGCGGGATCCCCACACCGATCCTGATGCTGACCGCGAAAGACACGGTCGAGGATCGGGTAATTGGACTGGATAGCGGTGCCGACGACTATCTGATCAAGCCCTTCTACATGGATGAGCTGCTGGCCCGCGCCCGCGCCCTGCTCCGTCGCGAGACCGGCGTGAAGAGCACCACCTTGCAGGTCGCTGATCTGACGATGGACACCAGCTCGCACCGCGTTACCCGCGCTGGGGGTGCCGTCGAACTGACCAGTAAGGAGTACGCAATGCTCGAATATTTTATGCGCAACCCCGATCAGGTGCTGACCCGCACGATCATCAGTGAGCACGTATGGGACGAGGCCTTCGACAGCCTTTCAAACATCATTGACGTCTACATCAGGCGGCTGCGCCGCAAGATCGACGAAGGATACCAGCCACGGCTGCTGCACACGATCCGCGGCAGCGGCTACCTTCTGGGTATCCTGCCCGAAGAGGCGCAGCAGAGCATCTGATCAGCGTGGGCGCGTGGGCATGGGCGATTGGCGCGTGGGAGGGTGCATGCTACAATCCCCACAGTCTGAGGCTGCACACCCCGGGACCACGTGGAGAGGTATGAAGCGCACCACTAAGATCAGCCGTATCTCCAAGCGCCAGACGAAGTCTTCGTCGAAGGCACCACTGGCGATCGTCGCATCCGCGGCCTTCACCATCTTCACCGCCTCGGTGGTGGTTATCGCGCTGCTGGGCAGCGCTGGGGTCGGTGCCTACCGCTACTACCAGAGTGTGGTCCCCGATGGCGTGCAGGCGCTGATCAACTACGAGCAGCAGCCATACCAGGTGAGTACGGTCGAGGACAGGCAGGGCCACGTGCTCCAGGATCTGGTCAATCCCAGCTTGGGGATCCGGCAGATAATCCCGCTCACGCAGATCCCCAAGAACCTGATCAACGCGACGATCGATACCGAGAACCGCACATTCTATAACGATCCCGGTATCGACCCGGTCCGTCTGTTCAAGGCAAGCCTCCACGATGTGAACGGCGGCGGTCTGCAGGGCGGCTCGACGCTCACGCAGCAGTTGGTCAAACTGGGCGTCTTCGGCTCGCTGGCCGGCACCACGCGCAAGCTGGACCAGACCAATGTGCAACGCAAGCTGCAGGAGATCTTCATCGCCATCGGCGCTACCCAGCACCTGAAGAAGGATGGGATCCTGGAGATGTACCTGAACACGATCCCCTACGGGAATTTCACCTTTGGTGCGGAGGCAGCGGCGAACTACTACTTCGGCAAGCATGCGTCGCAGCTCGATCTGGCGGAATGCGCGCTGCTCGCCGGCCTGCCCCAGGCCCCGAGCCAGTACGATCCGGTGAAGCACCGGTCGCTGGCGGTGCGCCGCCAGCACATTGTGCTGCAGGGGATGCTCGACCAGGGGCACATCAGCCGTGCGGACTACAATGTAGCGCTGGCCGAGCCTCTGGA
>JBBRLT010000215.1:0-1638 GCA_038231235.1 Terriglobales bacterium
GAGATTGCAACGCTTGGGTGGGAGGAGTAGGATGGAAACGCGACAGAAGCGAGGAGGTGGTATGAGCCGAGACGACTTTGCCAACGACTGGGCACGCTTGAGTGAGGAGATTCTCAGTGGCGTGTACGAATGGCGACTGCAGCATCCTAAAGCCACCCTCACCCAGATCGAAGCGGCCATCGACGAACACCTCGCGCGGCTGCGCACCAAAATGCTGCAAGATGCGGCTTTGGCCAGCGCCGCCGCCGATTGGACGGCGACCTCAGCTGCTGACCAGCCCCTCTGCCCGCACTGTCAGACGCCGCTCCAGTCGCGCGGGAGCCAGCCACGCACGCTGCAAACCCATGGGGGTCGTGACCTCATCTTACAGCGCAGCTATGGCATCTGCCCCGCCTGTCAGGTAGGGCTTTTTCCCCCTCGATGAGGAATGAGCCCTGCTTCCCGGTCGTGTGACGCCGCGTCTGGTCGAGGACCTGGTGCATCTGGCCACTTGGATGCCCTTCGCGCAAGCCGCCAAACAGCTCAAACGCACGACCCGCGTTGACCTGAGTGAAGCGACGGTCCGCCGACAGACCCAAGCGGCTGGTGCGGCCTATGTGGCCGTGCAGAGCCACGCGGCTGAGACCATCCTCCAGCAGCTTCCGCTGGCACCGTGTGCTCCTTCCAGCGTGGTCGTGAGTGTGGATGGGGCGATGGTTCCGCTGCGTCGGGGTGAGTGGGCGGAAGTCAAGACGCTGGTCGTTGGCGACGTTGACCGCAGGTGCGGTGACCTGCATGGCTTGTCCTCCTTCTCACGCTTGAGCGACGCTGCGACCTTCAGCGAGCTGGCCATCGTGGAAACCCATCGCGCGGGCACAGCAGGTGGCAGCGGTGGTGGATGGGGCGGAGTGGATCCAAGGCTTTGTGGACCTGCAGTGTCTGGATGCCATCCGCATTTTAGATTTCCCGCATGCGGTGGAACACCTCAATGAGCTCGGCCAAGCGGTGTTCGGAGCCGGGACGCCGGAGGCCAAGAGCTGGGTGGCGACGCAGAGCCATACGCTCAAACACGGCGGTCCGATGGAGATGCTAGCAGCGGTGGAGGCGCTCGTGACAGCGCACCCGGAGGTGGCGGCAGTGCGCGAGCACGTGGCCTACCTGGACAAGCGCCGGGAGCAGATGCAGTATCCGCGCTACCAAGCGGAAGGCTGGCCGCTGGGCAGCGGGGTGGTCGAAAGCGCGAACAAAGTGGTGGTGGAGGCGCGGCTCAAGGGGGCGGGGATGCGCTGGGAGCGGGCGCATGTCAATCCGATGGTGGCGTTGCGGACGCTCGTGTACAGTGACCGGTGGGACGAGGCGTGGGGCGAGGTGGGAGTGCAGCTGCGGCAGCAGGAGCAGCAGGAGCGAACGGAGCGGAGGGAGTTGCGCCGACGCCGGTCAGGGGTAGTGCCGTGCGCGGCTGGGCTGCCGCTGCTCACGGACGTGCTCGTGCCGCTCCTGGTCGAGCCATCGCCGCTGCCAGCGGTCCCATCTGCGCCCAAGCTAGGTCGTGAACCGGGTCGTCCCGCCGCTGAGCATCCCTGGCGACGGGCGTGGAGTAAGCGCCAGCAGGCCAAGGAGGTCCTTGTTACTTGATGTGCAAGACTGTGACGGACACCC
>JBBRLT010000216.1:0-1637 GCA_038231235.1 Terriglobales bacterium
AGAAGGGCGGAGTGTAGACGAGAGAATAGCCAGCATCGTCCATCAGCTGCTCGACCACAGTGCGATTGTGATCCGGATGCTCGTCCAGCCACTTGGCAACAGCGGTGTAACAGGGCGTCTTAGGAAGCGTCTTTTTTGCTAGCGTCTCGCTCCGTGTCTTGCTTGTTCTCTCTCCTTCGCACGCGACAACTCAGCATACAGCAACACCGTTTACAGTGGTTTCGAAGGCAAGTCCACATCGAAGGAGCCCAATGTCTGGACCGCAGACGCGCCTTCAGAGGGAGGCCGCTGCAGCTCGCTCGGCCGCAGAGGCAGCGACAGCGGCAGCTGCAAGCGGCGCGCCGCCTCCACCTGGAGGGTCGCCTGCCAACCCATCCGCGGGCTCGGTGACGGAGCAGCTACTCGCTTTCCTCGTCGCGCAGGCAGCGAATCAACAACAAGTAGCGACGGCACAGCTGGCTCAGCAGGCGGCAGCAGCGGCAGAAGCGGCGGCAGCGGCAGAGGCGTCACTCGCGCAGGCGACGGCAGCAGCCGAGGCGGCCATTGCCCAGCGACAGCGCACTGCAGCCGGTCCGACGCCTCTCTTCCACGGTCAGGCCAACAGCATCGAGGCGCATCGCTGGTTACTCGCGCTGGAGCAGTGGTTCGCTTCCGCTCACGTCGCAGCCGCCGATGAGCAGACGCGCCTCGAAGTGGCTGCGGCTGCGTTACGCGACAGCGCGCAGGCATGGTGGGCCACCAAGCGCTCAGACGGATCGGCAGCAGCGCTCGTCACGTGGACGGCGTTTGGCGACGCGATTCGCAAGCAGTTCATGCCGGTCGACATCGAACGTTGGGCGACGCGCGAGCGAGACGCGCTGGTGAGTGCCAGTGCGCGCAACAAGGACGTTCTGGCGTACACGGCGAGCTTCAACGCGCTGGACATGCTGCTCCCTGGCGAGCGCGAGCTCACTCGGGTGATGGCCTACGAGCGCGGCCTGCCACTGGAGTACTCAGTGAAGTGCGCTGAGCGCCGCTTTGGCACGCTCGTGGAGGCGACCTCGGCTATGACAGCGCTCTGGCACGCGAAGGGAGGATCTCGCCACGTGTCGGCGTCAATTAGTCACACGGACGTTGCGGAGCCGCTGAGTGGACCGAACGTCGACGGCCCATCCTCACAAGGCACGCGGCCCGCGGCAGCTGCACAGCAGCTGCCGTCCGAAGCGGTCAGTGAACTCCGCGCGCAGGTCGCTCAGCTCACGGCGATGATGACCGAGCGCTGGCAACCGCCGACGCGCGGACGAGGTGGACGAGCTGGACGCCCACGCCAGCGCGAGGGAGAGCCGAGAGCGCGCTCACGAACACCGGGCCTCAGCGACGAGGTGGTCAAGGCTCGCATGAAGGCTGGACAGTGCATCAAGTGTGGCGAAGGCGGCCACTACAAAGCCGACTGCGTCAACGAGGCGAAGTTAAACTAGGCGGCCCGGCCGGGCCACTCCGCTCTCGATCGCGAGAGCGCCACATCATCGACCGCATCGGCCCGGTACGCAACGGGCAACCCAGCGCAGCCATCCAACCAATCGCATCGCAACCGCAGTCGCAACAATCGCAGCCGGCAACGCGCCCGCAGCAGCAGCAGCAGCAACAGCATCGCATCG
>JBBRLT010000217.1:0-1636 GCA_038231235.1 Terriglobales bacterium
CGGAGCTGGAGCGCGACTGCTGCGGGCCGACCGCATGCGCATCCGTGTATTGCCCGACGAGGTCGCGCGCTGGCGCCTCGCTGCGCGCCAGCAAGGTGCGGCTTCTCTATCTGGCTGGCTGCGGTCCCTGGCTGACCAAGCCGTGGCGACAGGTGGCGACCCTCTCGCCTGGCGAGCCGATCTCACCCGTTTCTCCAGGGACCTCAACTCAGGCCTTGGCAACAATTTGCAGCAGATCGCACGAGCGGCCGCCCAGCATGGACGCGGTGACCGGCAATGTGCGGCCCCCCTTGCAGTACCCACGGCTTCCTCCTCACTGGCCACCATGGCGGAGGACCTTGCCAGGATGCGGGCAGAGCTGGGCCGGGTGCTCCGACCCTCCCGCAGGCGGCGGACCAATGAGTCTGCGGCATCACTGCGGCCAGGCAGCATCAACGACATCAGACTGGTGGCACCCGCTGCCGGCGATCACAACTCGTGATCATCGCCGCGACACGCCTCACGACCGCGACAGGGCACCAAGCCATTGCCCACCATGTTCTGCGTGGAGAGGGCAATGAGCAAATCGTTCTCCTGCGAGGGAGTGAAGATGACCTCGTCGATATGTTCGCCACGGCGCGACATGCGGGTGCGCGATATGCGATCCGACACTACCACCTGTCCCCCGGGGATGTGATGAGCGACGCCGGCGCTTTGAGCCTGGTCGGACAGATCGCCGACGAGTTCGGCTTCGATCCTGACGCAACGGTCGTGGTTCGTCATGAGAAGCCGCGCGCTGCAGCGGCTTCCGGATTGAGCAGCGGCATCCCTGGTTCTGGCGACGTCGGCTATCACTGGCATCTGCTCGCGCCAGAGGTCGACCCCATCACCCTGCGGGTGATGGACAGCCGTAACATGAGTCCTCGACATGAGAAGCTCGCCCGTTTGGCCGAGCTCGAGCATGGCCATGAAGTCACCCAAGGATGTTGGAACCGTGCCGTGCTGGAGCACCTCCAGCGGGGCGGCCCTGATCAGCACGCTGCAGCCCAACGTCTCGATGCAGCGGGCCTCGACGATCGGATCCGTGCACGCGCGGCGTATTCATCGGCGACAAGGCGACGCCTCGAACGCAGACATTACGATTACCGCGGGGCGCCCTTGCACCTGCCTACCCTGGTTTTCCATCTCCACGCGACCTGGCAGCGTCACTGTCTGAACGGCGAAGCACTGAGGTTGGAGCTCTGGCGACTGGGGCTGCGCGTGGCAGTAGATGACAGTGGTGCTGGTCAGCGCCTGCTGCTTCAAGCATTGGATGGAAGGGCACGGCACCTTTATGAGGTGGGATTGCTCCCCCGGCTGCTCAGAATGTCGGCCCCGAAGGTGATGAGCATGCTCATGAGCTGCGGCTTCGGCCCTGCTCAAAGGGGTGTCCCCTCGAAGCTGGTTGCGGATGCTACGCCGAATGCCAAGCCTCCAGCAGGCTTGGCGGCATCGAGCAAATCCTCAGCAGCACTCCGGGACAACCCTCTCCGGGTGCCGTCCAAACCAGATCCGGAGAGCGCGTTGAACGCACCAGGGGTGAACATCTGACGGTCTCCACGAATCTCAAACCGCTGATACCGGGAGCCGCATTCCAGGCCCCTGAACTGGCTCCTCC
>JBBRLT010000218.1:0-1635 GCA_038231235.1 Terriglobales bacterium
CGAGTTGCCTCACAAAAAAAGACACCCGAGGGGTGTGAACGAGTGAGGAGGTGGAGCCTCGTTGCCTCAGAATGGATGACACCGGATGGCACCCCCATCCGATATGAGTCAACTGAGCCGAAAAGAGTACCTTGCCAAAATGCGCTGGCGCTATGTGCAGCGCGGTCTGGAAGGCAGAAGCCGCCTGCTTGACGAGGTGTGCGAAGTCTGCGGTTACGAGAGGAAGTACGCCATCAAGCTGATGAACCAGAAGCAGGCGCCCGTGCCGCGCAAAGCCGGACGCAGGGCGGTGTACTCCAAGGAAGTCACCGCCGTGGTCAAGCCCATCTGGCTGAGCAGCGAGCAGCCCTGTGGCAAACGCCTCAAGGAGTTGCTGCCCCTGTGGCTGCCGCACTATGAGAAGCGCCACGGCGCGCTGGGCAAAGAGCTGCGCGCCCGCGTGCTGGCCGCCAGCCCCGCCACGCTGGACCGGATGCTGAGCTCCTCGCGCAGCGCCCATCCGAAGCGCTGGCGCGTGCCCCGGCCCGGCACCCTGATCAAGAGCCAGGTGCCGGTGCGCACCGGCAACAGCGACATCACCGAGCCCGGGCACATTGAAGCCGACAGCGTGGCGCACTGCGGAGGCAGCCTGCAGGGCGACTTGGTGTGGAGCGTCAACCTCACCGACATCGTCAGCCAGTGGACGCTCACCCGCGCCGTCTGGAACAAAGGCCAGCACGGCGTTGTGCAGGCCATCGCCGCCATGGAGAACATCCTGCCATTTGCCCTGCGCGGCTTCGATGTCGACAACGGTTCGGAGTTCCTCAACTGGCACCTCAGCGCCTATCTGAAGAACCGCAAAGACAAGCCCGTTGTAGAGTTCACCCGCAGCCGCCCGTATCACAAGAACGACAACGCGCACATCGAGCAGAAGAACTGGACGCACGTGCGCCAGCTGGTGGGCTATGACCGCCTCGGGCACCCCGACTGCGTGGCCGCGCTCAACGCCGTGTACGAGGACTGGAATTTGTTGCAGAACCTCTTCTGCCCCGGCATGAAGCTCAAGGAAAAGACACGCGTGGGCTCAAAGTACCGCAAGAGTTACCACCGTGCGCAGACACCCGCCGAGCGGCTGCTGGCATGGCCCGGGCTTTGCAGGGCGAAGCGTACGTGGATCCGGCAGATGCAGAAGCAGCTCGATCCCTTCACCCTGCACGAGCAGGTGGAGCGCAAGCTGCGCGAAGTCTGGCGCATCGCACGCCGTGCCAATAATGAAGAGGACACCCCCGGCGCACGTTTTGAGGCTGTCGCTCCCTGCGTTACGGCCTCGCTACGCTCGCCCTGCACTTCGGGATCGACAGCCTCAAAACGCAGGGCAAGATAACAGCTCATCAACCCTTGCCACCGGTGTCACCCGTTGTGAGGCAACGATCCATCCCCTAACACCTCATCCGGGTGTCATTTTTTCGTGAGGCAACGCGCGGTCGAAATGCCACTCCCTGCAACGTCCCCCGTTCAACGTGCGTAATGGGCTGATGCGCCACGCTCTTTTTCTCCTCCTTGCCTGTGCTTCGCTGCATGCGGTTGAACTTCCCAAGCTCGATTTCGGCACGGTCCGCGAGGAGCATGTCATGATCCCCATGCGGGATGGCAAGC
>JBBRLT010000219.1:0-1634 GCA_038231235.1 Terriglobales bacterium
GCCTCACCCCCGGTTTTGACATCGTCTAGTGGCTTTCGACACGTCATCAGCGGTTCGCTTACGCTCGCCTCTCCGGACCATACCTGACGAGATCTGGTCTCGCCTTTTGCTGCAACGCTCACCACGGCCGCTTTTGACGACCGCAGCTTGCAGTGGTTTGAGGCCAGCACCTGACTGCCGGCCTCGGAGGACCTACCTCCATCTCTCATACAGCTTCACACCTCCATCTTCGAGGATGTGTTCGTGACACACCGGCTCTAGCCACTTTTAGTGTAACCTATCAATCGTCCGCTTTGAACCACGCCCAATAACGCTTGCAACCTCACTCCGACAGGCCGCTAGCGACGCTGCTCCACAACCTGCAAGCAGCAACGGTGCAGCTTAGCCGCATCCGCATCACGCAAAACCGCGTCGAGCGCGCCCAAGCCCTGCACGACACCTGCGACTGGGTCCAGGAACGGCGTGCACGCACACGCCAGCTCATCGAACTCAGCGGCCTCGTCCAAAAGGCTGGCCTCACCGAACTGCTGCACGACAATCGCGTCGCCCTCCTCGGCGCCATGATGGAGCTGGCCGACCAGCTCAGGGGCGGGCGGGGCGGCGTGAAGGATCGCAGCCCCCAGCAGCTCGCCGCTGCCTGGCGGCACCGTGGTCTACGCGCCTTCGAGATGGATAAGCAGGCCAGCGCTACCCAAGCTGGGCAGGAGGAAGGGAGCAAACATCATGGCATGTTTGAGCTTTATTGCTGAATGCGATGCGAGCTTTGGCCACGCTGCCTATCGCGCGCCGCTTCCACAAAGCACGACGCGTATGGTTGCAAGCAGAATCCTGAGATCGAGCAGCAAGCTGCGATGCTGAAGGTAGTAGAGGTCGTAGGCCAGCTTCTGCCGCGCGTCTTCAACTGAGGCCCCATAGGGATAGTTCACCTGTGCCCAGCCTGTGAGGCCGGGCTTCACCGCGATGCGGTCGGCGAAGTGCGGGATGGCCTGCGTGAGCTGCCCGACGAAGTGCGGCCGCTCCGGGCGGGGACCGACCAAGCTCATGCTGCCGGCAAGCACCATGAGCAACTGGGGCAACTCATCCATCCGGGTCAGCCGTAACAGCCGTCCCAACCGGGTCACGCGCGGGTCGTGTTCGCTGGCCCAGCGCGGCCCGGCAGCCTCGGCGTCTACGCGCATGCTGCGGAACTTGACCAGGACGAACGTGCGCCCGCCTAGGCCGACCCGCTCCTGCCGATAGAAGACCGGCCCCCGGCTGTCGAGTTTGACCGACACAGCCACGAGCAACAACAGCGGCAGGGTCAGTGCCAGGCCGGCCAAACTCAGCACGAGGTCAAGGCTCCGCTGTGCTGCCCGTGCGGTGGTGCTTGGCGCCGCAACGGCGGACGCCCGCCAATCCGGCGTAAGTGCATCAAGGTCAAGCTGACCGGGACGATAGTTGCACTGAGAAAGCCCGTGCGGGAATGGAGGAGCGGCACCTATGGCGAAGGGGGCTGTGGGCGCTGCAGTCAACGGTTCGGGTGACAGAAACGACACGGTCAGGCTCCTTGTGGAGTTGCTGGTTTTCGGGGTTGAAAAATGTGTTCAGGCTGCAATCCAGATCAGCCGTGCTGCGATTCAGGCTGCGACAGAACC
>JBBRLT010000220.1:0-1631 GCA_038231235.1 Terriglobales bacterium
GCCTGTGTCGCTGGCGCTGGCTTCCGGCCAGCGTGCTGCGGCTGGGCTCGATCTGCGAGCCATGGTTCAGGCCGCTATGCAGGAAGGAGCAACGGTATGATTGATTTTGAAACCTACCATGAAATCCGGCGCTGCCGGGAAGAGCTGCGCCTAACACCTCTGCAAATCGCGGAAAAGCTTGGGCTGGAGGTAAAGACCGTACGCAAATGGCTCACGAAAAAGCGCTACCAGGCGCGGCAGCGCGCAGAGCGCCCAGCGGGTAAGCTCGATCCGTACAAAGAGACCATCGTGGCGTGGCTGGAAAAGCATCCCTACAGCGGCATGCAGATCCTTCAGCGCCTGCGCGCCGAACACGGCTATAGCGGAGGCAAAAGCGCACTCAACGAGTATCTGCGCAAGGTACGCCCATCCCGGCACAAGGCCTTCCTCAAGCTCGCCTTTGAGCCGGGCGACTGCCTGCAAGTGGACTGGGGAACACACGGCCTCATCCGCATCGGCTCCACAGTCCGCAAGCTCCATTACTTCGCCGCCGTGCTTTGTTACTCCCGGCAGATGTATGTCGAGTTCTTCTTAAGCCAGAGCATGGAATGCTTTTTGGCAGGGCATCGACACGCCTTTGAGTTCTTTCGCGCAGCTCCGGTGCGAGTTATGCACGATAACTTAAAAAGTGCGGTACTGGAGCGCCGCCCGGGAGAAGCGCCAAAGTTCAATCCGCGTTACCTGGACTTTGCGATGTTTTACGGCTTCAAGCCAGTCGCATGCAACGTGCGGCGCGGCAATGAGAAAGGGCGCGTGGAAAACATGATCGGCTATGTGCAAAAGAACTTCCTGGCAGGTCTGGAAATTAGCTCTCTGGAGGCGCTTAATACAGAGGCCCGCCGCTGGATGGAACAGACAGCAAATGTGCGTAAACATCGCGAAACAGGCGAACGTCCGGTGGACCTCTTTGAGAAAGAAAAGCTGCGTCTGCAGCCGCTGCCGCTCCTCGGCTACGACATCAGCCAAAGCAGGCGCGTGCGCGCCACAAACCGTTGCCAGATCCACTTTGAAGGCAATCGTTACACCGTCCCCTTTGCCAATGCTGGGGCGCTGCTGGAACTGCGGGCAGAGCCTGGCTCGATCACACTCTATGACGGCCAGAAAATGATCGCTGGGCATGCGCGCTCCTACGATCGCGGCGCGGAAATCACGAACCCGGATCACACCAGCCGATTGCTCAAGGAGCGTAAGCGTGGGGAGGATGCAGCCTTGCTTGCCCGCTTCCTGGCATTGAGCCCACAAGCAGAGACTTACTACGCAGCGATGCGCGAACGTGAACTTCATGCCATGGGGCATGTGCGCCGCATCCTGCTGCTGGCAGAATCCTACGGCCGCGCGGCGCTTGCGGAGGCGATGGGCTCTGCGCTCGCCCTCGGAGCGCTTGGCGCGGATTACCTGCACAATCTGCTACAGCACCGTCAAGCGCTTGAGCCGCTTATTGGCACGCTCCACCTCACGCGTGGGGCGGAGCTACTGAAGATCGATCTGCCACCCGCCGACTGCTCGCGCTTTGAGCTTCCGTTCCTAAACCCGCCTGCCCAAGAGCCGCAAGAGCCGCAAGAGCCGCAAGAGCCGCAAGAGCCGCAAGAGCC
>JBBRLT010000221.1:0-1616 GCA_038231235.1 Terriglobales bacterium
TAATGTGGCATCGGTCCCAGGCTCTCGTCCTGTTCCACCAGCGCCTTGAGGTTGTCGGTATGCAGCTGGTAGCTGAAGTTCTTGTACTGGTTCCACTGCGCCGCCAGCGTCTGCTTGACCGCCTCGCTCAGCTTGCAGCTCCCCCGGTCCTTGCGCACCTTGTTGTGCAGCACCCCCACCGGGTCCACAGGTTGGTTCTTGGCCTCGTAGTACCAGCGCTCGATCGTCGAGAAACCAAACACCACCGGCTCTGCGGTCTCCGGATGCCGCCACAGTTTCCGACTCAGCCGCTTGATCTCGGGTCCCAGCTCTCCGCGCTGGGGAGGCGCTGCCAATAGCGGTCCGACGATCGCAAAGCGCAGCGGTGCCCATCCCGGTCCGTCGCCGGGTTCATCGATTTCGTGATGGCTCATCAAGGTCCCTCCTTTTTCCTGCCGTTTCGCCGGCTTGTGAAAACGGACAGACCTCTACCTCACCTATGCGCCCCGCGGCCGGGCCATCCTCTGCGGGAAGTTGCCGCCCCTCGCTCAGCTCATTCCCAACCTCCGGTTGAGCTCGTTGTCAGCGGGGCCAAAAATCGCAGCAGACTGCCCAGCTGCGTGGCCAGCTCCCCGGCGAAGCGGATCAGCAGCGATTGCGGCAGCTCCGCTTCCGCCACCAGCGGCAGGAAGCGGCTGCGTCCCTGCTGCCAGAAGCGCGTCTGGACAAACAGCTGCTGCCAGAACTGTCGCCAGCGAGCCAGGGTCTTCCGGCTCACCCCCACCGCCTTTTGCAGCTCGGCCGTTCGCTGGGGCGTGACCCCGTGCTGCATCGCCGTGCACAGCACGATCACCGCCGCCAGATAGACCTTCCGCCCAAGGTATCGCACCGATGGCGGTAGCTCTCGTCTCCGACAGCCTTCGCGGGCGCAGCACAAGCTCAGGCGCTTGTCATACTCGCGCCCCAGCTTGGCCAGCGCGCCCCGAGGCTTTCGCTCGTAGTCGGCCCGATGCAGTCTCCCCCCGCATCGGCGGCAGCCTTTGTTCCTCGCCTGCTCCGTCGCATCCAGATCGCACCGATACAAAAACTCAAAAAAACTGGGATCTCCCAGCAACTTTTGGCACATTGCGGCTCTCCAGGTTTTGGTAGACCGGAGAGCAAAACCCCTTCGGCGGCTTTTTCAAGTTCGCCGAGGGGGTTTTGTCTTTTTCCCTCATTATACCTGCTTGGGATGGGGGGTCTTTCCCTTGGATACCAAGCTCATGCTCAACCAGGGGATCTAGGAGCTTGTTGCAATAACCCAAAATACCGATCGACACAGACGGTGGGCCTATGATCTAAGGGGCAGGTGAAGACATACCGCCCCTACCAACCGACGCAGAGCTTTCTACTGCCGACCTCGCCACTGGACTGGCTACCCGAAGACCATCTGTCGCGATTTATCCTAGACACCGTCGGAGAGCTAGATCTGTCGGAGATCCACACGCACTACGACCGGGAGGCCCGCGGCAAGCCGCCGCACCATCCGCAGATGATGGTGGCGCTGCTATTGTACGCGTACTGCGTGGGAGTGCCGTCGTCGCGCAAGATCGAGAAGCGGACCTACGAGGACGTGGCCTTTCGGGTGCTCGCCGGCA
>JBBRLT010000222.1:0-1610 GCA_038231235.1 Terriglobales bacterium
CTCCAGTTTGACGCCTTTGTCGAGCGCACACAGGCACATGTACTGGCAGCGCAGCCGGCCGCCAAGGGGCGGCGGCGCGGTGCCAAGGATCAAAACCTCCCGCACTCGACTACAGAAGCCTTCTACATACACAGCGAAGCGACTGCGCGTGCCCAGGCGTCGGGCAACGCGCGGAGTGGCACCTTCAACCACCACCGATCTCAACCGAATCACCCAGCCGCACTTTTGCTGTGGCTGTTAACCTTGCCTCAAACTTCCCATTTCACCTTCTTATATCACTATAACATCATCCACAGTGCTGTTCGTGATTCGCACTTGTTTTGCTTGTAGTTTTGCGGTTTCGGAAGTCTGCCAGCTGCCTGTCGGTTTGCGTATCTGCGGGTTCTTATCAGCTCGCGCTTTTTGCGCGCTACGACCTGACTGCATCACGCTTGCATTTGCATCTGCATCATGAGCCCAGCCACGACACGCTCGCAGCGCTCAGACACGCTCGATGTGCAGGCCCTGGCTGACTGGCGATCTGCCACATCACCAGATACCGACATCGTCGAGATGAGGGCTATGGCCAGAAGATATCACATTCAGGTTCGTGCTGGTGCAGGGAGCGAGGCGATCCGAGCGCAGCTCCTGCGTCTGCTGGAGCCGCGCATCGCGCAGGCGGAGACGGAGACGCCTGACGCCCCCCCGTCTTCTTCACCCTCCCTGTCTGCTAGTGTCTCATCGCCATCCCTGCCTTCCCATTCATCTTTGTCCTACGCATCTGCATCCGAGCTCACCAGAGACCCACAGCAGCAGCCAGCTGCCCAGCAGCGGCTGCAGCCGGGCGAGGAGCCACCCGCCATCGCATCGCAGCTCTCAGCCGCTTCCAGCACACAGGCAGCTGCCAGCTCACAGCCGATCACGCACGCTCAGTACTTCGCCGTGCTGCAGCGATGCATGGAGGCAGAGGACGAGGCGGATCGCCTTCTCACTGAGAACGTCAAGCTTCGGGCTGACAGGGTGTGCCTCGTGGTGCAAGTGCAGGAGGTCATCACCCTCGACATCCGGGTGTGGGACGCAACCCTGGCGCCCAGCGACATGCGGCTGCCAGCCAGCAGCGGGCTCACGGCATCGTCAGGCATGCGGCACACTCTGCGCAGCGGCAAGACTGCGGACACACCGCCGACGCCGGCCTCAGGGCCGGCAGCCGCGGCCACCGACTCGCCGCACAGCCCGCAGCAGCAGCAGCAGCAGCCGGCGCCGGCACAACCGAGCAGCAGGGAGTGGGTCTTCTCTGGCCTGACCCTCGCCGCCAGCAGCAGCCGCGATGCGGCGCACGCCGCCGTGTCGGAGTTCGCCTCGCAGCGGCTAGGCATGGCAGATGCCGCGCATACCATACAGGTCGTGCGTGTGAGCAGCCAGCGCGCCGGCGTTGCCATTGTGCGACTTGCAGACCGCGACACCGAGCGGGCGTTGCGCAGCGCCAAGGCGCTGCTGCTGGGCGATTGCCCGGTCAGCATCTTCCGGAGCCTGCCGCCCGAGCAGCGCAGCGCAGCCGCGATCCTTCGGCAGGCACGCCGTCAGCAGCAGCTGCTCGCGCCAGAGGAGGTGGCGGCCGCGCGACGCGCTGC
>JBBRLT010000223.1:0-1602 GCA_038231235.1 Terriglobales bacterium
AACGGCGCGCTGTGCTCCTGATGGAGCAGCAGCCGGCTTTCCGGCGATAGTTGCCGTTCTCTTGCCTGAGCGTCGGTTTGATAGACCTTGCCCAGGGTCTCCAGCACATACCGGCATTCCTCGGGGAAGTTCGCGGCGACGTCTACAACCTGCCGTCTTCCATGAGCCATACAGTTGGCCGGCAGAACTTCCACGCCCGGCAGCTTAGGCGTGTTCCGCGAGAGAGCGTCGCACATTTGAATGGGCGCATCCAGCTCTGCTGCGCGCCGCTTCAGAACATCGGCAAGATTCTCGCCCGCATGCTTCCAGCCGGTAAAGTACAGCGCGATGCGCCACTCCCGCCAGATCGAAACGATGCCGCTGGTGAAGGTTCCCGTGCGCCCGTCGTCGGTGTTGCGCACCAGCTTGAGTATCCGCATGCCCGTGTCATCGTTGTGGACCACGCTGCCCTGCGCCGCCTGCCGGACCAACTCTTCCAGTATCGGTTCCAGCGAACCCGCAGCCGCCTCCATCAACTCCCATTGAGTGGCTGCCGGTAATGGAATCCCGAGTTGTGTTTCCAGCCGCTCCATCCGGTTGAAGGGCATTCCCGTGCCGTACTTCAGCAGGGCGATCATCGCCACGGCTGTCATGTCATACTTCCCGGCGCCGACGCCCGCGGGTTCCGCCGCGGTGAACACCTGGCAGCAGGCATTGCAGCGCAGACGCTCCATCTCGAACACGGTCGCTTTCACCGGCGCCTGTCCCACGATGCGGATCAGCGTCTTCGGCTCTTTCTGCCGGTATACTCTTCCCTCGCG
Source organism: Terriglobales bacterium (assembly GCA_038231235.1). Classification (GTDB taxonomy): domain Bacteria; phylum Acidobacteriota; class Terriglobia; order Terriglobales; family Acidobacteriaceae; genus KBS-83. The sequence continues at coordinate 801 of JBBRLT010000223.1, forward strand.
GCATTCCGGGCAAGCGTCGCCCGGTTTGAGTTGCGCGTGTGGTACGGAGACTTTTTCCGCGCCGGTAAAGGCACTGGCTGCATTGCGCCCGTGGCCGGCCGGAGCGGAAGGCTCCGGCTCCTGGGACGAACCTGCCGCAGAGGGTGAGTTTTTTGGTTCCAGCACGGAGTTGGTTTTCTCCGTGTTCCGCTTTTGCGCCAGCCGTTCCACCAGTGCGTGCAGCGCGGTCTTGAGCTTCTGGCGGTCCGCCTCGCTCAGCGGCCCGTTTTCAGCCGCATCGATCACCCGGTCCAGATCTTCCACATCCACATCGAGACGGCGCCGGGCGGTCTTCATTTACTCACTCAGCAACTCGCGAAAGCGGCGTGTCAGAGCCAGTCCCAGGATCTCTTTAATAGAGCGGTTTGGGGTGTAACTGTTGGATGCTTTGCCACGACCAGTGGTGCGGCCCATCAGCACCCAGTTGGCGGCGCGGTAGCAGGTCCCGCGAAAACGGCTGGGATCGATGAAGGTCTCGGCGAAGTAGACCGGATGGCTGTACATCCGCTCCCAGTCTCCGGGCAGCGCGCTCGTTACGCGGCCCAGTATGTGCGATGCCAGATGCGGAACTTTGATCCACGGCAGAATGAGGAAGCGCGTATTGTAAGCAATGAACCGGATGTTGCGCCGGCGCGCTTCGGCGCTCCATCCTATATAACGATCGCGGCCGCCCAGATGACGCGGCGCCGAACTCCATGCCATGCAGGCAATGGGGCGACCCTGCGCCCATACCAGATACTTCAGCTGTTCGCCTACAGGCTGC
>JBBRLT010000224.1:0-1598 GCA_038231235.1 Terriglobales bacterium
GCACCATGGCCGAGGCACGATCCGACGTATTCGACTACATCGAGCGCTTCCACAACCCCAGGATGCAATGCAGGCTGGACAGCCGGGACCAGCAGTTCACTGCCTTAACTCAACTGTCCGCGAAAACGGGGTAGAACCCAGGCGGCGCTTTGACAGCAATGCGCAATGCCATTTAATAATCGCAAAACGACTCGTTTCCATTGCGCCGCGGGCCATAGCTGAAATAGCGAGCGTAGGTGTCTGTGGCCCACTTGTCTGCGGAGATGACCTCCGCAGGCCGGAGTTCCGCAGCCATCGCTGAAAGTTCTGGATCCAAAGTGGCTGCGAATGTTGGCGTCGCGCCCAGACGCTGAAGCCGAACGTATCGATATGCATCGCTCGCGCTTGATGGGGTTAGCTGGTACATCCAATCCTGTAGCGTCGAATCTCGATGCCCACGTCCTTCATTCGCCATATAGCCAAGAATTTGGACCGTTCCCCAGTCGCCTCGCTGAAGGCCAGCTGCGAGCAATGGTCTTGCGTGATCCCGGTAGTCTGCGAATTGACTCGGATCATTATGCATTGCTGCTGGAGCCTCAAAGCTCGCGAAGACATAGCAATCTGCTGCGCGTGTATCCCCAAGCAATGCTGCTCTCAGGGCAACTCGATAGATGCTGCCATCACTAAGAGCAGCATCCATGCCTTGGCACGTCCATTCGCTCGACTGGACCAAGTCCACATTTTGCTTCATCGCTTCCCAGTCGGTCGGGGCGATCTGCGCGGCTGCCGCCTCATCGTTCGCCCAGGAATGTGGGTCTTTTGAAATATCGTTAATCCATTTCCGCATCCGTTTTGCCTTGCTGCAGGTCAAATATTTCGTGAATTTTTCTGAGGCGGATCGAGCTTCGTCAGCGGGTGACAGTGTGCTTATGGCATCAGATTGCCGAACTAGGGATGTTTTGCTGATTGGCGGGTGCTCGTTCTTCTCTTGGGTTGCAGCAAGCTTTGGTGCCAAAGTCTGCCCAGATGTGGCGACGCTTGTCGAATGCGACGCGTTATCGCGATGGAGGATTAGCTCCAACACGAACTGGCTGCCAAAAAACGCCAAGAACAGCAACGCCATCGCGATCAGCGTGAACTTAACCGCCCGCGGTCCGCGCCAGCCGTAGCGCCAGCGCCCCACCAGTAGCCAGCCGAACACCAGCCAGGACAGCGCGCTGAGTACGGTCTTGTGGACCAGGTGCTGGGCCATCAAATTATCGACGAAGACCACGCCGGTGATCAGTGCCAGCGTCAGCAACGCGAAGCCGGCGGCGATGGTGCGGAACAACAAGGTTTCCAGTTGCACCAGCGGCGGCAGGGCGCGCAGCCAACCGCCGAGTTCGCGCCGCTGCAATGCGCGTTCCTGCAACCATTGGAGCACCGCGAGCAGCGCTGCGATCGCCAGCGTTGCGAATGCCAGCAATGCCAGCCACGCGTGCAGTTGCAGCCGCCAGTCGAGTGGCTCGGCGCGCACGTGCCCGTAGCCGACCGCGAGCGCGAGCATCAGTGCCGCCAGCGGATACACCACGATGCCCAGTGCCTGCAGCCGCCGCATGAAACTCATCGTCACAGTCAAC
>JBBRLT010000225.1:0-1581 GCA_038231235.1 Terriglobales bacterium
CTAGCAGCTTGTCGGAGAGAACGAAGCAGGGATTTTGCCAGATCCAAGGCCAGCGCGTGTTCGTGGACGGCGTGAAGAGGGAAGAGGGAACGGAACGCGATCCCAGGCAGAACAGCAGCGGTGATGATGCGCCCAGCAGGGGCAAGCAAGCTATCCTTCTCGGGTTAGGCCCAGAAAAGGGTATGGAAGCGCTTGAGGTTGAAAGCCAAACAGACCAGGCACCACTCGCCAGTCGCTCGTTTCCCACGCAAAGAGAACTGACGAAAGCCCAACACCTCCTTGATGATGCCAATGACCGGTTCGACGGTGCATTTGCGCGCGCTGTAGATCGCTTTGCCCAGGGTAGTCCTCAGCTTGTAAGCCATCTTGATCTGAGGACTGGCCTCTTCGGGCGGCGGGTCGCTCAGTGGCGCGAAGCGCTGCTGCCAGCTCCGATGATGGGGATCACGGCCTGTCGCGATGTAGGGTTCGATGCCCCGCTTCTCACATGCCGTCATGGTCGCCGGGCCAGCATACCCGGCATCCAGTGCTGCCGCCTGCGGCCTGCCAATGGCCGAGGGAATGGCAGCCAGCGTCGGTTCGGCTTCTTGAGAGTCGTTGGGGTGAGTGGACAGGGCCCATCCCACGATGAGCAGACTCGTCTGATCGACCGCCACTTGCGCGTTGTAATCTTGCTCAAACGCAGCATCCGTTGGATTTTTCATGATGCGTGACTCCGGATCGGTAAAATTGTACTGGTCTCCCTCACGTGGCCCTGGCACCGGTGGGGTCGGCGGACGACCACCAGGTTTGCGCCCGGTCGTGCGCTCCCGCTCTGCGCGCTGGACCAGCCTGGCCTCATACTCCACCTGCTCGGCTGCCTGCCGCTCGCTGGCACGCGCTTGCAGTACCGCTTTGGCCTGCGCCAGCCGCGCCAGGCGGTCCTCGCGCCGGGCCATCTCTTGGCCCACGATCAGTCCATCGGGGATGTCTGGCTGATCGCTCTGTTCGCTGAGCTTGAACAGCTCCTCGATCTCGGCTCGCAGCTGCGTCTCCAACTCCAGCAACCGTTTGTAACTGACCGCGTGGTGCCGGGAAGCATCGGCATGGATCTTGGTCCCGTCCAGGCTGATCGTCCCCAATTTCAGTACGCCCGCCTCCTGAGCGAGCAAGAGCACGCGGCCCCGAAGAGATCCTTCAGTTCGGGCAGGAACGTGCGTCGAAACGTGGCCAGCGTCTCGTGATCGGGATGCTGGTTGCCGGCAATGAAGCGGAAAGGTACCGCCTCATAGGTGGCCCGCTCGATCTTGCGTGAGCTAAACACCCCGGTGGCATAGCCATAAAACAGCAAGCCCAACAACACTTCCGGGGCGTACGGTTCCCCACCGCGTGAGCCGTAATGGGCATACAAGGCCGAGACGTCAAGCAGCGCCACGCTGTCCACGACAAAGCGGGCCAGATGTTCGGGAGGCAGGCAGTCGCCTAGCCGCACGGTCAGATCCAGCGCCTGCTCGTAGTTCACCGTTTTAAATGTTCTCTTCATGCTCATCAGTATACCATTTTAGGCAGGCGAGCCTCTGCTTCTCTCCGACAAGCTGCTAG
>JBBRLT010000226.1:0-1569 GCA_038231235.1 Terriglobales bacterium
CGCTCTACCAGCGCAAGCTGGATACCAGGCATATTCGCGTGACCCGCAACCTGGAACAGGACGTGAAAACCAACGCGGTGACCGGCGAGTTACGGCAGGTGATCGCGAACCTGGTGGCGAACGCGATCGACGCGATGGATGCGCAGGGGGTGCTTGGCGTAGAGGTGCGTGCCGCGAAGGACGAAGCCATCATCCAGGTGTCCGACACCGGCAGCGGTATCTCGGCTACCGTAATGGAGCGCATCTTCGAGCCGTTCTTTACGACGAAGAAAGAGATCGGCACCGGACTGGGTCTGTGGGTATCAAAGGGCATTGTCGAAAAGCATCACGGTCGTATTGAGGTGCACAGCAGCCAGGATCCGGAAGATCACGGAACATCGTTCGTCATCGCGCTGCCTGCGTCAACCGAGTAGATACGCGAGCGGCCGCGCATTATCAGGGCGCGGTCCCCGGCGTATCCTCGTCAAGCGCGCTGAAGAAACTGTCGCGCCAGTGCAGAATGTCATGACGGCGCACCCAGGTTCGCATGCGCCCCATGCGGCGGCGCTGCTCGAGCGGGTCCATAGCGAGGGCGCGGGCCAATGCAGCGGCCACACCCAGCTCATCGTAAGGGTTCACCAGCAGCGCGCCGCGGCCTAGCTCCGGCGCTGCTCCGGCGAATTCACTCAGGATCAGCACGCCGTCATTGTCGGTGCGCGCGGCGCAGTATTCCTTCGCTACCAGGTTCATCCCGTCCTTCAGCGGAGTGATCAGCGCCATACTGGCGGCGCGGTAATGCGCCAGCAGTTCTTCACGCGGCAGCGAACGATGCACATAGTGGATGGGCACCCAGCCAGGTTGGCTGTGCTCGCCATTGATGTGGGTCACTAGCCGCTCAATCTCATACATCAGATACTGGTATCCGGTAATGGTCTCGCGGCTGGGCACAACAACCTGATAAAGCGAGATGCGCCCACGAGTTGCGGGATAGTCGCGCAGCAGAGTGGCGAAGGCGCGCAGGCGTTCTGGAATGCCCTTGGTGTAGTCCAGCCGGTCCACGCCGAGTGCGATGCGCACGCCATTCAGATGAGAACGAATCTCTGCGGCTCGCTCGGTTACCGGTTTGCTGGCGGCCGCTTTTGCGAACTGTAGGAAGTCCACGCTAATGGGGAAGGACTGCACGCGGGAGCGGCGGCCACGGTAGGTGACATGGCGCACATCGTGCGCGCGCTCCAGAACCGCGGTGGGCAGGAAGGAGCGGATGCAGGCGATCAGGTTGCGTTCATCACGCAGTGTCTGCAGTCCCAGCAGATCGTGTTCCAGCAACGCTTCGAGGATGGGCTTGCGCCAGGGAAGCTTCTCGAAGATATCTGGGGCAGGAAAGGGGATGTGCATGAAGAAGGCCAGCTGCGCCTCCGGACGGCTCTTGCGTATCTGGCGCGCCACGTCCATCAGCTGATAATCCTGAATCCAGATCAGGTCGCCCGGGTGAACCATCTTGAGCGTAGCGGCAGCGAAGCGCTGGTTCACCCGCTGGTAGAACTCCCAGTAGCGCGGGGCGAAGTTGCAGCGAGACTGCAGATCGTGAAA
>JBBRLT010000227.1:0-1560 GCA_038231235.1 Terriglobales bacterium
AGCGGCGGCTGTTTCATCTGTCTCGTGTCTCACGTGTCCACCCCCAACAGGGGGTGTGGACAGCGTAGACTGTAGACTCAGAACCGAAGTGGACTCCGGTAGACTCGCTGTAGACAGCGTAGACTCGGCTGTGATTGTCCCCTTCGCGCCGCGTGACAGCGCCTCTTTACCTGCTTCGGTGATGGTGAACGGTTCCCCTTTCTTGCCCTGTGCGATGTAGCCCAGGCGTGAGTCCATCAGCCGATTGAGGATTTTATACAGTCCGGAGCGGGAGATATTAGGCAGCGCATCAGCCAGTTGTGCGAAGCGTGCGCCGACTTCAAGGAACAGCGGCGAGGCCAGTGTTTCCAGCACATCGCGCTGCTGGCGCGTCAGCTTGTCGGCTTTGCTGTGGGCGACCCGTTCCGTGGGTATCCACACGCAGCTTGTTTCATCAGGCCGTGTCTCGATGATGAGCCGTGCCAGATGCCGATCCTCGAAGCCTTCCGTTTCTTTGGATTTGCTGCATGAGAGCGTCACCAGGTCATCATCGCTCGTCAATTCGAGCATCATATCCGCGCCACCCCGTAATGCCGAGGAACCGCGTTCTGAAGTGCCATTCTTGCCGGTATGGTGAACCAGCAGCACGGTTGCGCCGGTGCAGGTCTGTATCTGACGGCAGTGGGTGATGAGGCGCTGCATGTCACCTGTTGAGTTTTCATCCCCACCGGTCATACACCAGGCCAGTGTGTCGAACACAATCAGCCTGGGTTGAAGGGGAGTAACACTGTCAATGAAGTCCTGCACCGTTTGCGGATCGAGCAGCGCCACCACCAGGTTGTTATCGGGAAAGTACAACTGACCTGACCCCAGGCCGTGCTGCTTGCACCAGGCGATCTTGCGGCTGGCGTAGCCGCGATGACCTTCTGCCGCAATGTACAGCACCGGATGCTCCTGAGCGATACGCAGGCTGTAGTCCAGGGCAATGAACGACTTACCCGCGCCGCTTGGCCCGAACAGCACGACCAGCGCCTGCTCCGGGATTTCGTCGGGAATGAGCCAGCGAATAGGCGGCAGCGTGTCGAGGTCATCAGCAGGTATCCAGTTCCAGCGTGGTGCAGCAGCCGGGGCGTTAAGGGCAGCAGTCGTGGTGCTGGCTTGTATTGCTGGCAGCTTGGAAAGTGCGGCGGCAGCGTCGTATTCATGCAAGCGGCAGAAGTCGGCCAAATCACCACCTTTGCCGAGTCTCAGGTCTATCGCACGAGCCTCGAAACCCACTGCACAGAGTTGGTCAGCCAGGTATGGAGCGGCCTCAGCGCCTTTGTCCAGGCAGTCGAAGGCGACCAGCACAAGGCCGCTATACACGGCTTTCAGTTCGTCGAGCAGCGGAGCTGGCAGTTCCTTCTTCTCGCCGCCCGTCACCGCGCAGGCGGCCACGCCGAAGTGCTGTCCAACGATGGTGCTGGCTTCGCCGTTGCAAATGACCAGCGGCTGCTGCGTTTCCCGTGCCAGTTGCACCGCACGCTGCAAGCCATACCAGCAGCGTTCATAGTGGAGCGGACTCTTGTAGGTTGGTTTATC
>JBBRLT010000228.1:0-1550 GCA_038231235.1 Terriglobales bacterium
AGCGGCGACCCGAGCGTGCAGGTGACGAGCAACGCAACGCCCCACGCGCTGCGCCGCCTTCGCAGGACCAGCGTGGTCATCTCCAGGAGCCCGCTAGAGGACGTCCTTCGCGTGAGTGGCTCCCGGACGAGCGCGCCCCACCGCCACCAGATCGCCCTGCGCGTGAGCGCCCTGCAAGGCCGCACGCTGCGCCGCAGGCAGCGCGCCGTGCAACGCCGGTGGCGATGATCGACCGCCGCCCGCACGCGCAAACGGGCCAGTTCTGCCAGCGCCAGCACAGGTGGCCGTTGAGATGGGACTGGTCACCCCCGCAATTGCGGTGCAGCGTCGGAGCGCTGGACATTGCGTCCTGTGCGACAAGACGACATCGCCGACGGTTGCAAACCACTGCAGTTTCGTTCGCTGCGAAGGTCTGAACGACTTGGAGGCGGAAGTCAGAGAGGAGTACCTGGCCAGAGTCAAGGAGCGCATGCCGCCCCTGCGGGTCCCGGGAGAGGCGCCTCGCGCTCCGCCGGCCAGGCAGCCAACTGTGCGACGGAGCGACGCCTCTTACCCCCGTTCGCACAACCAGGTGAGCCAGCCCGAACTGTATGTTTCGAGCTTTAGCGTGCTTGCAGCCCCGTGCCAGCACACTTGCTATGAGTTGAGCCGGCTGAACACTGCTGCTGTTCACCATCACGCGGTCGTAGATGTCGAGCTTGACGACCTGCGCTACGCACTGTCTCAACTCGCACGCGCGCACGCTACAGCACCGCTTAGCACGAGTAGCGCAGTTCTTGTTCCTAGGCAGCACAAATTGCGCAAGCTATGGCAACCATACCTGCAGTCCTACACGAAATGTGCATCATTCCGTAAGCCAGGAGTGCGCGAGTGCCCCTGGATTGATGTGTACCGCAGTGAGGTGCTGCCTGACACTGCGCATGTTGATCATCGCGCTGGCGCCGACGTTACAGTTGTGCACGCTCTTGACTCAGATCTCGGCAGTTCGCTGTACTGCACGTTTGACATTGATGTCGGGGGCGAATCCACCCGCACGCTGATTGACACGGGTGCGGGCATTAGTGTGATCACCGTGACAGAAGCGGAGAAGCGCGGAGCTAAAGTCCACTCATGCGCCATGCAACTCACGGGCGTGAACGGCCCTGCTGAACGCGTCTTAGGTGTGACGCGCCTACCAGTCCGGATTGGGGACGCAGACGTACCGGTCGAGATGCATGTGGTGCGCGCTCTGCCGAGCGGTCTGGGGTGCATCCTCGGGCAGAACTTTCTGCGACCGCATGAAGCTTGCGTGCGATTCACACGCACGACCACCACGCTCGAATGCGTGGTGAACGGGCAGCTGCGCGGCATCGAACGCCCGTATGCGCACGCTCGCGCTCGTGCCCCAGTCGCTGACGCTGCAGTCAACATGATGTCCTGCGCCGTCGCCAAACGACTGCGGAAGCAAGGCCTGCTGTACCGCGTACAACTGCGTGAGGTCTTGGACTCCGCGGCAGGTCCTGCAGACCAGCACTCGAGTCCCCGCATGGGCGCAGTGCATGTAATCACCC
>JBBRLT010000229.1:0-1550 GCA_038231235.1 Terriglobales bacterium
CGAAGACTGCAATGCTTTTGTTGAATCCGATGAGGAGGGCCATCGGCTGCGCATGCCACCCGCATGTAACCTCACGCCAGCCGAGGAGCGTGCGCGTACCATCACCAACCACCTGTCTCAGGGTCATTTAGTTCTGGAGCGGGAGGCTGAGCAGGGCGAGAGCCGCCCTGGGCTGGGCCGCATAGTAGCGGCAAGCAGCGGCAATATTGGTGGCGCCCGCGCAGCGCAGCAGACCAATCATGGCACAGCGCAGGGCCGCCAGCGTCTGGGGAATAGCCGCCGTGCGTACCTGCGAGCGATCTTCATCAAAGGTGACATCGCGGACCCAGTGGCTCTTGGTTTCGATGTGCCAATGCTGCCGCACATACTGCAGTAAATGATCGGGTGTGGTCTGCTGCGCGGGGAGGTTGGTCACGCCATAGACCGTTTCGGTGCGGCACTCACCGGTTCTCTTGGTGATGATCCGCCGCTCGACCGCGAAGACCTGCTGTAATCCGGGCCAGGTGCTGAAGCCGATCAGAGCGGTGCTGGCCGTCAGGCGCCGCCGCTCCACACGCCCGTGGTCACTGTCCAGCGTTTCGGCATGCGTGAAGGTGTCCGCGACCATCTCCGGCTCGGCGAAGACGGTGACGATGTCGTCATACAGCTGCGGTTGATTGGTCTTGACAATCATCACGTAGAAGCCGCCCCTGTCGTGGATAGTCCGAGCAGCCCGTCGCGAGGTGTGTAACGCATCCATCGTGAGCACTCGTCCCTCGATCAAAAGAGTCGTCAACAGCGTGTAGAGGGCGCTCTGCTCTCCCTTTTTGGTGGCAATCGCCTCTTGTCCGAGAGTCACACCCAGCCGATGGCTGAGGGCGGAGAGCAGATGCGCGCCCGGCGCCCCCTGCTTCCGACTCCCCCGCAGCGTCTTGCCATCAATGGCCAGCACCTCTGGTTCTCCCTCCTCTGCGGGCAGGGCCGCCAGGACCTCCTCGGCCCAGCGGCCCAGAGCGGCTTCCAGCGCAGTCACATCCAGCCGCTTGAAGATCAGATACAACGTCGCCGCACAGGGTGCTGTGGCTCGCGTGAACCCCAGCGCCCGCAGCATCTCGGGGCCATAGTTACGCCCCCACTCGGCGATCGCTCCGTAACTGCGGTACCCACACAGCATCGCCGCACAACTCAACAGCAACACCGCGCGCAGCGAATGCCGTTTGCCGCGCGCCTGTCGCACATCGGGAATCTCTGCTACAACGTCTACGAGTGGACGGATCGGCTTGCTCATGGAGCACCTCGCTGCACTATACAGATACACACGAGGCTAGCCTACCTCATCCACTCTCCTTCCCTTCTTCCTGAGAACTAAATGACCCTATGGGCTATTGACTTTAGTACCTGCCTTGTCTATGCTTCGGGATATCAGGAGCCGGGAGAAAGGGGGGGAGCTTGACATGCGAGCACGCAGAGGTGTGCGGGACTGGAGAGTTGTGCTTGTGCTGGCCGGGGTGGTTATCGCGACCAGCCAGGGCGCGGCCGCCGCGTGGTCGAACTGGCAGGCCAGCAGGACG
>JBBRLT010000230.1:0-1542 GCA_038231235.1 Terriglobales bacterium
ACCGCATGGTTGCTCAAGACCATATGGTAATTGTAGCAATTCGAGATACCAACAATTCTGACGTGCTCCATTTAATTATTGTAGCGCACAATCAGAATTGTGCGCTACTGCAACCAAAGTTAGGCTGGTCAGCGGCGTCTCCCAAACAACGGCATGGGTCCCCTCTGCTGCATGCCGTATGGCTGCCCGAATGACTGGTCCTGCTGCGTCGGCTGCAGGCCGGCTCCGTTTTGGGGAGCATAGGTAAATCCGGGTGGCAACGATTGCCGACTGAAAGACGTGTCAGCAGGGCTGTCGAGATTGCTATCATCAGAGCGCAGGATGTCGCAGGCCCATCGCCAGCCCGGCGGCTTGCCGATCATCGTACCCCCTCGTTCGTAGCCACACTCACACAACGAGCCTGCTTGCCCAAGTTGCTGGCCATCCCGCTCCGGAATGCAACGTGGCCAAGTGCTAGGTGCTACCTGCGCTTCTAACGGGAAGAGAGGGACGAGAGAATAGGCGAGTGTTGCAAGAACTGCTTGATGCATGCGCGTCATGGACTGGTCCTCCCAGGCCTGAGACCCGCTATATGGATCGCCACAGGCCTGCTCATGCGAAGACCGGACGTTTTGTCGCGGCTGATCCTTCGAAGTCTGCTCGTGAAGGTTTGTTGAGGTCAATGGCGGCAAGGCGGGTCGCTGTAGTGGCTGACATGATGACGATCAGTTCTTGGCTCACGTTGGTGCCGTCGCGAGTGTGGTGGAAATAGGTTGGTGGCGTAGTCTCTGGTTTGTTCAACGAACCATTTCCGGCGTTCGAGCGCCGGCGGAGACCACGCCATGGAAGAGAATAGCACGAAGACGGGTGCAGACGGCACGATGCTGTTTGCGGGGGAAGCTTGGTTTGACCCGATCGAGGCGGGCATCCGGGAGCCTTGATGCCGCCTTGCGGCATCTCCCTCCGGGGGATCGCCTGCGGCGATGGTGCGCGGGTTCATCCAAGAGCTGATCGGGCAGGAGCTGGAAGCGGCGCTGGGCCGCGGGCGCTACGAGCGGGATGCGGAGGCGCCGAGGGGCTACCGGAATGGGACGCGCGCGCGCCAGCTGCTGGGATCGTTCGGCCCGGTGCAGATCAGCGTGCCTCGGGCGCGCATGACGGCCGAGGAAGGGGGCACGCAGGAGTGGCGCAGCGCGCCGCTGCCGCGCTACGCCCGGATGACCAAGCAGGTCGAGGCGCTGATCGCGGGCGCCTACCTGTCCGGGACCAACACGCGCCGGGTCAAGCGCGCGCTGGCCGCTCTGTTCGGCGGTGCGGTGGGCAAGGACGTGGTGAGCCGCACCCTTGATGCCGCTTCGCGGCATCTCCCTCCGGGGGATCGCTTCGCGATGGCGCAAGGTCAAGACGGACTGGGATGCCTGAAACGGGCGCGACTTGGCCGGGGAGGACGTGGTCCGGCTCATTCTCGATGGCACGGTCGTGCGGGTGCGCCTGGACCGCAAGGCGACCAACATCTCGCTGCTGGTTGTGCTTGGCGTGCGCCGGGACGGGCAGAAGGTGCTG
>JBBRLT010000231.1:0-1530 GCA_038231235.1 Terriglobales bacterium
CGACGGATAGGCGCCATAGAAGACGCGCAGCAGAACGGCGAATGCGGCGGCCTTGGGCGCAGTCGACATGAGTCCGACGGTGGGCGATGGCGCACCCTCGTAGACGTCCGGCGTCCATACATGGAAGGGCGCGGCAGAGACCTTGAATCCAAGTCCGATCAGGATGAGTGCAATGGCCGTCCACGCCAGGATGGGCGTGGTGGTGTGCGGCAGCGCAGCCGCGATGGCGGCGATGCGCGTGGTTCCCGTAGCGCCGAAGGTCAGTGCGATGCCGTAGAGAAAGAATGCCGTGGCGAACGACCCAAGCAGGAAGTACTTGATGGCCGACTCGGGGCTCTTGCCGCTGCGCTTGCGATATCCGGCCAGGATGTAGGTGGAGATGGAGGAGATCTCGAGGCCGATGAAGACCAGCAGCAGCTCGACTGCGGAGGTCATCAGCAGCATGCCCACGGTGCCGAACAGGATCAGTGCGAAGTATTCGCCGATGTCCAACGGGGCGGCACCATCACTGCCGGGACGAACAGAGTCGATGGCAGTCAGAAGCGCAACGAGTACGGTCGCGCAGATCAGCACATGGAAGAAGATGCTGAAGGCATCCACCTGCACCACGCCGAAGTAGGCCTGACCGGGGGTGAGTGTGAGCTGCCACAGGCTCGCGGCGAGCGCCCCAAGCATCGCGAGCACGCTGAACCAGCCGGTGATCCTGCGGTTTGTCGAGCGCGGAAACAGCGGATCGATCAGCATGATGAGCACGCCGGCCAGGGTGAGAATGACCTCAGGCAGAATGCGCGAAAGATTCATGGCTATTGCGCCTCGCCTTCCTGGACGCCGACCTGCAAACCTGGCTGCGACTCACCCGATGCCAGGACTCCGGCAGGGTGCGCGGACGCGGGCGCATTGCTATACGCGCGTATGCCACGATCGATGGCACGCATCCAGTAGGGCGAAGCGACGCCCATCACCAGCATCAACACCGCCATGGGCCATAGAGCCAGATGCTCACGCGCGACCAGATCGCGCGCTGTGGATTGATGGATCAAGGGCGACTCTGGACCGTAGAAGACGCGCTGCACCATCCACAGCATGTAGGCCGCGCTGAGGATCACACCGACGGTGCCCAGCGTTCCCCACAGGTGGCTGGTAGCGAAGCCGCTCGAGAGTACGAGGAACTCGCCGACGAACCCGTTCAGGATGGGAAGGCCAATGAGCGAGAGCACCGTGATGACAAACAGCGTAGTCAGACGGGGCGCCTTCGCAGCCAGCCCACCATAACGATGCATGTCATAGGTACCATAGCGCTCGTAAGTGATGCCCAGCAGCACCAGCAGCGCGCCGGCGGAGATGGACTCGCTGAGGATATGGAAGACCGCGCCATCCAGGCCGTTGATGGCGAAGGTATAGATACCCAGGGTGCAGAAGCTGAGGCTGGAGATGGTGCCAAAGGCCAGCAGACGCTTGAGATCGGACTGCACCAGCGCAACCAGTGCGCCGTAGACGATGCCGATGACGGCCAGCGCGATCATCCAGGGA
>JBBRLT010000232.1:0-1530 GCA_038231235.1 Terriglobales bacterium
GGTAACTGCACAGGTAGGGTTGCCAAGGCTGTTAAACTAAGGGCATGACGGCAGAGGAAGAGATTGCACAACTGAAGAAGGAATTGGCCGCAGAACGAGCGAAGAGCAGCAGACTTGAGGGAGAGCTAGCGAGAGAACGAGCGGAAAACGCCCAACTGAGACAGATGCTGGAGGAGATGCTCAGACGGCTGGGCGAGGTGGAGGGGAAACTCGCGAAGGATAGCCACACTAGCAGCAAGCCTCCGTCGAGTGATGGACTGGGACGCAAGCGAGTCAGCCTGCGCAAGAAGAGCGAGCAGAAGCCAGGAGGGCAAGCTGGGCATCCGGGTCGCACACTCTTGGCGGTGGAGAAACCCGATGAGGTAGTAAGGCATCGGCCGGTGGTCTGCCAGCACTGTCAGCAGCCATTAGAGGAAGTGGCAGGCCGGGTGAAAGAACGCCGACAGGTGCATGATCTCCCAGAGATGCGGCTACGGGTGTGCGAGCATCGCGTGGAGGAAGTCCCCTGCCCGGCCTGCGGGCAACAGAATGTGGGCACCTTTCCGGCGGAGGCACTGGCACCGGTGCAGTACGGGCCGAATGTGCAAGCCCTGGCAGTATATCTGCATCAGGGACAATTGGTGCCGATGGCACGTACCTGCGAAGTGCTCGAGGAAGTCTGTGGCTGTCATCTCTCACAAGGAACCTTGCTGCGCTGGGTGCAGAAGGCATCGGAGCGGCTGGCGGCCACAGTGCAGAAGATTGCCGATTGGCTGAGTGTGGGTCGCTTGCAGCATGGAGATGAAACCGGAGTGCGCATCGCAGGCAAACTGCACTGGCTGCATGTGAACTGTACAGCTTGGCTGACGCATTTGGCTTGGCATCAGAAGCGAGGCAGGAAAGCGATGGATGACATTGGCATCTGGCCACGCTTTCGTGGACGGGCGATGCATGATCGCTGGATCAGCTATGACAAATATGCCGAGACGCACAGTGGGTGTGGGGCACACTTGCGACGAGATTGTCTCTACTTGGGCGAACAGGAACAACAAGCGTGGGCTGCCGCGATGGCTGACCATCTGCTTGCGATGCACCACGCCGCCCAGCAGTGGCGTCGGCAGGGTGCCCGCTGCGTGCCGACCCTGGAACGAGACGAGTGGGTGACAGACTATTTCGAGATCCTCATGAGCGGTTATGCGGCCCAACCTCCTGCTGTCGAGGCAGCGGCGATCAAACGTGGTGGGCGGCAGAAACAGAGTGCCGCCAAGAACTTGCTCGATGACCTGTTGCGACGGGCAGATCAGGTGCTGGCCTTTCTCGACGACCTTGCTGTGCCCGTTACGAACAACCTGGCGGAGCGGGATCTTCGCATGGTGAAAGTGCAGCAAAAGATCGCCGGAACGTTTCGCAGCGATGATGGTGCGACCTCGTTTTGTCGCATCCGCAGTTATCTGTCCACGATGCACAAACAGGGGCATTCCATGCTGGCTGCACTGGCTGCGGTCTTTGCAGGGGAGCCTTTGCCAGTTGCTTGGGCACCTGTGTAGTTAC
>JBBRLT010000233.1:0-1515 GCA_038231235.1 Terriglobales bacterium
AGTCTAGTGCCCGGATGAAGGCGAACGACCAAACACCGCTTCGCGCCGAGAACGAAGACCTCCGCGCTCAACTCCAGACCCTGCTGGAGCGCATCGCGACGTTGGAAGTGGCCCTCGCCGCGGCACAGGCCCGCATTGCCGAACTCGAGCAGCGCCCGCCGGAGCCGCCCGCCTTTGTCAAAGCCAACACGCCCCGTCGTGAGCCGAAGCCTCGCCAGAAACGCGACCGCCAGCACAATCGCGGTCGGCGCTTCGAGCCTCCGACCCAGGTCGTCATCCATGCCCTTGACCGCTGTCCTGACTGCCAGCGCACGCTGTCTGGTCGCAGTCTCGCGCGCCGTCGTCAGGTCGTGGACCTTCCACCTCCCGCTCCCGTGGTGGTGACCGAGCATCATCTGCTCAAGCGCTATTGCTGTCAGTGTCAGCGCTGGCACACGCCCCACGTCTCGTTCGAGGGGCAGGTGCTCGGCCAGCGGCGCTTCGGTGTGCGCCTCATCAGCTTGATTGCCTACCTGCGCAGCAGCTTGCGCTTACCCGTCCGTCAGATCCGCAGCTATCTTGCCATGATTCACCAGCTTCATCTGAGCAGCGGAGCCATTGTCGCGCTGCTGAAGGCGGTTGCTGAACACGGGTCTGCCAACTTGCAGGGACTGCGGGACACGCTCCGTGGGAGCCCGGTGGTGCATGCCGACGAAACCGGCTGGCGCGAAGCGGGACAGAACGGCTACATCTGGAGTTTCAGCACGATAGGAGCTGAGGCGGTGCGGCTGTACCACTACGACCACAGTCGCAGCGGACGCGTGGCGCGTGAGGTGCTTGGCGGCAGCTTTCGAGGCCATCTGGTGACGGACTTCTACGCGGCCTACAACCAGATACCGGGACCGCATCAGCGCTGTTGGGCGCATCTCTTGCGAGATCTGCATGCACTGAAGGAGCAGCCTGGTCAGGATGTGGCGGTGCGGCGCTGGGCGGTGCAGGTCGGAGCGGTGTACCAGTTGGCCAAGCAGCGGCAACGGCAGGAGCCAGCGCTGACGCCCAAGCAGCGGGAGGCCTTGTACCGGCGGTTGGTGACCCGCGTCCAGGAGCTAGGCCGCGTGTATGCGATGGTCCGGAAGCATCCGTGTCAGGCACTAGCGAAGCGGCTGCTGCGGCATCAGGAGGAGTTGTTCCAATTCGTGCTGGTAGAGGGGCTGAGCGCGACCAACAATCAGGCGGAGCGGAGCGTGCGCCCGCTGGTGATCGGGCGGAAGATCAGTGGAGGCAGCCGCAGCGGAGAGGGCAGCGCGACGCACATGGCGTTAGCGAGTCTGTTCGGCACATGGACGGCGCGCTACCTCAACCCCTTCGACGCATGCCTCCAGTTACTACCCGCCCCACCATAAACTCTGTTACCCCACTTCTGAACTCTTACACTTGTGTTATCTGTTGACGCACCCCCAGTATGATGGTAGTATCAAGTCTATCGCCTACCTAACCTATATTCGAGCCGGTATGTACCGACGTCCCCAGCAGTTA
>JBBRLT010000234.1:0-1515 GCA_038231235.1 Terriglobales bacterium
CCTGTTGAAAAGCGCATGATAATGCGCTTTCAGAGGAAGTATACCCAGAGCGCAAATGGGAATCAAGCGACATGCGCATTCTAGTGCGTTTTTCTGATAGCAGCGATTCCTCGGATCTGGGGGGAAAGAACGCGGAGGACGGGTGTGATTGGGAATCGTAGGTAAAGCTCACGCAGCCAAAGCCCAGAATGCATCCCAAGCGGCGGTGCCGCTCTGATACAGGGCCCGCAACGGCGCTACCTCGGCCGCTCCGTCTTCGAGCCAGCGCATCCCGCTTCCCTTCAACCGCGCTCCCACCACTTTACAAGCTGCCTCCGTCGGCCCTGAGCCGATGTCCCAGCCATGCGCCCGATAGCTCGGATAGTCCGTGCGGTGCTCGTTGTTCTCGAAATACCCGACCAGTTTCCGCAACTCCTCCGCGACCATCTCCTCGGCTACCACCGGCTGCTGACGCAGATAGTCCAGCAGCGCTGTTCCCCCTTGCTCGTACAGCACCTCCTTCGCTTGCTTGGCCCACGCCGCGGCTGCGGTCGCATCCCGCGCATGCAGCGCCTTGGCGTAATCGTGGAGGTGCTGGCTGGCATGATACCAGTCCAGGATGCAGGTGATGTCCTTCCAGAAATGCCGGCGCAGCGCCTCCTCCAGTCCGTTCCCCGCATCGCTGATCGCCACCACCTGGTTGGCCTTGCCCAGCCCCAGCGCTTTACTCGCCTCACGCAGTTGCCGCGCGAGGGCTTCTAACTCGAAATCGACCAGATAGTGCGTCTGGCTCTTGTCGGGTGTGTACAACGTCGCGGTGTAGAGCATCCGATGGCCTTCCGCCTTCTTGCCGCCGGAGAGTTGCATCGGCACGCTGAAGGCATCCAGGCCGAGGAAGGCCGCCGTGTGCGAGTGCCCCTCGATCCGGAAGTCCCAGTCCTTTGGCTTGGCCGGCACGACGATCCGGCCCTGACGCTGTTGCTCTTGCAACCGCCGACCGGCTTCTTCCGTAGCGAGCCGGACCA
Source organism: Terriglobales bacterium (assembly GCA_038231235.1). Taxonomy (GTDB): domain Bacteria; phylum Acidobacteriota; class Terriglobia; order Terriglobales; family Acidobacteriaceae; genus KBS-83. Next base: position 1,005 of record JBBRLT010000234.1, read on the forward strand.
CGCTGGCCGACAGGCGTATGCCGCAGAAACGCCGCAGCAGGTCGTCGGACCCGTCGCGGAACGAGGTCAGCGTGCCAGCCAGGCAGACGAGCGGACGCAGGCCGGTGCTGAGGTGGTCCGACTGCAAGGCGTTGGCTGCATCGAAGGGGCAATGGCCCTGGTGGCAGCTAGAGCAGTGGTAGTAGGCGCGGCGGACTGTCACCTCGCCCGTAGCCGTCAGCCAGGTCTTGGGCCGGTAGTTGACGAAGCGAGCATCGGCGTGGCAGTGCGGGCAGACGATGCTGGAACCTGCATACCCCTTTTTTTGCCAGCGTCGAGGCTGGCTTGATGGGCTTGGGAGGCGAGTCGGTGTCCGAGGTCTCTGAGCGTGTATTCGATGGCCCCGAAGGCCTTGTCCTCGGGCAGGTCAACGAGTTCATCCGCCATGCGCTCAAGAATGGTGTCGGCATCGCCGCGCAGGGCGGCCAGGATCTGCTGGCGACGTTGCTCGCGTTCCCGAGCGGCCTGGTTC
>JBBRLT010000235.1:0-1500 GCA_038231235.1 Terriglobales bacterium
CTGTATCTGCACAACAACCGGATGGCGGCGGTGGTGGCCGGGGGATTGGCGATGGCGATCGCGGCGGCATTGATGCAACGCGTGGTGGACCGAACAGACACGGTGGCGAGCCGTTTGGGAGAGGCGGGGTTTCGTCCGGTGGTCGCAGAGGGGATGCAGGGCAAGTAATGGCGGATAAGACCTTTTACCACAGGGGACACAGGGTAAACTCTTGGATCGATCGGGATGGAGGCCGACGAGCAGCAGGTCCTTCGCTTTGCTCAGATGGGATGAAGAGTGGCGTACCTTTCTGGTACGTGCTCGAAGCACAGATATTCCATCCGAGGAAGGTACGCCATGAAGACCATGACCCATGTAGGAGTAGATCTTCACCAACGATTTTGCTATTTAACGGCGGTAGATGCAAGCGGCAAGACTTGCCGACAAGGGCAGGTAGTGAACCAGGGAGCGGCGCTGCGGGCGTGGCTGCGGCAGGTGCCAGCGCCGCGGCAAGTGGTGATGGAGGCGAGCGGGTTCTGGCCGGCGTTTGCGCGGGCGGTGCAGCCCGAGGCCGAGCGCCTGGTGATGGTGCATCCGCAGCGGATGAAGGCGATTGCGAGTGCGCGGCTGAAGAACGACAAGGTGGATTCCGAGACCCTGGCGCAACTGTCCCGGGCCGACCTGCTGCCGGAGGCGTGGATGGCGAACCAATCCACCCAGCAGGCTCGGCTGCTGACGCGGCTACGCATCACGCTGGGCCAGCAGCGGGCCAAGGCGAAGAACCAGTTGCAGGCGGTGCTGCATCAGGAAGGCTTCCAGAAACCGGTCGCCGATGTGTTTGGCAAGACGGGCCGGGCATGGCTGGCGGGATTGGGGCTGAGTCCGGCGGGCCGTAGGGTGGTGGAGGTGTGGCTGCGGATTGTGGATCAGATGACGGAGGCAATCGCCGAGCAGGAGAAGGCGCTGAAGGAGATGGCCAAGCAGGACGCGCGGGCGCAGTGGCTGGAGACGGTGCCGGGCATCGGGTCGTACTCGGCGATGGTGATCCTGGCCGAGGTGGGGGAGATCGAACGGTTCGGCAGTAAGCGGGCGCTGGCCAGTTATGCTGGATTGACGCCGTCGGTGCGCGAGTCGGCGGGCAAGAGGAAGCGCGGCGGGATCGGCCATCATGGATCGGGCACGCTGCGGTGGATTATGCTGCAGGTGGCGCAGGTGGCGGCGCGACACTCGCCGGCGGTACGAGCCTGGTATCTGCGGCTGAAAAAGCGGAAGCCGGCCCAGGTAGCGCTGATCGCACTGGCCCGCAAGCTGCTCACCGCCATCTGGGCTTTGCTTCGACACGGCGTTTGCTTTGAGGAAACCACCTTCGCGCGGTAAAGTGCGGGAAAGGCAGGAACCAAAACGCCTTCGAAGGGAAAAGAGCTTTACCCAAAGGTGTTTGCGACGGTTGCAAGGTAGCCCGGCCAGCTCGCTCATCCTCTGTCCAAAGGGAACATCCGGAAGGACATCCTCAGATGGAGC
>JBBRLT010000236.1:0-1496 GCA_038231235.1 Terriglobales bacterium
CAGCAGGCGCTTGCCTCTCAGGAACCGTCCCTCTCTGGCCGGCCGCTGCGGGTGCGGATGGCGCTGCATACCGGCGATATTGAAGTCAGTGGCGAGGATTATCAGGGCTTAGTCCTGCACCGCGCCGCGCGCCTCCTGGCGGCCGCCCATGGCGGGCAGACGCTGTGTTCCGAAGCCACTGCCACCCTGCTGCGGCGGGACTTGCCTTCTGGCGTCAATCTGCGGGATCTGGGTTTGTACCGCCTCCGCGATGTGCCCCAAGCCGAGCGCGTATTCCAGGTGCAGGAGGCCGCGCGGCCTCATACGGACTTTCCGCCTCTGCGCGCCGACCGGGCGCATACCGGCCATCTGCCGCTTTCTTTCACCCGCTTCTTCGGACGCGAGACCGAGATCGCCACGCTGAGCACATTGCTGCTTTCGGAGCCAACCCGCCTGGTGACACTGACGGGGCCGGGAGGCACCGGCAAGACGCGGCTTGCGCTGGAAGTGGGACACAGCCTGGTCGAACCGCTTGCAGGCGCCGTCTGGTTCGTGCCCCTGGCCGACCTCTCGGATGCCGGATTGCTGCTGAGCGAGATTGTCGAGGCATTGGGACTGCCGCGCTCGGGCACAAGCGAGCCGCTGGAGCAGGTGGTGGAAGCCTTGTCGCGGCAGCCTGCGCTGGTGGTGCTCGACAACATGGAGCAACTGGTAGAAGAGGGCGCGCTTGTGGTGCAAAGCCTCCTGGAGCGCGTTCCGTCTTTGACCCTGCTGGTCACGTCGCGGCAGTTGCTGGGACTATCGAGCGAGCGCGAGTTTGCCGTTCCCACCCTGCCCACGCCCCAGGGCAGCCATATCCTCTCAACCCTTACTCTGTATGAGAGTGTGCAACTCTTCGTGGATCGGGCGCAAGCCGTGCGTCCCGATTTTCAGGTGACCAACCACAATGCGGCTGCTCTGGCCGAGTTGTGCGACCGTCTGGAAGGCATCCCCCTCGCGCTGGAGTTGGCCGCGGCCCGCGCGCAGGTGCTGACACCTTCACAGATGCTTTTGCAACTGGCGCATCGCTTCGACTTTCTGGTGAGCCGCAAGAAGGATGTCGCGTTGCGGCATCGTACGCTCAAAGCGGCCATCGATTGGAGTTATGCTCTGCTGGCTCCCGACTTGCAGTGCCTCTTTGCCCGGCTGTCGGTGTTTCGGGGAGGGTGGACGAGCGAGGCAGCGGAGGAAGTGTGTGCGGAGCCACTGGCGCTGGACTTGCTGGCGCAGTTGCGGGAGTGTTCCCTCGTGCTGGCGGCTGAAGAGGCAGGGGAGATGCGCTTTCGGATGCTGGACAGCCTGCGCGAGTACGGCGGAGACAGACTGCAGGAAGGAGGCGAGAAAGCGGTGGTGCAGGCGCGCCATTGTGACTACTTTCTGGCTCTGGCTGAGGAAGTAAAGCCGAAACTAATCGGTGGCCCGGAGCAGAGAAAGTGGACCGACGTGTTAGAGCGGGAGCATGACAATCTGCGTGTGGC
>JBBRLT010000237.1:0-1489 GCA_038231235.1 Terriglobales bacterium
AAACTTCTCCTGCCCAACGGCAAGTCGGAGAACTTGGCGGCCATCGCGGTGAACGGCACGGCGAACATGGTGGCAGTAGGCAGGCACGGTGCCATTGTCACGGCCACTTCCCCGTCCAACTGGTCCGCTTCAGTCTCGAACGTGACGAATGACCTTGCCGACGTGATCTGGTCGGAGGCCCAGGGGCAGTATGTCGCCGTCGGCAGTGGTGGTGTCATTCTCCTCTCCGGCGATGGCATCCAGTGGCAGACGGCCTTTTTGCCAGGTCCGCCGACCGACCAGCTCAAGGGCACCTCTGGATAAGGGGGTATTTTTTCAAGGCGGGCTTTTGCTTGTTAAAAACAAGTTTTTTGCGGTCTTGCTCTTCTCCAGATCGTCTGGATTTCGGTCAGGATTGCTCTGATGGGGTCGGGTTTTGGGCGCTTGGGCGGTCATCTGGTGGCTTTTGGCACTCTGGGTTGGCGCTTGCAGGCCTTTAACGGGTCAGGCAGGCATAACGGTCCATGTTGTAAACCAGATTGACGAGGTGGTTGTGCTGGGTGGCGCGTTTAAGTCCTATGCTTCGACACAGGTCTGCACCCATCTGTGCCATCCGCGCAAAGATGTGCTCCACGCGTACCCGCATCCGGCTGATGGTGTGGTTGGTCTGCTTCTCGGCCTCGCTCAGCGGATGGGACCGGGTGGCTTTGCGCATCAAGAACTCCTGCGCGTTGAGTTTGATCAGGTGCGCCTCATGCTGCTCGCTGTGATAGGCGCTGTCGGCGAGCACGGCCTGGTCCTTGTCATCAAGGAGTGCTTCAAACACCTGGCTGTCATGCACGTGGGCGGGGGTGGTGCTGCCGCGAAGGATGAGCTTGGTTTTCAGGTCGGCCTTCAGATGGTTCTTCCAGCCGTAATGCACCTCGTTGTTCTTCTTGGTCCAGCGTGCCTCGCTGTCTTTCTGGCGGCCCACAGAGGGGTTCTGGTCGAACTCTTCGGGGCGCTGCCCGTCCTTGATGCGCTGGTTCTGCTCGCGCTCGTTGCGCTGGCGCGGGGCTTCCACAAAACTGGCGTCCACGATGCTGCCTTCGCGCGCAACGAGGCCTTTGCCTTCAAGGATGGCTCCGAAGGCCTCGAAGAGCTGGCGGCCGCCTTCGCTTCCACCGGCTTCGATGCGCTGCTTGAAGTCCCAGAGCGTCTTGGCGTCGGGGATGTCGTCGCCGATGCGCAGGCCGAGGAAGCTCTTAAAACTGGTGCGGTCAAAGATCTGCTCCTCGGTGGCGTCGTCGCTGAGCCCGTGGAACTTCTGCAGCACCAGCACCTTGAACATGAGCACGGGGTCGAAGGGCGGCTTGCCGCCCTTGCTCCAGTCGCGCGTGGCGTAGCCGGTGAGCTCTTCGAGCAGCGGGCGGAAGCTCTCCCAGGCAATGACGTCGCGCAGCTTGAGGATGCCGGTGGTTTTGGCGGCCACGGCCTGCTCGTGCTCAATGGCGCTAAACAGCCCTCCTCC
>JBBRLT010000238.1:0-1461 GCA_038231235.1 Terriglobales bacterium
CCCGCCTTCCCAGTTCGTCGCTGTTCCGCCGCCGCGGCTGCGCCCCGCGCCCCCCTCTCCGGTCTGCCTCCCATCCGCCGCGGCTCCATCTCCGCCGCACACCAGCACATTCGCCGGCTTCAGATCTCGATGCAGCACCCCGCGCGTGTGGGCGTGCTGCACCGCATCACCGATTCTGGCCATCAGCGCCGCACACTCCGCTGCACCAAGGTTTTCCTTCTGCACGTACGCCGTCAGCTCCGGTCCACGTACATACTCCATCGCAAAGTACGAAATCTCCCCGCCCGCCGCCTGCTCTACCCCCGCATCATAAATCCTCGCAATGCCCGGATGCTCGAGCCTCGCCAGCGCTCTGATCTCTCTTGCAAATCGCCCCCGCAGCCCGCGTGAGCCGCGCGATGCGCTGTCTGGCCGCAGCAGCTTCAACGCCACCTCGCGGTCCGGGTTGGTCTGGCTCGCCAAATACACCACACCCATACCGCCCTTGCCCAGCAGCCGCAGCACGCGGTATCGCCCCAGCCGCTCCGGCACCTGCTCGCTCAACTCAGCCGTGCCCCACCACGCTGTGCCGCCGGCCACATCAGTGCCTTCAGCAGCCATCATCCGCTGCACCAGCCCGCCTTCGCCCGCACTGCCCACGTTTGCTGAACCGCCGGCGGCCTCATCGGCACCCAGCAGCTCCATAACCTGCGCACAAAGCAGCTCATCTCCGCCAGTGGCAGTGGCCACCACCGCGGCACGCTCTGCCTCACCAGCCTCCAAGGCTTGACGAAACGCCTCCCGCACCAGCTTAAACTGCGCTGCCGTAAGAGCCGCCCTGTCACGCGTGCCATCGCTCATGCCGCCAGCTCTCTTTGCAGCCATGCCCTAATAAACCGGCTGTCCTGCTCTACCGCACGCACCGAAACCTCCGCCACGGCCGCGGTCTGTTCCACCGTCAGCCCCGCCAAGAACCGCAGCTCAAAGACCTGGCCAATCCGCTCATCAAACTCCGTCAGACGCGCAACCGCATCATCCAGTCGCACCAGATCCACAAGTTCAACCCGCGCAGCACCCTTGTCAACCGCCCCAGAAGTCGCCTCAAGGCACAATGAATCCAGCGACACCCGCACCGCACCACCGCCGCGGCGGTCTGCATTTCTGGCCCTCGCATAATCTGTCAGCACGCTGCGCATCGCCTTGGCCGCGGCACGAAAAAAATGCTTGCGATCATTCCACCCGGGGTTTGGCGTCTTGAGCATCCGCAGGCAGACCTCATTGACCAGCGCTGTGGGCTGCAGCGTGTGGCCCGCCTGGCCACTTCCAAACACCACCGACGCCAAGGCTCGAAGGTCTGCGTATGCAGCGTTAAGCAGTTCGCCCGTCGCCGCACCGTCGCCATCGGCGATCTTGGCCAGCAGTCTCGTCACATCATGTTGCTGCTCATTGCTCATGGCTCGGAGTCGTTTATCGGACTGTCAA
>JBBRLT010000239.1:0-1434 GCA_038231235.1 Terriglobales bacterium
GGTGCAGGCTACGGACTACACCCAGGCCACCTCGCAGCTGTCGAAGTTCCAGATCCTCACCCAGACCGGCATCAGCGCTTTGGCGCAGGCCAACAGCACCCAGCAGGCAGTGCTGAAGCTGCTGCAGTAAACCGCACTTCATCCTGACTTCGCGGGCGGTGACGATGCACGCCGCCCGCACTTTTTAAGGCACACCAAAGCACAGCAGGAGAGCACCCGTGGGCACCATCGGACTCAGCTTTGGCGCACCTGGCAGCGGGCAGGGCATCGATGTGGCAAGCACAGTGACGCAGATCGTCACTCAGCTGCAAAGCACTGAAACTCCCTACAAAGCCCAGCTCAGCAATCTGCAATCGCAGGACACTGCTATCTCCAATCTTGGCACCCTGCTCTCGACCCTCTCCACTAGCATTCAATCACTCACCGACCCCGCCGGCATTCTCTCCGGCAAGCAGGGCTCAAGCTCCGACACCAATACCCTCGCGCTGCTCTCCGCGGCCACCAATGCCACCGCCGGAAGCCATTCCGTTACGGTGCAGCAACTGGCGCAGACCTCGACCTTCGCCTCGAATGCCATTGCAGCCACGGAAACGCTCTCCGGATCATTGACCCTGCACACGGGCAGTGGCGTCGCGCAGACCGTCAGCGTCGACCCCGCGAACGCGACGCTCTCCGGTCTCGCCGCCACCATCAACCGGTCCGGCGCGGGCGTCTCAGCCAGCGTGATCACGGATAGCAGCGGCTCGCGGCTCTCGCTCATCAGCCAGGCCAGCGGAGCAGCCGGCCAGATCAGCATCGATACTGCCGCGCTCACGGATGCGACCACCGGGTCCGCGCTCTCGCTCACCGCAGGCCAGACCGGAAAGGATGCCCAGCTTACCGTCGATGGCGTTGCCGTCTCCAGCGCCAGCAACACCGTCAGCAATGTACTCTCCGGCGTTACGTTTCAACTGCTCGGCGTCTCCGTCAATCCGGTACAGGTGGAGATCGCCAACGATACCCAGAGTGTGACCAACGGCGTCGCCACCCTGGTTAAGAACTACAACGCGGTGGTCTCCGCATTGAACGCGCAGGAGGGAAAGGACGCGAGCGGCAAGGCACAGCCCCTCTATGGCTCGCCCGTGCTCTCGTCACTGCAGCAGACGCTCTCCGGCGCGCTGATTCAGCAGGCCGGCACCGCGCTCAGATCGATCACGGACATCGGTCTCTCGCTCAATGGCGATGGCACGCTTTCACTCAACGCAGATCAGCTCACGGCTGCGCTCAACAGCAACTACGCTGGGGTGCAGGGATTCTTTCAGAACACTAACGGCTTCGGACTCAGCTTTCAGCATGCCGTAGACGGCGCCGGTGTCGCCTCACCCCGCAGCCTGCTCAGCCGCGCGCAGCAGGCCAACACCACCATCGAAGCCAGCCTGAACGACACCATCAGCA
>JBBRLT010000240.1:0-1419 GCA_038231235.1 Terriglobales bacterium
ATCTGGGACTGCGGCGTTGGATGAAAAGCGCGGCGTCCGGCGGCAGAGTTCTGGCAGATGTGCATGTAGCGATCGCAATTACATTTTTCACGCTGGCGATTCCGCTGGCGGTGCATGGGCATTGGGTGACGGTGGGCTGGATGGTGGAGGGCGCGGCGCTGGTATGGCTGGCCACGCGCATGCGGTCCCCGCTGATGCCAGTGCTGGCTGCAGGCGCGTTGCTGCTGGGGTTGGGGTCGCTGGCTGCGGATGCAGCGGTGGGACAGGCGCAGGTCATTTGGAACACGCGCTTTTTGAGCTTCGCGGTAGCGACGGCAGTGATGGCCTTCTGCGCCCGTCTGGCACGCCGCGCTGCGAGAGCGGGCGATGGCACGAGCTGGTGGAATCGGTTCGCGCGGGGGGGCGAGGTGACAGCGGGACTGCTGGTAGTGATTGCCGGCGGGCTGGAGATTCACACCTGGTGGTGGACGCAGCCGCTGGCTGCGGCAGTCGGGTCGCGAGACTATCTGAGCGCGGTGAAGGAGCGCGATATGGCGGCGCAATTCACTTACTCGGCGTGGTTTCTGCTGGCCAGCGTGGTGGCGTTGGTTGCTGGCTTCCGCAGCCGCTCCGCACTACTGCGCTGGGAGGGGCTGGTGCTGCTCGCGGTCACCATCGTGAAGGTCTTCGTGATGGATACCAGTCAGTTGAGCCAGGGCTATCGTATCGTCAGCTTTCTTACGCTGGGTGTGCTGTTGCTGGGAGTGAGCTTTGCTTACCAGAAGGACTGGCTGAAGCTGCGGGGTGCGGATTAGCGTAGAGTACCCGACGAGACAGAGAGCCCACGTCTCAAAAGCGAGACGTGGGGGCACCCGGCCTCGGCTTGTTCTTCATCTCGCCCGAAGCTATGCCGATACGCCTTTGTCATCTCGACCGGAGCGAAGCGGAGTGGAGAGATCTGCTGTTTTCTGCGGATTCCATAGACGAGTTAGGTAAGCAGATCCCTCCACTGCGCGGCTGCGCCGCTCCGGTCGGGATGACGAGTCAAGGGGTCTGCACGGATGATGCGTCGGATAACTGCGAAGAGCAGAGGCAGGAGCTGCTTACCGCATGGACGATTCGATCTCGTTGATCCAGTCCGGGCTCTTGAGGATTTCGCGGGGCTTGGAGCCGTCGGCGGGGCCGACCAATCCGTCGCGTTCCATCATGTCAATCAGATGCGCGGCGCGGCCGTAGCCGACGCGCAGGCGGCGCTGGATGAGCGAGGTCGATGCCTTGCCGAACTCGAAGACCAGGCGCACGGCATCGTTGAACAGCGGATCGTTGTCGTCCTCGTTGCCGTCTTCCGAGTTCAGTTCGCGGCCCTTCTCGTCCTTGGGCGATTCGAGGAAGGCCTCGACATATTCCGCGCCACCCTGCGCCTTCCAGAAGTCGACCACA
>JBBRLT010000241.1:0-1400 GCA_038231235.1 Terriglobales bacterium
CCTGGCGCTGCAGACCGGGGCAGCGATCGCCTGGCAGTACCCCGGCGGGGTGTACTTCGCGGATCTGTCTGCTATCAGCGACCCTCGGCTGGCGGGATCGGCCGTGGCGCAGGTCGTGGGCGCGTGGGAAACCGCTGAGCAACCCGCCTGGCTGGCCGCGCAGGCACATCTGCGCAGGAAGCGGGTACTGCTGCTGCTCGACAACTGTGAGCAGCTACCGGAGATAGGGCCGGAGGTGGCGAGACTGCTGGCGGGTTGTCAGGAGCTGCGCGTAGTGGCAACCAGCCGGATGGTGCTGCGTCTACGTGGAGAGCAGGAACTGGTTGTTGCACCGCTTCCGGTGCCCTCGGGGGTATTGGGAGATATGCACACACTGTCGCAATACGGTGCGGTGGCCCTCTTCATCGAGCGTGGACGCGCCGTGCGCCCGGACCTCCGCATCACCTCGGAAAACGCGCCCGCGCTGGCGGAACTGTGCGTGCGGCTGGATGGTCTGCCGCTGGCGATCGAGATGGTTGCGGCACGCTGCAAGCTGCTCTCACCCGCGGCGCTGTTGGCTCGTCTTGAGCGAGTGTTGCCGCTGGCAAGTGGCTCCCGGGATCTGCCGGCGCGGCAGCGTACCTTGCGAGCGGCGATAGGCTGGAGTTATGATCTGCTGGCTCCAGCGGAACGGGAGCTGTTCCGGCAGGTGAGCGTGTTCGTGGGGGGTTGCAGTCTGGAGTCGGTGGAAGCCGTCTGCCCGGTGGTGAACTCCGGTCGCATGGATGCGTTCGTAGGGCTCTCCTCATTGGTGGAGAAGAGCCTGCTACATGTAACTGAGACAGACGAAGGAGAGATGCGCTTTCAGTCACTGGAGATGGTCCGTGAGTTTGGTTGGGAATGCCTTGAGGCCGAAAGCGAGTTGGCCGTCCTGGAGCAGCAGCATGTGCGGTATTTTCTCCAGTTGGCTGAAACAGCCGAGCACGAGCTGACCGGGACGGCACAGGCTGCGTGGGTGGCGCGTCTGCATGCGGACCAGGGCAATCTGCGCGCCGCGCTGCGCCGGTGCGTGGCGGCATCGGAGAGTTGGGGCCTGGAATATGGTGCTCGTATCGTCGCTTCCCTCTGGCGCTTCTTGACAAACAGCGGTCAGCTCATCGAAGGGCTGCGCTGGTACGGGGAGATTCTTCTGCACGCCTCGCGACTACCGTCTCCTCTGCATGCGCGTGTGCTCTACGGCGCGGGACAATTGGCTTTCGACACCGGTGACTATGCGCGTTCGCGCGAACTACTTCGCGAGGGTCTGGCGCTTCGCCAGGAATGTGATGATGCGCGCGGCATAGCCGCTTCGCTGATTGGGCTCGGGAATGTAGCCTGGGTCGAGGGTGACCTGGCAGAGGCAGAGGTGCTCTACAGCCGGA
>JBBRLT010000242.1:0-1372 GCA_038231235.1 Terriglobales bacterium
ACTGCTGCCATCTTCTGTTCCGGCGTGGTCCAGACCTCCCCATCCACGCCAGGGGTGCGTTTGCCATGATTCTCCGTCACTCGTCGCACGGCCAAGACTTTGGCCGCGAACGAGTGGGTGAGCAGGTGTTGTAAGGCTCGCACCTTGCCCCACCTGCCCGCCTGCCCTGCCTGCACGATTCGAGCTTGCAGCCGACGCACCGCCCGTTCCGCCTGGTGCCAGTCGATGCTGGCCCAGTCCGGACAGTCGTGGGAGGCCGCGCCAGGGTTGCGTCAAGTTCCAGCGCACGCGCGGCGGGAGTGCCCTTCGCCTGGTATGCTCGAGTGCGTAGCGAGCATAGAGGAGGCGTGCCGATGCCCTGTCCCCACTGCGAGTCGTCCCGCATCCAGGAGCAGGCCGAGAAGACCAGCCTGGGCTATCGGACCTTCCGCTGTGCGGTGTGCAAGCGGCGCTGCAACGAGCGGAGCCGCACCCCGTTCAACGACCTGAGCGCGCCCACGGACATCGTGTTCCTGGTGGTGCTCTGGCGGCTGCGCTATCCGCTGAGCCTGCGCCACCTGGCCGAGATGTTCGGCCAGCGGGGCTTCGTCTTCAGCCACGAGACGGTGCGCGCCTGGGAAGCCCTGGTCGCTCCCCTGCTGACCGCACAGCTGCGGGCCAGGCGGCGCGGCAAAGCCGGCGTCAAGTGGCACGCGGATGAGACGTATGTGAAGGTGCAGGGGATCTGGTGCTACCTCTACCGGGCCATCGACGCCGATGGGAACCTGGTGGATTCCATGCTCAGTGCACACCGCGATATGGACGCCGCCAAGCGCTTCTTCGCCCGTTCGCTCGAAGTGGTGGTCCATGCTCCGGAGCAGGTGACGACCGATGGGCACGACGCCTACCCGCGTGCCATCAGGGAGACGCTGGGCGAGGGGGTGGTCCACCGCTGCAGCCGGTATATGAACAACCGCATGGAGCAAGACCACAGAGGCATCAAGGGGCGCTACCACCCGATGCGCGGCTTCGGTAGCTTCCCTTCGGCGTCCCGCTTCTGCTCCGCCCACGATGAATTGCGCGACTACCTCCGGCACCGCACCAGGATGAACGAGGCGATCCCGCTCGGGGTGCAGCGGGAGCAGTTTCGCGCCCGGCTGGTTGAGTTGCGGGCGATGCTCAAGGCGGCGTAGCCAGTCAGGCTGCGGGAGCCTTCCCGTTCATGCGATCCCCGCTGCCCTCGGCGACTACCTCATGCTCCCAAACTTGGCGCAACCCCGCGCGTGCGCTGGAACTTGACGCAACCCGCTTCCGCACCGTACGCAACGCATGGCCGCCCCTTCCGCCCTTCATCTGTCTTTTCGCTTGAAGGTACAGAGTGCGGTAGCGTGCT
>JBBRLT010000243.1:0-1365 GCA_038231235.1 Terriglobales bacterium
TGGCTCATACCATTCGACGAATAAGCGCTCGGCCACTAACCACGCCATTACAGACGCGCTAGAGCAGAGGTCTATGCAGTGAGCAGATTGACCAGGCGGCGGCTGGACACCAGTGCAGAAAAGGCACCTAAAACCCACAGCCTTTCAGATTACCACGAAATCGAACTCCACGAAACAATCGGCATCACGAGCTGAGTAGTGTTTCATTATCATTCATGCGCAAGCGTCTACACCGCTCTGCCCTGCGTATGCAACAACGCTGCGCGTGTGTGTGTCCACCGCGCGCTGCGCTTTCACTATGCGACGGCACCCACAGAGGTGATTCCAAGCGCGCTTGCGCGACACACGCGCGGCAGGCTCCGCAGCCACAGCCGCGCACCATCTGTTCTCGCTGAGAGCGAGCTTCTGCTGCAGCTGCATGCCCTGCCGCTCGGCGGTCTGCGCCGCGGCGTGGGCGGCGGCGGTGGCGGCGTTGGCCGCCGCCAGCTCCTGCAGCGCGCCCTGGTAGCGCAGCATCAGCTCCTGCACCTGGTTGGCGGCGGCCGCCTCGCGATGGGACGCCGCGATGGCGGCCTTGTCCTTCTGCGACGCCGTCGTCTGCAGATTCACCATTTTAATCTCCAGGTCCGCCTTGTTGCGCTCCGCCTGCAAGCAGCGCCTCACCATCTGCGGTCTGCGATGAGCCACTGCAAGGCACCCTGGAGGCCCCGCTAATACACTCCCGTCCAGCCGGACTATACAGACAGCAGGGTGCATGCCGCACATTAGCGCGGCATCACACGGCGTCCGATGCACGCGAATGTGTGTACCTTACCTCACTTCACTCAGCTGTGCCCGCGACCTCGCATAGAGTCCGCTTACGCACGCTCGTGGTAATCGTGGACATCATAGTGTTTCGCGTTGCAGACTGAACTCTCACGGGGCTGCTCTGAAATGCTGCACGTGCTGCAGTAAGATTCAGACGCACAAGAGGGCTCCATACATTCGCGCGAATCTGTCATGTTCAAAATAAGTTGCTTCTCGCCCCGAAAACGCTTCAACGCGCAATGGGCGGCCAGTACAGATGTCAAGAGAGTCACAGCTGGTTGGTGGCTGAGGCGGGGAGGGGGATGGGGGTGCGCACCGCCTCGGCGCTCTCTGCCTGCTGCCTGTAGTTGTGGTTGTCCTGGCTGAGGAGGTGCACGTCCGCCATCACCTCGTCCAGCCGATTCAGCAGCCCCACATTCTCCTGCATCACGCTCGCATTCTCCTGCAATGCACCACCCAGCTGTGGGCGTGCGTAGTCCTTCAATTGCTTATACCGTTTTTTTTTTCCGTATTGCATATACGGTAGCGACGCTAATGCATTCACACACCCTGCCCAAA
>JBBRLT010000244.1:0-1364 GCA_038231235.1 Terriglobales bacterium
GGAGCCACTCGTCCAGCTTCAGGCCGGACGCGCCATCGTACTCGCGCAGGTCTTGCGCGCGCGGCTCCTTGCGAGCGAAGCGCGACGCCGGCTGCGGGGAGGCTGCTGGCGGCGAGGCTGCTGCGGCCGCTGAAGCGCTGTGCTGTCGCTGCTGCAGCTGCTGGGACTGCTGCTGCACGATCCGCATCAGCGCGGCCATCTGCGCGCGCATCTCGCTGTCGTCGCTGGGTGCGCCCGAGCGAGCCGGAGGAGCGTTGTCGTCGGAGACGTCGATGGCGCCCTCGCGCTGCTGCTGCTGCTGCTGCTGCTGCTGCTGCTGCTGCTGCTGCTGCTGCTGCTGCTGCTGCTGCTCGAAGTCTGCCACCAGCGCAGGCGTCTCCCTTCGCACACGCGACGCGGCTTCCCATGACGTCTCCGTTTGCCCATGCCGCTTGACCTCGTATTGGTACCCGCCGCCTACCTTGCGGATGCTGAGGATGCGCTGCGCTCCGACGGGAGCGGCAGCGGGCGGGGCGGCAGGAAGCATGCGGAGGCAGAGACTGGGACCCGAAACCAAATGTGACCGGTGAGGCTAGTGAAGCTACGTTGCACGCTGTATGATCAGTACGAGCGGGCGAACGAGAAGTGCCGTTGAGCCAACGGCCAAACGAAGCGCGAGCCGCAAAGAAAACGCGGTCGGCAATTGACGTGCACCGCACAGTCAGAAAAGTCGGGCGCCCGACTTTTCTCTCTGCGCTTCGTTCTCGCGATCCAGAGGAGATAGCGCGAGGCAGTCAGAGAAGCAAAGTTAGCCCTGCATACAAGTACATCGGACGAGGCATCAGATTCCCCCTCCTGATAGTTGTCCCTCGTACGTAACAGGCACTGCGCCTGTCACATCCTCCCCGCTCAGCTCGGCTTTGGTCCTCCAAAGAGTTCCCGTGCCATGCGCGGTTAGACTGCCATCGCTTGGGCCTCGAACTGCGCCACCACATCCGGTGCGCTGCGGAGTAGTTCGCTGCGCCGCTTCCACTCATCGTGCTCGGCGCCGTATCCCTTCCAGCGGACCAGCAGCTCGCGTCGGGCGCCGGTGCCACGCTGTGCCACTGCACACTCCACCTGGTAGCTCGCGGCCCCATTGGTATCGAACTCGACGGCCGGCGGCTGAGTGTAGCGCTGTGGGCGGTCCGGGAATAGTGTGCGACCGTCGCGGTACGGCTTGAGGCGTGAGATGTTGAACGTCGAATGCAGTGCGCCCAGCAGCGGCGGCAGCTGCAGTGTCACGGCGTTATCGTTCACGGTGCCTAGCACGCGGAAGGGACCAATGTAGCGCGCGGTCAGCTTGTGCGTGCCGCTTCGCAGCTGCAGGCCGTCGGTCGCCAGCA
>JBBRLT010000245.1:0-1363 GCA_038231235.1 Terriglobales bacterium
AGCCGATGCCTGTGCGTCCAGGAGATGTAGAGCGGCAAGACTATGAGTACAAGCGGGAAGGCACAGCCAACATCTTCATGGCAGTAGAGCCTCTAATTGGCAAGAGGCGAGTGAGGGTCACTGAGCGACGAACAGGATTGGACTTTGCCGAGCAGTTGCGAGTGATAGTAGACGAATGGTATGCTGATGCAGAGATGGTGGTGCTGGTAACAGACAACCTGAACACGCACGGACCATGGGTATTGTACGAGTGCTTCTCGCCACAAGAGGCCAAGCGCATAGCCGACAAGTTGGAATGGCACTACACACCAGAACATGGGAGTTGGCTCAACATGGCGGAGATAGAGTTGGCGGCTTTGGATGGGCAGTGCCTGAACAGGCGCATCGGAGACCAAGACACGCTGGCTAAGGAGATAGCCTCTTGGGAGCACAAGCGCAACGCTGCGCGTGTTACCATCAATTGGCACTTCACCGCACAGGATGCCCGTATCAAGCTACGCCATCTCTATCCCATCATCAATATTTAGTTGGTAAGGTACTAGGAATGTTAAAATCTGTGTTCGTGAAATGAAAGGTGCAGCATGATCCTCCCCAAAGATCGTGACCCTCGCTTCATCACCATCCGCCGCGGTGGGACGCTCACAGATTCAGACCATCACCTTCTCGCCTTGTGGGCGGCCGCGTGTGCGGAGCACGTCCTGCACCTCTTCGAGGCGGCGAAGCCTATGGACTCGCGGCCGCGTCACGCAATTGAGCAGGCTCGGGCATGGGTGCGCGGCGAGATCACGATGTCCCAGGCCCGCGCGGCGGCCGGCCATGCGATGGCGGCGGCCAGGGATCTGAGAGGCGCGGCGCGCCATGCCGCGTATGCTGCCGGTCAGGCGGCGGCGGTCGCGCACGTCGCCGCGCACGAGCTCGGCGCCGCAGCTTACGCGATCAAGGCCGCGCGCGCGGCTGCGCCTGAAGGCGAGGGCGAGAGTACCGGCCGGCTCGAATGCCGCTGGCAGCGCGACCAGCTGCCGGATGCGATTCGCGATCTTGTCTTGGACGATCAGCGGTTGCGAAACGACATCTGCTGGTCGGTATTCGACTGCTGACGGGCGACTGGCGTGTGCCAGCACTTCCTTTGTTCATGCGCGGGCCGGGCTCGTCACGCAGGCCATCGCCCTGGGGCGTGAACGCGAGCCACTACTGCAGAGCCAAAAGTCGTTTGTAGGGCATCCTGGCGCGTCAGAGGGCCATCTCTGGGGGTCAGCGCCGACGCTGGTCGTAATAGACGTTGAGCAGTCCGACGAGGATGAGCACCGCCAGAATACCAATCATTCCCGCCAGACCACCTGCTATCGCAATCAGCGGAATGGCC
>JBBRLT010000246.1:0-1343 GCA_038231235.1 Terriglobales bacterium
GGTTCTCCTGCGGATTTAGTGGCTGGGGGTGATTGCTAGATCCAGAGAGCCCAGGAAGAAGAGGATGCGGGTACGGTAGTTGGCGAAGGAGCGGAAGCCTCTGGCGGCAGACTTGAGTTGTTGAATGCGGCTGTTGAAGCCCTCGCACAGGGCGTTGGTGAGCCGGCTCACAAAGTAGTTGAGCAGGCCGTCAAGGTGGCGCTGGATCATCGCGGCCACCTTCTTCATTGAGTCCAGGCGGGAGCGCCGGACTTTGGCGCACCAGTCGGCGATGAATTGCCTCCCGCTCCCGCGGTCAGGCTGCTGCCAGAACTGCGTGAACAACTCCTTGTAAGCCCATGCGCGCCCGGCTTTGAGATTGACCTTGAGCAGCTCTTCAAAGTCCTGCGCCTGGGTGGCGCTGAAGCCTTCTGGATTGTACAAAAACAGGTGGCGCCGGCCTTTGAGGGTGTCATCCCCGGCGGCGCTCAGCGCCTTGTGTTCAGCCCGGCGCGTCTGGTCCACCGCCTTGTTCAGATGGCTGGCGACATGGTACTTGTCATAGGTGATGCGTGCCTGCGGTGCCTCGATCCTGGCGGCGGCGGCGAAGCCGGCGCTCATGTCCATCGTGGCGTCAAGCACGCGTGAACTGACGGCCTCGGGCAGGCTCTGCCAAAGCCGGCGCGCGCAGTCTTGATCGCGCCCCTCCACCACTTCGATGACGCGTGGGTTGCGCAAGTCGCACATGTGCGAGATGAAGCTCTGGCCGCGCTTAAAACTCTTTTCATCAAAGCCGACGGCATCGAGCCCCTCCAGTTCACGGCGCTTGAGCCCGCGCTGCACCGCCCGGTCCATGATGCCCTGCAAGCTGCGCCAAGGCAGGCCGATGAGTTCGGCGGCGGATTGAATGTCAGCACAGGCCTGAAGGATTTGGATGGCAAAGGCTTCAAAAGCCAGGGTGAACCGGCTGTGGGCGCCTGCCCACCCAACCGCGACGGTGCAGACGCCGTGGTCCGGGCACTTGACCCTTGGCACGCGCGCGCTCAGCAGCGTCTCAAAACCCATCGCATCCAGATGGCGCCACTGGCGCTGCGGCGCATGATCGTGCAGCCAGCAGAGCCGTGCGCACTGGGGACACTCAAAGCCCGCCCCCTCTGCGTAGCCCAGTGCAATCTCCAATCGCTTCTCGCTGATGAGCAACTTCACATCGTTCACACACCAGGGCTTCTTGAGCCCCAGCATCCGGCCATAATGATCCTTCAAAGCATCCCCGCCAGCGCTTGGTTCGTCCATAATCATCCCCACCCCTGCCTCATCTCACCCCTCACTGCCAGCAATTGGGCCACGAAGTTTGCACAAGAACC
>JBBRLT010000247.1:0-1343 GCA_038231235.1 Terriglobales bacterium
AAAGAGCTGCTCCAAAATGCTCGATCTCTCAGATCGGAGGGCTGCGCCCCCAAGTGGCCACTGTAAGTCCGTGCAGTGCCGCACCGATTGCGTCTCGCGCTCTTCACCGAAATTGCGCGCTTTCATACCCCCTGCCAACAGACTCAGCCGACTCTGTGCGTGATCTGCATCACCCAGGTGTGTTGCCGGGGCGCAAGAAGCGCTGGAATCCGGTGATGATCGCGCAGAGCCCCGACCTCCAAAGCTGATCTAACAATCAGGTCAATCTAGGGAGGCCCGTCGCATACTCGGAGTCGGGTTCCCGGTCGTGACCTTCGTCCCCCTTGGTCCCCGGATACTTGGTGACGCATCAAGGTGTGGTTAGAAATATTTTCTTGAAAGTCAATCTGAACAAATGCAACATTTTTACTCCATAGGCAGGGTCGATGGTGGAGTTTGTGATGGAGACGGCGTCCGGGGAGAGAAAGCAAGGTCCGCTGAGCGCCGGCCGAGCTGACTTGAGGCACCGCAGCGGGAGTGCCCCACCACCAGCACGAGGTCCTGGAGCATGCCGGTACTGGAACTGGGTGGGATTTAGATGGCGTGCTCTCGCCGAGCTTGATAGATTTCGCCTTTGAACACAACCATGAGTATCCGTACCAGAGCCTCGCGGTTCCGAGAAGCTGAGCATCAGGCGGGCCGTGCCTTCATGTGTGCTCGGTGTCGTCAGCAGGTAACGATCTGTCGGGAGTGCGATCGCGGCAATCGGTACTGCTCCGAGGAGTGCGCGGCCCTGACGCGACGGGAGCGGAGGCGTGAGGCCGGCCGGCATTACCAGCAGAGCGAGCAGGGACGGCAGCGGCATCGAGAGCGGCAGCGACAGTATCGTCAGCGACGGCGGCTCACAGAACCACTGGCTTCCGTCCAGCCCGTTGACTCCAGCCAGCCCCCCTGCGCGGCCCATCGGATTCAGAGCGTCGCCGAGACTATCTCATCCCAGCGTGATCTCCGAGACACCGATGTGCAAAGCCCGAAGCACTGCGCATTCTGCGGTGCTGGGTGTTCGGCATTTGTGCGCCTGAATGCGCTGCGGATCCGACGGCAGCGCTTTCGGTGGCGGCCTGCGTCTGAAGCGCGGCGGCGCTCTATGCAGAGATGAGATTCAAGCAGCTTCACCGAGCCTGATCTCCCGGCGCACGATGTCGGGCTGAAGGGCTACTGGGGTGTAAGCGCTCAATGAAGTACGGGTAGCGCGCCAAGCGCGGCGGGGGCAGGCTTGCTGGCATGGCAAGCGGCAGGTGCTGGATGTTGGAAGCAGAGGAGAGAAGAGCAGGTGGGTCAGTGCCGAGGGGTTTTACCAACGG
>JBBRLT010000248.1:0-1336 GCA_038231235.1 Terriglobales bacterium
CTGCTGCTCGGGCTTGCCTTCGGTTCTGCTCTCTTCGGTCTGGCGCTGTGGCTCGGCTATGCCAGCCATCTCGCCCTCGATGCCTGCACCAAAACCGGTATTCCCAGATGGCCACGCGCCGGTCGCCTCTGGCTGCTGGCGCCTGCGCGGCGCTTCGTCACCGGCTCAGAGGCAGAGGACAGGCTGTTCCTGGTACTCGGCTGTCTGGTCATAGGGCTGTGCCTGCTGCATTTGCCACAGCCCGCCACTCCCGCAGCGCCCTCCAGCCAACTGCAGGCAGATCAGCGTACAGGCGTCTCGATTATCTCCTAACTGCTGCCAATGCCTGCTTCCCTTGCTGCACCCGACTTCTCCTACCGCGGCTATTTCACTTCCACGTACGCCTTTGCCCGTTCCGCCTGTGTCAGGACAGGACGTTCCCGACGCCTGAGCCTTCGCAAGCGTCGCATGAAACAGCTCGCTCAGGTTGTGCCGCTTGCCCGGCTGTTGGCAAAGCATCTGCACTCTCTGGAAAGGATAGCTCTCCCATCTGCCGAGCGCCAGAAGCTGCATACATCCCTTGCACCACTGCAACTAGCACTGCTGCACGCCCGGCGTATTGCCGCACCGACGAAGGCGTCGCCATTGCATAAGTAGAGCCTGCTTCTGGTTTGCGTGCTCTTCCTCTCCTGGTGGTAGCTCGCTTCATTCCCTCACTCCTTCTGGCTATGCATGCTGCGCCCTTCTCCTCTCACAACGGAAATACTCCAGCACACGCACGGACGGACGCTTCTGCCGAGCGTCCCTTTGTGGTACGCCTGCACAAGCGAGGAGAAGATAGGGCAGGCAGCTTCGTTCCGGCAGCCTCAGTGGAGCTCACGCCCTTCTTTCGCACCTGCGGTCTGCTGCACGCGCTACCCGCCGAAGAGCTCAAGAGCCTGCTCTTCGTGCTCACCTTCGTCACCCCCAACGGCGATATTCTGCCGACGGTTCATGAACTCGCGCAGGCGATGCACCTCTCACCCGGCAAGACGGACGCGCGACTACGACGGCTATCGGCGTTTCGCTGGCAGGAAAATCCAGTGCTGCATCTGCTGCGCCGTGAAAGCGGTCTGCACGCTTGGTCGCCGTCGTCCCAGTTGCTCTCGCTGTACCATGCGCCATCCCTTGGTGTACAGGAGCTAGCGCTGCGTTCGGCACATCGAGACACCGTGATCGCCGCCTCCCGCCAGCGGTATGCTCGATCGCGCGAGGAGGTCTGATCCTCCCCCATTTTAGTGGAGGGTAGATTAAGCCGCAATCGGCTCCATTTGCTGTTGTTGCTGTTGGTAGTGTCGCTCGAACGCTTCGGGACTGA
>JBBRLT010000249.1:0-1330 GCA_038231235.1 Terriglobales bacterium
CAACCTGGCGGGGGCTGAGGCCGAATTGCAAACCGTCATCGCCCGCAGTCCCAAAGAGTATCGTGCGTTGAATCTGCTGGGGATTGTGCGCGCCCAGCAACATCGCACCGCTGACGCCGAAGCACTTTTTCGCAAGGCGATTGAGCTCCAGCCAGATTATGCCGGCGCACACGCCAGCCTGGGACTGCTTCATCTTGAAGCCCAACGCCCCGACGATGCGCTTCCCGAGTTGGAGACCGCCGTCCGTCTCGACCCCACCCGCACTGATACGCGCGCCGCGCTGGTCACTACGCTTCGCGGCCAGGCCCGCGCCGCAGCCGCTCAAGGCGAGGCGGAGAAAGCGCTGTCGCTGCTTTTGCGGGCGCGCAAGACTGCGCCTGACGATCTTGCAGTGAGCTTCGAATTTGGCATGGTGGCGCTGCGCATGTCACTGTACCCCGACGCTGCGACTGCCTTCGAGCAAGTGCTGGCGGCGCGGCCGGAAGACACATCCGCCATCTACGCCCTGGCCCGCACTCGTATTGGATTGAGTAAGTACGAGGAAGCTCGCGAGCTGTTCCAGAGATTCGTGCAGCTTCGTCCGGAAGACGCGAGCGGACACTTCGGCCTGGGCCTAGTTCTGCTCGCGCTGCACCAGGCGGCGGAGGCGCGCCAGCAGTTTGAGCGCTCGGTTGCAATCGCGCCGGCTCAAACCGAGAGTTACGTGGAACTGGGCGTGCTCGATCTAAGCGAAGCCCAACTGGACCACGCCAGCGAACACTTTCAGCGGGCCCTCGGTCGTGACCCACGCCATCCCGGGGCTCTGCTGGGAATGGGCCGAGTGCAGTTTCAACGCAAGCAATACGATGCTGCAACCAACCTGTTGCAGCGCGCCATCGCGGTGGACGCTTCCCTCAGCGAAGCGCATTACTATCTAGGCTTGTCCTACGCGCGCCTGGGACGTCAAGCCGAATCCACTACTGAACTGGAACTAGCCAGCAAGTTAGAGCGGGAAGATCTAAACCAGCAGCGAGTGCTAATGAAACTGCTCGACTCGACCCCGTCGGAAGCCAGCCCCGGGGATGGGTCTTCGCCTAAGTAGCTAAGCGGACTAGAACCCGCTGCGGCCTCAGGCGCACCCGGGCTCGACAATCAGACTACTGAAGGGAAAGCTGCGTCGTTATAATTTCGTTTTTCGAGCATCATCGTCCTGACCTGCCCCCGATTTCTCAACCATTGATAACTGGAGTTTCCCGGGTTTGGTTTGGCCTTGAGTTTACCTCGCGGCCGTAGTCGTGGCTGTGTAAATGTGGGAAGCGCGGTTGGCTTTCCACATTTGCATAGCCTGCAC
>JBBRLT010000250.1:0-1322 GCA_038231235.1 Terriglobales bacterium
CGCAGGAGACAGCGAGGGCGCAGCGCCAGCTATTGCGCCGAACTCCATCCGCCAGAGCGACGTTTCAGTTCCCGCCACCGTCAAGGCTGCGAAGCGCTCCAAGCAGTGGCCGTACTGGGAGAACGCAATGCAGGCGGAGCTGGATTCAATTAAATCGCACGGCACATACTCTCTCGTCCGCAAGCCAGACGCGCCAGTTAACATCGTGTCGTGCAAGTGGGTCTTCGCAGTGAAAGCGAAGGATTGATTCGTGCTCCGCTTTAAGGCGCGCCTGGTGGCGCGCGGCTTCTCGCAGCAGCACGGAGTGGACTTCGATGAGACTTACTCTCCGGTGCTGCGCTACAAGACGCTGCGGATGCTGCTCAGCTTAATCTGCTCTCGCGATATGACGCTGGAGCTGATGGACGTGGAGACAGCTTATCTCAACGCGAAGCTGAAGGAAACAGTGTACATGAGCCAGCCGGAGGGCTTCGAGGAGGGCGGCCGCGAGTTCGTGTGGCTGCTTCTTCGAGCGCTCTACGGCCTCAAGCAGTCTGGCCGCGAGTGGCATGCCGACCTCAACGCCTTCGTGCTCAGCCTTGGCTTCACTCGCTGTGTGTTCGACTCGTGTGTGTACCTGAAGACCAGCCGCACCGGCCGCCTGCTGATCCTCTCCGTTTACGTCGACGACATTCCGTCTGCTTTCTACCCGATCGACGCAGCAGAGTGGGCTGAGATCAAGCAGCTGTTCTTCCAGAAGTACGCAATCAAATTCCTCGGCGAGGCGGACTGGTTCCTCAACATGCGCATCACGCGTGACCGCTCGCGCCGCTTGCTCTGGCTGGACCAGCAGGCCTACGTCGAGCAGCTGCTGGATGAATTTGGATTCGACGAGAGCAAGGCGGTGGCAGCGCCAGGCGCACAGGAGCCGCTCAGTCGCGCAGGCGCTCCCAGCACCGACGCCGAGGTGCGCGAGATGCGCATGGTGCCCTACCGCCGCGCCGTGGGCGCGCTCACTTATCTCGCAAACTCAAGCAGGCCGGACCTCGCGCATGCGGTGAATTACGTCGCGCAGTACTCGCAGAATCCGGGGGAGTCTCACTGGCGAGCAGTTAAAATGATTCTGCGGTATCTGTGCGGGACGAAGGACTACGCGCTGCAGTTCAGCGGCGCCGCTAACAAAGCTAATTCTGGAGCTGGAGAAGGGACGGATGCAGCTGCGCTCCCGACTCTTCGCGCCTTCGCTGACGCCAACTGGGGAGGCTGTTTGGACACGCGTCGCTCGACCACTGGTTGGATCGTGCTGCTGGGAAATGACCTCCTCGATTGGCAGAGCCGCAAGC
>JBBRLT010000251.1:0-1312 GCA_038231235.1 Terriglobales bacterium
AGCATGCCCTCATGAAAGACGCCGCTGCTGATGGCCACCTCGTGCAGCAGCTTTTCGTGGATGCTGGTCGCGAGTTCACGGGTGCGGCAGATCAGCAGGACCTTGGTGGTTTCGCCGAGGCCCTTCAACAGCTGGGCCAGCCATTTGATCTTGGTGTCCACCGGGTCCTGGTCTGCCACCGCCTTCAGCGGAGCCAGCAGGGCCTTGCGCTCGGGGAAGCCGGTCAGGGCGGCGCGGGTGTTGCGGAACATCACGCGGCCAGTGCCGAACTCATCGAGAAGTTCGCCCACCAGCGCGGCGCGTGATTCTTCGTTGCCGCCCTTCAGTTCCTTGTAGTGCTGCGCGATACGCGGCGACTTGGTGGAGAACAGCGCCTCGTCCTTCTTGGTCAGTTCCTTGCCTTCCAGCAGGTGGTCCACCGCAAGGGCCACCTCCTCGTAGTGTCCGGCTTCGTCGAGGAACTTGTCCAGATCATCGTAGCGGTCCGGATCGAGCAGACGCAGACGCGCAAAGTGGCCTTCGGGTCCAAGCTGCTGGGGCGTCGCGGTGAGCAGCAGCAGCCCGGGGGTTTTGGCGGCGAGTGTCTCCACCAGTTGATACTGCGCACTGGCCTTCTTCGGCGTCCATTCCAGATGGTGGGCTTCATCGACAATGAGCAGATCCCAGCCGGCGGCGGCGGCTTGGGCGGCACGCTCCGGGTTGCCGGCAAGGAAGCCGATGCTGCACAGCACGAGCTGGCTTTCCAGGAAGGGATTGGCGTTGTCCTCGTTGCTTTCGATGGCCTCGCAACGCTCGTCGTCATACAAGGAAAAGAGCAGGCTGAAACGGCGCAGCATTTCCACGAACCACTGATGGATCAGCGGCTCCGGCATCAATATCAGGATGCGCCCGGCGCGACCTGTGGTGTGCAGGCGATGGAGGATGAGACCCGCCTCAATAGTCTTGCCCAGTCCCACCTCATCAGCGAGCAGCACGCGCGGCAGCAACCGCGAGCTGACCTCGTTGGCAATGTACATCTGGTGCGGCAGCAGGTCCACGCGGCCGCCGACAAAGCCGCGCACCGGCGACTGCTGCATCGCGGCGCGGCGCTGGAGCCCTTCGATGCGCAGATCAAACACGCGTAACTCGTCTGCCTGGCCCGCAAGCAACCGGTCCTCCGGCTTGCTGAAGCTGATGGTGTCCGCGAGCTCGGACTCCACCACCTTGCCTGTGTCGCAGAGATAGGTGATGAGGCCGTTCTTTTCCTCGACCGCATCCACCACGTGGGAGTCGCCCTGGTGGGTCTTGATGGAGTCGCCTTCCTTGAAGCGCA
>JBBRLT010000252.1:0-1299 GCA_038231235.1 Terriglobales bacterium
GCGCCTGCGGAGGTTGCGCGCGCGCGGGGCAGGCCCAAAAGCGTGTAACCGGAAATCGCTGTTCCCGTCGTTTCCGGGGACCCGTAGCCCTCATTATTAAGGGGACAAGTCTCAATGCCCGTGGTGGTATCTGAGCCTGTTTGGCTAAGATTTTGTTGGCCTTGTTCCTGGGTAGCGGGCGTTTTCTAATAGTTTTCTTGGTGGCGGCGCCCCCCGTCGTATGATTGCTGCCTCGGGAGAGTGGCTGCAGGAGGGAGGAGGCGAGGGCGAGGAGAGAGGAGAGGATGGGTGAGGAGAGTGGAGGAAGAGCGGCGGAAGTGATGAGAAGTGATTGCAAATCATCTCTTCCCTCTCCTCCGTCTTTTTTGCTGCATCTGCTCTCGTTGTTGGTTATGTTGCTGCCGCACTGTCCCCGCCGCTCACCCGCTGATGCTGCAGATGCTGTCGGCTGTGAGGTTGATGGGGATGCGGAAGCGGAGGTGCGCCGTGCTGCTGCTTCCCTCCAAGAGGAGCGCCGCAATGTCTGTGCTGGCGACGACGATAACGATTGCGCGCTCCTCCGCCAGAAGCTCGCGCGCGACGATGATGCACTTAATCGTCGTCGTCTTTCCTCCTCCTCCCGCGGGAGCGTCTGCGGATTGCAGCGGCATGCATCAGCAGCCGCAATGACTCCAGGGGCGGCGGCGGCAAGCTTTGAGGTCTGCAGGAAGAGAGAGGCAGCGAGATGAGGAAGAGCCATCATTGATTGGCCTTCAGCCCTTTTGCTCACCGCTGTCCCCCGCCGTGTGCTCCTCCGCTGCGGCGGCCTACTCCGACTCTGCAGTAGCACCTGCGTCCGTTGTCGATATTGCGCACGTCAAGGAGGCCATCGATGGCCGTGGCTGCGGGGGGCTGGCTGCTGCGTGTTAGTGCGGTGTTGTGTTGCTGCAAGCTGAAGCACCTTCCGCCCCGTTTGCCCGGCTTGCCTGCGTGCGCTCCCGCTGTTTCTGTCGCTTGCGCCTCTTCTTCGCTTCCTTTGCCGCTGCTACACGCGGGGCGGTGCTTCTCTTCTTTCTCGTCGTATTCCCCTTGCTGCGGCTGCATCAGCCATGTCTGCGGCGTGTGTGCTGCGGTGCTGTGCTGCAGCGCTGTTGTGGTCGTTTTCGCAGCGAGAGACATTCGGGCGATGATGGCGAGGCATTCGGTCGTGATGATGGGGCCATGATTGAATGAGGCAGTTGTGCACTTAGATGCGGAAGTTCACGCAAAGCTGGCCCACGCGCGCGCCCGCGACCGACAGCAGCTGAGACGCAGCAGTCC
>JBBRLT010000253.1:0-1298 GCA_038231235.1 Terriglobales bacterium
CACAGCAGCACCGCATTCAGTGACAGGATGATGGCGCTGCTGACCCATCCCAGCGACTGCGTCACCAGAGTATTGGTGAAGCCGCCCATCACCCTTTCGCGCCGCGTCAGCAGTAGCAGCGGGATCAGCGCAAACGGCAGCGTGAAGCTGAGCGCAGCCTGCGACAGCAGCAGGATGCGCAGCGGGTCAAGGCCGAAAGCGATGACGATCACCGCCGGCAGCAGCGTGAGCAGGCGGCGCAGGAAGATGGAGAAGCGCACCTGCAGAAAGCCCTCCAGGATCATCTGCCCGGCCATCGTCCCCACCGTTGAAGACGAGAGGCCGGAACAGAGCAGGGCCACGGCGAATAGTGTTGCCGAGGCGCGGCCCAGGATTGGGCCCAGCGTGGCGTGAGCCTCCTCGATCGACATCCCCGTCTTGATTCTTCCGGCGAAGGCTGCGGCAGCGACAACAACCATCGCCGAGTTCACCAGCCATGCGCCGTTCATGGCCAGGATGATGTCGACAAACTCCATCTTCAGCATCCTCATCCGGGTGGCAAAGGTAAGCTGCGGATCGCGCTCGCGCTCTGCAGCCAGGCGCGGCTGCACCAGTCCGGAGTGCAGGTAGATCACGTGCGGCATCACCGTGGCGCCCAGCATGGTCACTGCCAGATTCAGGCTGCTGCCATTCAGAATCGGCACCACCGTGTGATAGGCGATCTGCCCCCAGTGCGGGCGGATGTATAACATCTCCGCCGCGTAGCAGCCGCCGATCACTACGACGAACAGCATGATGACGACTTCCAGCTGCCGGAAGCCCCAGGCCTGCAGTGCGAGAATGACGAAGACGCACAGCGCCGATGCGAACGCAGCCAGCAGCAATACGTGCGTGCGCGTCATGCCAATGGCCAGCAGCCGCGGCCCCAGCAGCAAATAGAAACCGAGCGCTGCCCCCAGAAACTCTGCCAGGTCGGTGGCCAGGGCGGAGATCTCCGCTGCTACCCACAACGAGATCGCGGTGCGGCGGGAGAAGTGCAGGCGGCAGTTCTCCGGCAGCGTGCGTCCCGTTGCGATGCCCAGCTTGGCCGACAGGTATTGGATCAGGATGGCCATGGCATTCGACCACAGCAGCACCCATAGCAGCTGATAGCCAAATCGCGTGCCGCCCTCGAAGTTGGTCGCGAAGTTTCCCGGATCGATGTAGGCGATGCTGGCCACAAAAGCCGGGCCGACGTAGTACCAGAGCTTGCGGCTCTGGGTACGCGGCACCTCGGCACGTGCTGTCGCGGTGGCCATACCGCGAGTATAGAGACAACC
>JBBRLT010000254.1:0-1297 GCA_038231235.1 Terriglobales bacterium
GCATCCAGAAGATCAAAGCCATGGCATGCGGTTTCCGCAACCGAGCGCGGTTCCGACGAGCCATCCTCTTCCACCTCGGCGGACTTGACCTCCTCCCCGCAGGGGCGAGCTATCCGACCCACACGAAAACCTGAAGCCCCAAAAAAAGCGGCCACCTGGTTCGCGAAGCAGAGCGAGTGAGGTTCGCCTTCATCGAAGCGCACCGCCGCTGGTGGCGACTGGGGCGGATGTGCCGGATGCTGGGGGTTTCCAAGGCCAGCTACTTCGGCTGGCGGCACCGCCCTGAGAGTCATCGCAGCGGTGAAGACCGCGCGCTGTCGACGCGCATCCAGGTGATCCACAGCGAGAGCCGGAAGACCTATGGCAGCCCGCGAGTCCATCGCGAGCTGCGTTGCCAGGGCACCTTGGTCAGCCGCAAGCGCGTGGAGCGGCTGATGCGCGAGGCCGGTGTGCGGGTGAAGCCGCAGGCTCGTTTCGTGGTGACGACGGATTCGGATCATGATCTGCCGATCGCGCCGAACCTGCTCCAGCAGGACTTCAGCGCCGCGGCACCGGATCGGCGCTGGGTCACCGACATCACCTACGTGCCGACCGGTGAAGGCTGGCTGTACGTGGCGGCGATCGTCGACCTGTTCTCGCGCCGCGTGGTGGGTTGGGCGATGCAGGAGCGGATGGACCGCAGCCTGGTGCTCGCGGCATTGGCGATGGCCGTGAAGCAGCGGCAGCCCGATGCCGGTCTGATCCATCATTCGGATCGTGGCAGTCAGTACGCCAGCGACGATTACCGCACGGCTCTCGTGGACCACGGCATGATCGCCAGCATGAGCAGGCGGGCGTGCTGCTACGACAACGCGGCGATGGAGAGCTTCTGGCACACGCTGAAGGTCGAGTTGATCCACCGGCATCGCTTCCAGACTCGCGCCGAGGCCATCCAGGCGATCTTCGAGTTCATTGAAGTGTTCTACAACCGCGTTCGGCGGCATTCCTCCATCGGCTACGTCAGCCCGGTGGAGTTCGAGCGGCAGCATTCAGCTGTCGCTTAACCATGGGTCTGCTGAACCGGGGGAGGATCAGTGCTGAACTCCACGTGGACGGAACGCTTCTGCGCCGGGCTGGTGGCTTCAGCCCCATCTTTTTCCGCCTGTGCGGAGCAGAGCAGGCCGATGGTGCCGCCTCTGTCACCGCCGACCCGCAGAAGCGCAAAGTTAGGCGCGGCATCGACTTCAACGTGTCCGCTCATCTAGCAGGCTGCGGAAATTCGGCGGCGCAGCTTACGCTGGGTTGACCGAGCGTAAGC
>JBBRLT010000255.1:0-1278 GCA_038231235.1 Terriglobales bacterium
TGACCTGCCCCCGATTGCTCAACCAGTCATAACTGGAGTTTCCCGGGTTTGATTTGGCCTTGAGTTTACCTCGCAGCCGTAGTCGGGGCTGTGTAAATGTGGGAAGCGCGGTTGGCTTTCCACATTTACATAGCCTGCACTTTGTCCGTACTCGCCCGGCGTGCGATACCCCAGCGAGCTATGCGGACGTTGCCAGTTATAGTCCTGCCGCCAGTCGGCCAGCTTCTCGCGCACGTCGCCCAGGGTGCGGAACCAGCTGGCGTTCAGGCACTCGTCCCGCAGCCTGCCGTGGAAGCTCTCCACATGACCGTTCTGCATCGGGCGTCCCGGCTGGATGTGCACCAGGGTCACCTTCCAGTCTTCGGCCCAGCCCAGCATACGACGCGAGGTGAACTCCGGACCGTTGTCCGAGCGCACATTCTCCGGCCGGCCACGCTCTGCGATCAGCCGCTCCAGTACCCGAGTAACTCGTCCCGAGCCCAGGCTGGTGTCCGCCTCCAGCGCCAGACACTCGCGCGTGTACGCATCCACCACGCTCAGGATGCGCACCATCCGCCCGGTTGCCAGTCCGTCCACGATGAAGTCCATCGCCCACTCCTGATTCGCCCGCGTCAAGCGTGGCGTTTCGCTGCGCTCCCGCACCAGACGCTTGCGCTTGCGCCGTCGCACCATCAGCCGCTCTTCCACGTACAGCCGATACACCCGCTTCACGTTCACCGCATGTCCTCGACGGCACAACAGCACATGCAGCCTGCGATAGCCATAGCGCGGCTTCTGCCGCGCCAGCTTCACCAGGTCGTCCCGAAGTTCGGCGTTGCGGTCTGGCCGCGGCTCGTACCGATAGCTCGACCGCTCCACATCCAGCAGCTTGCAGGCCGTGCGTTCACTCAGTCGATACTCGGCTGAGACATACGCCACGTCGCCTCTTAGACCGGCAAGCTCCAGCCGTTTTTTCGGATCACCGCCTTCAGCGCCTCGCCGTGAAGGCTCAGTTCCGCCACCAGCAACTTCAGGCGCCGGTTCTCATCCTCCATCGCCCGCAGCCGTTGCGCCTCACTTACGTCCATGCCGCCATACTTCGACTTCCAGCCATAGAACGTTGCCGCGCTGATCCCATGTTCCCGGCACAAGTCCGCCGTCTTCACCCCGGCCTCGTGCTGCTTCAGTATCCCGATAATCTGCTCTTCCGTGTACCGGCTCTTCTTCATGCTTCGCCCTCCCGTTCAGATTACGAGAGAACTCCAGCTTTATGTGGTTGAGTTTCCTGGGGGCACGTCA
>JBBRLT010000256.1:0-1278 GCA_038231235.1 Terriglobales bacterium
ACTCTCTCAGGAGGCAGTCAGGAGCAAGGACACCATCAATCATTATGTTCTGAGCTGGCGAGAAGGCGAGCAGCCCAGCCTGGAGCAGGTAGAGCAAGCGGTAAGCATCTTCATGGAAGAACTTGGTGTTAAAGACCATCAAGCCATCTATGGACTGCACGCTGACACGGACAATCTTCACCTTCATCTTGCCATCAACCGCGTGCATCCTGAAACGCTCAAGGTGGTGAAGATCAACAACGGCTTTGACATTGAAGCGGCGCACAAGGCAATAGCACGAATCGAGAACGTGCAAGGCTGGCAGCGGGAACAGAACGGGCGCTATCAGGTGTTGGAGAATGGGGAGTTAGGCCGCGAGCACATCGACCCGGATAAGCCACGCCAGCCAGCCCAGCCGAAGCGTGACATGGAGAACCGCACCGGGGAAAAGTCAGCGGAGCGAATCGCCATTGAGGACGGCGCACCGATCATCAAAAAGGCGCAGACGTGGGAGCAGTTGCACCGCGAATTAGCAGCGGCAGGAATGCGCTACGAGAAAACCGGCAGCGGTGCAACGCTTTTTGTTGGTGACGTGGGCGTGAAGGCCAGCAGCGCAGACCGAGACGCGAGCCTGTCCAAGATGCAAAAGCGACTTGGAGCCTACCAGCCGCCACCGCAGCGGCAGCAGGTAGCACAGAGAGCGCCGGAGCCTATCAAGCCAGACGTGCCGGGATGGAATGACTACATCGGCGGGCGCAAGACGCACTATGCAGAAAAGACAGCGGCCAAGCTGGCACAGGACAAGCAGCAGGAGCAGGAACGCAAGCAGCTTACCGAGCAACAGAAGGCGCACCGGGGCGAATTGCTTAAAGGGCAGTGGAAGGGTAAGGGCGAGGTACTGAACGCCATGCGCAGCGTGATTGCCGCCGAGCAGGCCGCAGAGAAAGCCGCATTGAAGGAGCGCCACCAGGTGCAGCGGGAACAGCACCGCGCACAGTTCCGGCCGTATCCCGACCTGGAGCAGTGGCAGCGAATCCAGAAAAGCCCGGAGCTGGCCGAGCAGTGGCGGCACCGAGCCAGCGAGCCACAGCGCATCGAGGGCGACCGCAGCGAGCCGCCAACACCGCGAGACATACGCGCCTATCAGCCCGAAATCCACGGCCAGCAGGTGCATTACACGCGCAAGGATGAAGAGGGGCGGGGCGGGGGTGTGTCTTTTGTGGACAAGGGCAAGAGCATCGAGATTAACGACTGGCGCGACCGCGACACCACGCTTGCCGCCTTGCAGTTGTCGGCGCA
>JBBRLT010000257.1:0-1276 GCA_038231235.1 Terriglobales bacterium
AAGGAAGGCGTGAACATCCGCCGCGAAGACCAGACGCTGGCCACCATCACCTTCCAGAACTACTTCCGCATGTACAGCAAACTGGCTGGCATGACCGGCACAGCCGAGACGGAAGCAGCAGAGTTCGACAAGACCTACAAGCTTGAAATCGTCGTCATCCCCACCAACCGCCCCATGCTGCGGCAGGAGAACCAGGACGTCGTTTACCGCACGGCGAAGGAGAAGTACACCGCCGTCTCGGAAGAGATCATGCGGCTGCATGAGCAGAAGCAGCCAGTGCTGGTGGGCACGACGTCGATTGAGAAGAGTGAGTTGCTCTCGCAGATACTGCAGCGCAGGGGCGTGAAGCACGTGGTGCTGAACGCCAAGTATCACGAGCGCGAGGCAGAGATTGTGGCCCAAGCCGGGCGGCTGGGCATGGTGACCATCGCCACCAACATGGCCGGCCGCGGTACAGACATACTGCTGGGCGGCAACGCAGAGTTTGTCACCAAGCAGGACTTGGTCAAGCGCAGCCTGGCGCGCTCGGTCAGTGCGGCAGAGGGTGCTATCTCTCCCATGGCAGGGCCGGGCATGATCCGCTTCTACTACCAGGGGCAGGAGTTTGAGACCACCCAGGAGAACTGGGATCGCGCCTTCCAGGTGCATGACGCAAATACCAGGAATGAGCACGAATCCGTGCTTACCACTGGTGGTCTGCACATCCTGGGCACGGAACGGCACGAATCGCGCCGCATCGACAACCAACTGCGTGGCCGCGCTGGCCGCCAGGGCGACCCGGGTGCATCGCGTTTCTATCTCTCGCTCGAAGACGACCTGATGCGCATCTTCGCGCGCGAATGGGTGGGGCCACTGCTGCAGCGTATGGGCATGGAAGAGGGCGTGCCGATCGAGAGCGGCATGATCACCCGCCGCATTGAGGGCGCGCAGAAGGCAGTCGAATCGCAGAACTTCGAGGCCCGTAAGCACCTGCTCGAGTACGACGACGTGATGAACAAGCAGCGTGAAGCAGTCTACGGCACACGTCGACAACTGCTTGAGGGAATGGAGCAGAAGGAGCTGATTCTAGAGGATTACGCCGCCACAATTCTGGGCACAATCATGGAAGAACTCGCACCTGAGTCGGCCCATCCGGACCAGTGGGATGTTTCTGCGATCAAGCAGAAGCTGGTCGAACATTTCGGCTTTAATACCGATGCAGAAGGCGTGAAGTTCGAAGAATTGAATCGGCACGAGCTGGGCGAGACACTCTTCGAAAAGCTGAAGGCCCACTACG
>JBBRLT010000258.1:0-1273 GCA_038231235.1 Terriglobales bacterium
AGCCCCCTCAGAAAACTTGATCAAGTCGTCCAAGGGGGCTTGTCTCCGGGTGTCAACGACCGGAGGCCCTTATGGTGACGAAGCAGAAGATAGGTGACAAGTTTTTCCGCTGGCTCGTGCAGATCGACGAGGCGACGTGTACAGAGGTGGCCGCGCGGGGCTGCCCCAAGTGCAGTGGGCGGCTGCATCGGGCGGACTACCCGCGTAAGCCGCGAGGGGGGCTTCTGGGGCTGGCTGGAGAGGTATTCTCCAAGCGACTGAGCCTGTGCTGCGGGCGAGAGGGCTGTCGGCGGCGAGCGACGCCACCGTCGGTGAGATTTCTGGGCAGGCGGGTGTACCTGGGCGTGGTGGTCTTGCTGGCCAGCGTGCTTTGCTACACGATGGCGACCGGGAAGGTGGTGCATCAGACGCAGATCTCCCGTCGCACGCTGCGCCGTTGGGGCCACTGCTGGCACAACGAATTCCCGCACAGCCGGCTGTACTAGGAGCAGCGCGGGCGCTTCCTGCCCCCCCTTTGCCTGCTGGAGCTTCCGGCATCGCTGGTGGACAGATTCAAGGCGACCGACAGGGGCGAGCAGGAGGTGTGGGTGCGCACGCTGTGCTTCCTGTCCCCGCTGACAACGGGGTCGGTGGTGGGCGAGGCGAGATATTTGAGGGACCCGTGAGTCCACGCAGAAGATGGCAATTCCGTCGCGGGGGTGCTCGCAGGTAGGGTGGCGTTTGCACATTGGGTCGCAGTGAAAACGCGCTGCGAGATTCCGGAGGTTCCATGAGCCACGACGACACCACAGCTATGCGCGTGCGCTGGGCACGACTGCGATTCTCCATCATCGGCCCCTTGCTGGCCGCGCCGCCCGCAGCAGGTGAACTGGGCGAGCGGCTAAAGGAGCTGTCGGCAAAGCACTACCAGCACCCCACGACCAAGGAGCGGATCCGCTTTGGCGCATCGACGCTGGAACGCTGGTACTACCTGGTCCGGGACGCGAGCGATCCCCTGACGACACTGGAGCGCAAGGTGCCAGCACAAGCGGGCACGCACCCATCTGTGTCCAGCGCGCTCCAACTGGCGGCCAAGACGCAGTATCAACAACACCCAAGGTGGAGCTACCAGCTGCACTATGACAACCTGGTTGCGCTGTCCAGGCAGGATTTGTCCTTGGGAGGGATGCCCTCGTATCCAACGGTGCGTCGCTACATGAAGGACCAGGGACTGCTGCGACAAAAAAGCAGGGGGCCTCGCTCCGGTGACACCGCCGCTTTGCCGGGGTCCCAG
>JBBRLT010000259.1:0-1268 GCA_038231235.1 Terriglobales bacterium
AGCTGGCAGCGGCGCGAATCAAGGTATTCCCACCTGAGGCACTGCGAGCACAGCTGAGGAATCGTCTCGCGTTGCTCACAGGCGGCCCGCGCGACTTGCCAGCACGCCAGCAAACCATCCGCCATACCATTGCTTGGAGCTACGATCTGCTGAATGCAGTTGAGCAGACGCTGTTCCGACGACTCGGCGTGTTTGTCGGGAGTTGCACACTGGCTGCGATCCACGTGGTTTGTGCGACTGAGACCGATCCGCCGATCGATGTGCTGGAGGATGTAGCAGCGTTGGTAGACAAAAGCCTGCTGCGGCAGGTTGAAGGGCCAGACAGTGCACCGCGCTTCACCATACTGGAGACCATCCGCGAATATGCGCTGGAGCAATTGGAGGTGAGCGGCGAAGCGGATGTGCTGCGTCGCCGGCACGCGACCTACTTTCGTGATACCGCGCAGACCTCCACCTCGCGACGTGACTTTCTCCGCAGTATTACACCTGAGCGCGACAATCTGCGAGCGGCGCTGGCCTGGAGTCAATCCGCAGTGGGCGACCCCGCGCTGGCGCTGGATCTGGTGCTTCCCGTTGCGCGGATCGAGTCTCTGCGCGGAGATTACCAGGGTGTGCGCTACCTCCTAGCACAGGTGCTTGCGTACGCCGAGGGGCTGATCGACACGCAGCGATACGCTGAAGTGAGCGTGGAACTGGGACAGTTTATGAGCAGCCTGGGCGATCTGGTCGGTGCCCGCGCACTAGGTGAGCAGAGCTACATGCTCTACCAAAAGCTGAGCGACAAGCCTGGCGAAACCTATGCCTTGGTGAACCTGGGCTGGGTGGCGCGCGAGCAGGGCGATGCCGCCACCGCGCGCCCCCTGCTGGAACAAGCTGTCGCGCTGAGCCGTGAGCTCGGTGATACAAACCTCCTGATTTATGCGTTGATGACCTTAGCGGAGGTCGCGGTGCTGGAGGAGAATCCGGTGAGCGCCGAGCTGCTGCTGGAGGAATGTCTGGCGCTCAGCCGGCAGAGCAAAGATCCGCAGCATCTCGGCTACACCTTCAATCATCTCGGCCATGCGGCACAGCTACGCGGCGACTATGACCGGGCAGCGCAGCTGCATAGCGAGAGCCTGGCACTGTTGAGCGAGCTCCTAGGCGACAAGAACAGTGGCGTGGCGGAGGTGTGGTGCAGCCTCGGCGAGACGGCGATCGGGCAGGGGAATCCGGCCGGTGGGCGCGGCTGGCTGGCCGCGGCGTTGCAGCTGTGCGATGAGCTGGGCAAT
>JBBRLT010000260.1:0-1257 GCA_038231235.1 Terriglobales bacterium
AGCTGCTGGTCGAGGCGCAATTGCCGG
This sequence comes from Terriglobales bacterium, assembly GCA_038231235.1. Classification (GTDB taxonomy): domain Bacteria; phylum Acidobacteriota; class Terriglobia; order Terriglobales; family Acidobacteriaceae; genus KBS-83. The sequence goes on from JBBRLT010000260.1 coordinate 28, forward strand.
CCCCGGAACAAGGCGCGTTGCGGGCCTGGTACCAGCGGCTGGCCGAGCGGCCGGCCTACAGCCGCCATGTGATGGTGTCGTATGAAGAGCTGCGGGCGCAGGACGCCTAGCTAGTGCCTGGCAGAAAACCCCCATTTTCAAGAAGTTTTCCTGGCTAATTTTTAAGCACACTGCATTTTTCCGCTGTCGTATGCCTGTGGATTGAAGGAATCACGCGATTGCCGTTACGCGTGGCATAGATTTGTAAATCCGAGACGAGCCTCATCGCGGATTTGCACCGATTTGGCCAGCCGCGAGGGGGTGCGGGTAGCCTGCGCTACGCCGCAAGCCTGTGCGGCCTCTCGCGCTCAGAATATTTTGCGCTGCGCCGCTGATTGAGCTCATCGCGCTGCCACAGGATCGCGCCGATGCGGTGGATGTTTCTGGCCAGCACCGCCAGGGCCACATAGCGTTTGAAGCCATTGATTCCACGGTCCGGGCACCGATCGAGGCCATGGACCTCCAAGGCGTTGATGGCGGACTCCACCGCTGAGTGGGCCCGTCGGGCCCGGGCGAACGCTGGCGCCTGTTCCGTCGCCTGCGCCTCCTGGGACAGCTTGCCCTTTCGGGGCAGCGCCACCAGATCGAGCCGCCCTTTTAGCGCGATCTGATTGGCAGTGGAATGAAACCCTTTGTCAAAGCTGCAGGCGTTCAACTTGGGGAAGCGGTTCTTCGACTGCACCACCATGTCCAGGCACACCTGATCGTCGCTTTGGCGCTGCATCACCTGATGGTGCAGGATGAACTGGTGCTGGTCTTCCAGGATGCACACCTTGACTCCGAGCTCCACCGGCACACCCGCTTTGCCCTTGGATATCCACTCCGTGTGGGGCTCGAAGATGGAGAAGACCTTCTCCTCATGCCCAATCACTGCGCCCTCAATCACACGACGGCCGATCTGCTCGATCTGGCGATCCGCGTGGGCCATGAAGCCTTCGATTTCGTCCTTCTTCACCAGATCGAGGAAATCGGTGTGCCCCTGCGCGTCTAGTTCGACGATCGTCTGACGGGCTTTGTCCAGGTAGCGCTGGGCAGCCTGGAGATAGTCTTGATGGGCGGCCTTGACGAGTCTGTCGTTGTCCTCCTGTTTGTCTGGCGACTTTGCCCGCGAGCGCTTCTTGGTCTGCGCTGAGCGCATCAGGCGCTTGAGCTGCCTGGTGTTGTAGGCGTGTTGGCGCCACTGGCTCATGC
>JBBRLT010000261.1:0-1241 GCA_038231235.1 Terriglobales bacterium
CATGAATTGGAACACAGGGAGACCTGGTCCTGCAACGTCTACCTTCTGGGACCCGTCGCGTCAGGAGCAGAGGACCAGTGTGTGCCTGTGCGCGATGAGCCAGGCACCCAGCGCCGGTTGCACATCCTGGACGACGAGGAAGTAGAGGCGCTCTACGGCCGGCCCTGCTTTTCCGTCGATGATCGTGCCGAGTACTTCACGCTCGAACCCGCCGAGGTGGCGCTGCTGCGCTCCTTGCGTGGTGTCTCCTCGCAAGTCGCATTTCTCCTCCAACTTGGCTACTTCAAAGCCAAGCAACTCTTCTTTCCCGTGCCGTTCGACGAGGTGGCAGAGGATGTGGCCTACCTGCTGGCCCGCTATTTCCCCCACGTTCCGCAGGCTGGCCTGCGGTCACTCAACATGCGCACCCTGTTCAACCAGCACCACATGCTCCTTGTCCACTTCGACTACCGCCGGTGTGGGGCGAAAGAGCGCGCGCACCTGGCTCAGCGCGCGAGCCAGGCCGCCCGGCTCAACGCCAAGCCAGTGTACGTGTTTCGCGAACTCTGGCAGTACGTGACGGAGCAGCGTATCGTCGCCCCGGGCTACAGCTTGCTGCAGGATGTTGTGGGCACGGCGTTGACCGCAGAACAAACGCGGCTGGCGACGGTCCTGCGGGCAGATCTGACACCCGAAGAGTGCGCTGCCTTGGACACGTTGCTTGGCTCAGACTCTGGGCTGCATCCCATCACGCAACTCAAGCACGATCCGAAAGACTTCAGCTTGGGCGAGATGCGCCGAGAAATCGAGCGTGCGACGGCGCTGCGACCCCTTGCGCAGCTGGCCGACCGCCTCTTCCCTCTGCTGGATATTTCCAACGAAGGCATCAAGTACTACGCCGCGCTGGCGCGGTACTACTCTGTGTTCCGCCTGCGACAGCTAGACACCCCTACCACCTACGTGTATCTCCTCTGCTTCGCCTTCCATCGCTATCAGCGTGTTCATGATCATCTGCTGACCTGCTTCTTGCACAAGGTGAAGGAGTTTGTTGACGAGGGCAAGAGCGCCGCCAAGGACCGTGCCGCGGCACAACATGTCGCTGACCAGCGCGATCTGCCCAAGGCTGGCGCGGTGCTCAAACTGTTCACGACGGAGCCGGGCGACGGCACAACATCATTCAACACCGTGCAAGCCAAAGCGTTCGCCATTCTGGACCGGCCCCGGCTCGAGCGGGTCGCCGCCCATCTCGCCAAGACGGCCCG
>JBBRLT010000262.1:0-1207 GCA_038231235.1 Terriglobales bacterium
CCGGACTACTCCGGCACCGCCCAGGTCGAGGGCGTCGATTGCTTTATGGACGCATGGGTCAAGACCACGGCCGATGGCAAAAAGTGGATGAGCTTCAGTTTCAAGCCCAAGCAGAAGCAGCCGGCGCCGCAGAGCCCGCGTGCCGTCAGCCCCGCCCAGCCGGCGAAGGCCAGCGGCGGTTTCGCGGACATGGATTCGGATATCCCATTCTGAGCAATGCGCGCCCTGCACCATCTCATCCATCCGCAAGCCGCGTACCAAACGCTGCTGGCGATGTGGCCCGACATCAAGTCGCACCTGATCGCCGGCCACCGGCTGGAGATCGAGGTGCGACCGGAGCGGCGCAACACGGAGCAAAACGCCCTTCTCCATGCGCTGCTGGGCGAGATCGCTGCAACGGTGGAATGGGCGGGCAGGAAGCGCGACATCGAAACGTGGAAGCGCCTGGTCACTGCGGCATGGCTGCGCGCTCGAGGCGACTCGCTGGAAGTGCTGCCCGCGCTTGACGGCAAAGGCATTGATGTTGTCTACGCGCCCACGTCGAAGCTGACGAAAGCGGAGCTGTCGGAGCTGGTCGAGTTTGTCAGCGCCTGGGCGATTGAAAATGGTGTGGAGTGCGCAGCATGCTAGGGCCAAAGATCAAACCGTGGCGCAGCGAAAAGTACCGCCGCTATGTTGCGGGCTTTCCGTGCTTCGGATGCGGCCTAGAAGGCTCGTCGCAGTGCGCGCACATGAACGCAGGCAAGGGTCGCGGCACGAAGGTATCCGATGCCCTCACCTTTCCCCTGTGCTGCACGCGCCCCATGCGCGTCGGCTGCCACGTTCAGCACGACTTGCTGATCGACATGACGCTAGACGAACGCAAAGCCGCCGAGCTGCGCTACGTCGCAAAGATGCAGACGACGGCACTCGCTGACGGATGGTTCAAGGAAAGCAAAGCCGCATGACCGAATCCATGCTGATCTACGCCGCCGAGATTAACGCCATCGTGCGGATTCAGTGGGGCCTCATCCTCGTGTTGGGCTTCCTGCTGCTGGGTGTGCTGATGGTCAATTTCCGGCTGCGCGCCAAGGCAACCAGAGCCACCCGCACCGCCAAGCACGTATTAGCAAAGCTGGTGCTGTCGGAAAAGGAATGCACGCGCCTGGCCGAGATTCGGCGCAGGACCGAGAGAGCGCTAGTCAAACTGAAAGCAGAGGCAGCATGA
>JBBRLT010000263.1:0-1204 GCA_038231235.1 Terriglobales bacterium
CAACAGCAACAGCAGCACAACGCAGCAAGCAGCCCACGCCAGTGCCAGCTCTGGCCATCGCTGGCGGGCAGCTGACTTCGACTCACTCCATTCGCGTGCGGCGGCATGCTTTGTGTCGCGCCATTCCTGCGTTGCAGCAACTTTGGACTCGTGCCACTCCTGCGTCGCAGCGGCCTTGGCGTCGCCCCAATCGCGTGCCACCGCGCGGAACGAATGCAACGCTTCCTCAAGGGGGCGCAACTGCGCCTGACAGGCGGGACAGGCGGCAACATGCGCGCGTTCGGATTCATCAGCTTCGCCCATCTGCCAGCGTTGCGCTGCTTCCTGGGTCAAATGCGAAATGGATGTGTTCATGGAACCTCCTCCACCTTCTGCTTCACCGCGCTCAGTGCGCGATACAGGTGAGACTTCACCGTGCTGATGTTCAACCGCGTGGCTTCCGCAATCTCGGGTAACTCCAACTCTTCGACAAAGCGCAGCAGGAAGATGCTGCGCTGCCGTTCGCTGAGCGTCTCTACCGCCCTCCATACGGTCGTTACCGCCTCTCGTGCAATCAGCCGGTTCTCCGCCGTGCTCCTGCCGTCTGGTAGATGGTCACTCATCTCTGCCGCATCCAGCATGCGCGCCTTCCGCCAGAAGCGCAGCCGGCGCACTCGCTGGTGGTCGTGCACCAGGTTGACCGCAATGCGCATCAGCCAGGTGCTGATGGCGCACTCTCCGCGGAAGCTGGCCTGTGCGTTGTGCGCACGCAGAAAGCAGTCCTGGGTCAGCGATGCGGCTGCATCCTCATCAGAGGTAGCGAACAGGATGTAGCGGTAGACACGGCCGTGATAGAGCCGCATCCACTCGTCGACGCTGCCGATGCCATGCGCAGGCGTTGCCGAGACTTCATCGGTCATCGTGCTCGCCATCGCTTCTTCCATGCATACCCATAGACGAGACTCCGGCAGCGGAGTTTACGTGACGGATGAAATTCTTAGTCGAGCAGAGCGGCGCACTCGAAGGCGATCTGCGCCGCCTCGGCCGCGGGCAGCGTCCAGACGGCGAGCGATGCGTTGTCTGCGCTGAGCCGGCCGAGCTTGTAGATGCTTTGCTTGTTGGCCTCTTCATCAAGCTCCGCCCCGGCCCAGTGCAGCGCGCGGCAGACGCGGGCGCGCACCATTGGCTCATCCTCGCCAATGCCGCCGCCGAAGACGATGGCCTC
>JBBRLT010000264.1:0-1192 GCA_038231235.1 Terriglobales bacterium
AAGCTGGGGCGCCCGGTGCTGGACATCTTGCGGCAGGCGCTTCAAGCGCTGAAGCAGCAGAACGGCGCCAGCGAGGCTAGTGCCGCCGTGCTGAAGGCCCACGAGTTCCTGTCGAGCCAGCTGCCGCATGGCTGAGACTGGCCGGGCAATGCTTGGCCGCCGCACCGAGCCGGCCGGCAGCAGCCGGGCCGGCCCGGACCATGGCAAGGATTCGTTCGCGATCCTCACACATGCGACGCCAAGTGGTCATAACTGGCAGATTATGGCCGATTAAGACGGAGATCTGCTGGCTGACTGATACTCTTGCGAGCCTGCGGCGGGGTGGAACAGCGTCGGGGCGCTCCGAACGGAGCGAGCGGTCTGTACATTATGCTACAGGTTTGTGCACAGCCCGGACAGCACAGCAAACACCCCGGAAATGCTGGGTGTGGCGAGGCCAAAAGCAGAGGGGTTTAGTGCACGCCCTCGCCCGGGGCAGCGGTGGCCTGCCGTGGCAACTCAGCCCTGCAGCGCCGATGTGTGAGGATTCCGTCCGAATCCTTGCCATGGTCCGGCCCCTAGGCAGTGCGAGCTAAGCTGCGGCGAGGTGCAGCTCTGATACCAGAGCCGGCAGGGGCAGAAGGCGGTGCACGGAGCTGGCCTGCGCCGTTGTGGACCGGGGCTTGGTGATACGCGTTGGTCCGGTGATGACCTGCTGGTTTCTGAGGAACAAATTCATGTCTGCCGGGTCGGCCGAGATGGATGCGTGCTCGACTGCGCTGACCAGAGCTTCGAGTTCTGCAACGGCCCGGTGAGGGGCTGGATTGTGATTGGCGCCCGCTGAGCCAACGCTGCGCTGGATCTGGCCCAAGCTGTCATTGGCGATGGTGCGAACGCGCTCGCGTGACAGCATGAGCGTGTCCGACAGCCGGTCCAGCTTCCACTTGCGGATCAAGAGATACCGGGTGACCAAGATGAAACGCTCACGCGGGGGCAGGGCCATCAGCGCCTGGCAAACCGCGCTCCAGCGCTCCGTGGAAGCGAGCCGGTTCAGGATGCCGTCCTCACCCTCGGTGCGCTCGTCTGGAGTGATGTCGCCCCGGGACGCACCGCCGTCGCCAATAGGCTCGTCCAGCATCACGTCACCTGCGGCGTGGACCAGTGCTTCCTTGATGTCCTGTTCACCGATCCCGAGGTAGGTCGCGATCCGGCC
>JBBRLT010000265.1:0-1176 GCA_038231235.1 Terriglobales bacterium
TGACCTGCTCCCCGAAACTGCCCTCGCTTTGAGGTAGAGTCCGTTCCTTGAAGGAGACGGACGATGAAGAGCAGTCGATACACCGAAGAACAGATCATCGGGATATTGAAACAGCACCAGGCAGGGCTTGGAGCGAAAGAGCTATGCCGCAAATACGGGATCAGCGACGCCACATTTTACAAGTGGCGCTCGAAGTATGGCGGCATGGAGGTCTCGGACGCGCGCAAGCTGAAGGCGCTGGAGGAAGAAAACCGCAAGCTGAAGAAGCTGCTGGCGGAGACGGTGCTGGATGCTGCGACGCTGAAGGAGATGCTGGGAAAAAACTTCTAACGCCCAGGGCGCGGAGAGTGGCTGTGAGCTGGGCGATCAAGGACAAGGGCTATACGCAGCGGCGGGCCTGCCGGTTGGTGGGCCTGGAGCCAAAGACCTACCGCTATGCCTCTAAGAAGCCGGATGACGATGGTCTGCGGCAGCGTCTGAAGGAACTGGCTTCGGAACGCAGGCGGTTCGGCTATCGGCGCCTGCACCTGCTGCTGCGCCGGGAGGGCGTCGTGCTGAACTGGAAGAAGCTATACCGGCTCTATCGCGAGGAAAGGCTGACGGTGCGCAAGCGTGGTGGCCGCAAGCGGGCGTTGGGGACACGGGCGCCGATGACGATCCCGCAGGGACGCAATCAACGCTGGTCGCTGGACTTCGTCTCCGACACGCTTGTCTCAGGCCGCAAGTTCCGGATGCTGACTGTGGTCGATGACTTCAGCCGGGAATGCGTGGCCCTGGTCGTGGACAGCTCGCTGTCCGGCATCCGTGTCGCCCGCGAGCTGGATCAGGTGCTGGAGATGCGGGGCACGCCATGCATGGTGGTCAGCGACAACGGCACCGAGTTCACTTCACGCGCCATCTTGGCCTGGCAGGAAGAACGTGGCGTGGAATGGCACTACATTGCTCCCGGCAAGCCGACCCAGAACGGCTTCATCGAGAGCTTCAATGGCAAGCTGCGTGACGAGTGCCTCAACGAGCATCTCTTTGCCAGTCTGCCAGAGGCCAGAAGGATCATCGAAGAATGGAGGATCGACTACAACACACTCAGACCGCATTCGAGCCTGAACGGGCTCACACCGAACGAGTTTGCAGCACGCCCCATCCAGGGGCATAACCAGAACAGACTCTCCCCATAAA
>JBBRLT010000266.1:0-1175 GCA_038231235.1 Terriglobales bacterium
GCTGCTCGGCGCACCTAGCCGCCCAATTCGAGGATTCACTTCAGCCTTAAAGACTCGGTGCTCGCGGAGTCTCCACTGCTTTTGCGGACTACCCCACGCGCAAATGGACTGCCGGCTAGACCACACCGCCGCGCAGTGTCATGTCTTGTATACCTCTCGCCCCCACCTGGCGCTCCGCGTCTGCCTCATACGCTGCATACAGCTGCAGCTCTTCCTGGTCGCGCACCTCTTGCGGAATGCTCAGCGTCGTACGTTTCGTGTCGGTCATTGCTCCTTATCCATGTACGCATTAGGACGCACGAAGTGCGCCAAGTCAAGCTCAGGCTGTTTGTACCGGGAGATGGACGCAACCCGCGCGAACGGCGCTGTACGCACGGAGAGTTACCTCAGTACCAGGAGTCCTGCCAGCGCGCTATTTCCGGCTCGATGATCGCCAGATGCAGCAGCCGTTTGACGTGCGCGAGCCGGGTACCCAGACTCCCCTTATCCCGCAGTCCCGCGCGGGTGAGCGCGAGGATGGTGGGTACCATCTGACGTAGCGGCGGGTGCTCGCGGCGGATGTTGCTGTAGATGCGCAGGCGTGCCCACCAGGTGGGGCGCGGCAGCGCATTGCGCAGTGTGCGGTGCACGCAGGGCTGCCCAATTCGCAGACCGCACAGATCACAGTACTGGCTATCCACCTTGAAATCCACTTCCAGAGGACGCAGCTGCCCCAGGCCATAGCTCACGAGATCGCTGCTGCGCTGCGTGCTGTGCAGGGTCAGCTGCACTCGCGCGCCGCGGCTATCTAGTCCGACCCAGCGTCCGTACCCGCGTGCAAGATCGATCTCCAGCTCGATCTCCGGCAGCTTGTTGAACGCCGCTGTTGCGTCGGCCAGCTCCGTCACGAGCTGTGCCAAACCACAGGCGGCTAGATTGCAACGGCGGCAAATTCCGTTCTCGATCACACCCTTGATACGATCAGCGCTGTTGAGCGCCCAGGCGGTGAACGCGATACCCACGCTCCCCTTCACGAACGCAAGGTACTGCTCCTGATCACCTTCGCGCAGCGCCATACCCGCATCGCTGAAGATGCTGTGCTCATTGCGCGCCACGCGCGCCTCGTCGAGTAGCTGTCCCAGCTCGCTATCTGACTCCAGCAGCTGCCAGGCCGTAAGATACTCACACTCGGGCGA
>JBBRLT010000267.1:0-1169 GCA_038231235.1 Terriglobales bacterium
TTCACTGCAGCGGTCGCACTGCGTGTCGACTGCCCTGCGGCGCGCGCTTCTCGCAGCTGCATCGCGGAACTCGCTGCGTTCGCTTCGCTCTCTACGCTCGCACAACCGCGATAAGAATGTGGACGAAGCGCGCTGCGCGCGCAGCCGTGAAAGCTGTGCTCCTCGGCGCTGCACAGGCGCGCTGCAGCCCGCCCGAGCACAGCTTTCTGCATCGCCATGGGTTCGCTGGTGTTAAGAAGCCATGTGGCGGCGCCACGTATCGGCGCGTCGAGATTCCGCTCCCCTTCGACCGGGACGCCGCAGCAGAGCGCCTGATGGCGGCGGTGACCTCCAGAACCAGGCTCATCTATTGCAGCCACATCACATCCACCACCGCCCTGATTCTTCCGGCTGCGCAGATTTGTGCGGCCGCGCGCGAACGCGGCATAACCACGTTCATCGACGGTGCCCACGCACCCGGGCAGATTCCGCTGGACCTGGACGCCATGGCCGCCGACTTCTACGTGGGCAACTGCCACAAGTGGCTGTGTGCGCCCAAGGGTTCGGCGTTCCTGCATGCCCGCACCGAGCACCATTCCCTGCTGGATGCGACCGTCATCAGCTGGGGCTATGCGGACGGAACCGGTGGGCATTCGGGTTTCGACGCGTATCTGGGTCGAACCTTGTTCGAGCGCCGCATGCAGTGGCGCAGATGGTCGCCATACCGGTCGCGCGCCAGAACCCGGATGCGCTGCGCAAGCGCCTGTACGAGGAAAGCCGGATCGAAGTACCTGTGACCTCCCATGGGGATCGGGTATTCATCCGCGTGTATGTGCAAGGCTATAACACGCGCCGGGATATTGAGCAGCTGTTGGCCGCGCCGGCACTCAACTAGGCCCGTTCACAGCGCAGGGTGTGGGATCGGGCTCTGGAGTAGCCGCTGCAGGGCCTCTGCACATGCCTTGCCAACCCTTCCTTCCCGTCCAGGCAACTATCTGGGTTTGTCCGCAATCTGCCGGTGTGCCCAGGCAAGAACCTGATCGACTGCCACCAGCACGCGAGCGCGATCAAGCCCATCCGGATTGATGGTCCCATACCGAGCCTCTACAGCGTAAGGGTTGAGTTCATCCAACCAGTCCGCCGCCGGGGGCGCGGGCAGTTGACGGTCCTGCAGCAAATCCAGCAATGAA
>JBBRLT010000268.1:0-1166 GCA_038231235.1 Terriglobales bacterium
CTCGAAACTAATCAACGGGAGCATGGGAAGCTTGCGCTTCTTGGCCCAGTCGGTTTAACTGCAAGACCTGGCAGGCTACGCGCCGAAGAAATCCTCCTTGTTCGCCGCCCTTCTACGCAGCGATGTTGCTACTCGTCTCTGCTATTTGAAAAATCCGCTGCCCACGGTCGACCGCCATGAGGTAGGCCACCAGCTTTCTGGCCACCGCCAGCGTGGCGCGATTGGCATTGCCTTTCTGTTTTTCCTGGTCATAGAGCATGGCCAGGTTGGAGCTGTAGCGCGGGGCCATCTTGGCCGCCTCGATCAACGTGGTCTGCAAATGTTTGTTGCGCTGCTTCGACAGCGGCGTGCGTTGCACGGTGTTGCCGGAACTTTTCTCCGCACCACACAACCCGCAGTAGCTGACGGCTTTCTTGATCGACGAGAACCGCTGCACATCTCCCACTTCCAACGCCCAGGTCAGCGCGGTGATCGGCCCTACGGCAGGAATGCTCATTAACCGCTCCACACGTTCCACCCACAAAGAGTCGTGCTCCAGGGAGCGCACCAAGGCACTCTCGGTCTTCCCCAAGCGCACCACTGTCTCGCGGCAAAGTCGCAGCAGCGAGCTCAGCCCTTCATCGATGTCCGGGTTGGTGGCCAGCAGCTCGCGGAAGTAGCCGGCCTGGTGCAGGCGCTGCTTGTTGTAACTCACCCCCGCTTCCATCAGTAGCGCGCTGATCTTGATTTTCATCTGCACCATCTGGCGCACCAGCAGGTTGCGATAACGCAGCGTTCGCCGGCGCTCGCGAATCGCGGTTGAAGCCATATAGCTTTCCGGCAGAAAATCACAGCGCAAGCAGTCGCAGATCTTGCTAGCGTCAATGCGGTCGTTCTTTTTCTTGGCGGCCGCGATAGCTCGCAGCATCAGCGGATGCGCCACCTTCAGCGCGGCGGCCTGGGGCTTGAGGTGATCGTAAATCCAGCCCGTGAACATCGTCGCTTCCATCGCCGCACTCCACGGCTGCGGAAGTTTTTTCATCCAGTGGTCTAGATCGAGACGAGTGGCGGAAATCGATCCCTCGCTGTGAATCTTGCCACTACTGTCTTTCACGCAGTAGCTGATCTTCCGCTTGTGAACATCCAGTCCGATGTAATACATAGGTTGCATGTGTAGTGCTCCCTGC
>JBBRLT010000269.1:0-1157 GCA_038231235.1 Terriglobales bacterium
ACATTGTTCCGCCGCCGCCACGCCCGCCTCGCCGGTAGCGCAGTTGGCATTGCCGGCATTGATCAGCACTGCGTGCAGCTTTCCCTCGCCGCGCAGGAGATGGTGCTGGCCGATGATGAGCGGCGCGGCCTGCACACGATTGCTGGTGAACAGTGCCGCCGCCGTCGCCTGCTGTGGCGCCACAATGGCTCCCAGGTCAGGACGGCCGCTGACCTTGATGCCGGCGCGTACCGCACCCCAAAGAAATCCCTGTGGAAGTGGCTTGGTGATGTCCATGAAGCTCTTACTCTAGCAAGAGTGATACACGCGACTGAAAGCTCGACCGATGACACTGGAGAGTGGTTCGCAGAGCTGCGCAATGTGTCACTCGCGCGCGGCGGACTCGTGGTGTTGCACGGCATTACCCTTGCGCTGCGCCGTGGGGAGCACGCCGCTATCCTGGGACCAAACGGCTGCGGCAAGTCCAGCCTGATCAAGCTGCTCACCTGCGAGTGCTATCCAATTGCGAGCGCAGGATCGACTCCACGCATCTTCGGACGCGAGCGCTGGGCAGTGGAGGAGTTACGCAAGCGGCTCGGCGTCGTCACTGCAGAATTGCCGGGGCCAAGCACGGCGCAGACGATGGGTCGCGATGCCGTGCTATGCGGATTCTTCGCCAGCGCCACTCTCTGGCCCCCCCTGGTGATTGAGCCAGAGATGCTCCAGCGCGCAGAGGAAGCCATGGCGCTGATGGAGGTTACGCACCTGGCACAGAAACGAGTTGGCGAGATGTCTGCCGGCGAGGCGCGCCGCATCCTGATCGCGCGTGCCCTGGTGCACCGGCCGGAGATGCTGCTGCTGGATGAGCCATCGAACGGGCTGGATCTGCGCGCCCAGCGCGACTTGCGTGAGACGCTGCGGCGATTGACGCAGCAGGGCACTGGGCTGCTGTTGATCACTCACCACCTTCCTGACGTGCTGCCGGAGATCGACCGCGTGATCCTGATGCGCGAAGGCCGCATTGCGGACGATGGGCGGAAGCGAGAGATGCTGACGGGAGAGCGGCTGGGCGGGCTCTTTGGCCGAAGCCTGGAGGTGGTGGAGCGCGATGGGTATTTCCATGCACTGATTTGAGTTGTGGGAGCGAGATGCGAGATTCCTGCGCGGCAGGAAAAAGC
>JBBRLT010000270.1:0-1154 GCA_038231235.1 Terriglobales bacterium
ACAACGTACTTCATGCCCGCGTTCTTTGCTTCTTGAGCCCACACCGCGGGATCGTAGAGATCAGGATCGAAGTGCGCGAAGTAGCGCTCATAGGCGGCATCGGGGATCGCCTCGCGATGTTTGATCCACTCGTGACGCGCCGCCAGTGTGTAGGTGCCCCAGTGGATGAAAAGCCCCAGGCGGTCGTGCGTGAACCACGCCGTGTCCGCTCCTATTGTGGCTGCCGTCTCTGTGCTGGGTGGCATCGTGCCCCTCCTCTCTCGACTCCGTCCCTGCTCTCTGGCGTCGCGCGCGCCGTGTGCTCCGCCTGTCTCTGTGCGCCCTTCTGCCCACCTCCAGAGCACTGTGCGCCCAGACGTCCGGGGTGTGCGCCTTGGGTGACCACGGCGCTGCGCCGAACGTCGGCATCGCCGGCCGCGCGCTGGCGGAGCCCCTCCCATAGTACTGGATATCGCGGCAGAAGCGGGCCGGGCGCCGCTTGCGCGAGTGCCTGTGGCAGAGGGTTCTGGGACTGGTTGCGCAGGCTGCCTCTGCATCCAGAAGAGTGCATAATCATGCAGCGCTGGACACGGGCAGTGCGCTGGCCGGTAGCCACTTGCAATCGTATCGACGCGCACGCGGTGCGCGCATATCACGTCCTGCTCTGTCACCATTCAAGATCATTCTGGTGCTGTGAGCGCGGCTGGCCTGGCTGTCGTGCTGAGCTGTCTGCCGGATGGATGAAGCACGCGGCCAGCACAGGGGAGCAAGCGCATAGCCAAGAAGCGACACAAGCAAGAGACATCGGAAGGAGCCTATCTGCTCCTCTCGTCGGTGTGCGCGCAGATACTCACTGGCGAGTGGGGCACGTTCCGAACCTGGTATCCCCACTTCCAGCCAGTGGACAGCCCGGTATCAGCGCCACAAGCAGCCTGATGCCGACCCCCAGGAGGCAGCCTCCGACTTTAAGGTGCTCTCGTTGCCGCAGGGGACGAAGGGTGCGGCGCTTCTTGTTTTTGAGCACCAGGGCCCGGCACGACGGCGTGCTGGGACAGCTCGCGCGACTGACCATCTCGTCGCGGTACACGCGTCGTGGAATGATTATTCTGCGCGGAGTTATGGTAGACTCAGGATACAGTTGGTGCCCCGTTTCCCTGGAAGCACGCCGAGAGATG
>JBBRLT010000271.1:0-1149 GCA_038231235.1 Terriglobales bacterium
CGTGGTTCGGCCGCTTGTGCAGGCCAAGATGCAGGCACGGCTGGACGCGCTGGACGAGCAACAGGCGGGCACGACCCGGTGCGGGGAGTGCAACCGGTCGATGGAGTCCCAGGGACGCCGCGGTCGAAGCTGGGACGGGGTAGTCGGCCCGCTTCGGCTCAAGCGTCGATACAGCTACTGCGAGCCGTGCGGCAAGGGGCGCGCCCCGGCGCAGGGGCTGCCCGATGGAGATTTCACGCCCCAGTTGGAGCAGGTGTGCACGATGATGGCCACCACGGTGCCCTTCGGCATGGCGACCCAGCTTTTGGCCAAGCTACCCCAACTCCACACCCGTGGTCAGCAACACCGTGTCTGCCTCTCGATGCCGCCGACGCACCAGCAACGCATGCAGCTCTAGCGTTCGCCCCGTCGTCTTGTGGTGCAGCGTCACCCGTGCCACCCGCAACTCATCTCCCTGTCGAAACGGCCGATAGTACGATCCCCGGTCGTAGCTGACCTCCAGTTGGCCCACTCGTCCTGGCTTCAGCGGCGTCACGATGACCCGCTTTCCCTTACACGCCTCCAGGATGTCAAAGGTACTCCCCTCCGCGTCGATCACCACGGCCCGTTCTATCTATCTGCGTGTCCAGGCTCTGCTCTGCCTCCTGGACCGCCTCCAGCAATCGCGAGGCCAGCGACGTGGTTCCACTGTTCACCCACACCAACACCGGCGTGCCCGCTCCGGTCTGTACATACGTCGTCGTTATGCTCGGCATCACCCGGTTGAGCCGACTCACCTTCCCGCTCAGCGTGTACTGCGACGACCACACTGGCTTGACATGATTGTCCACATACAGCGCCGCCATCGCCCCGCTCTCTCCCCAATACTCCTGCGCCACCTCGTTCCATCTATGCCCCAGCCGATCCAGCAACACCTCCCCCGCCGCGCTCTGCGCCAGCGCCGAGGCAAATTTGCTCGCTGTGCTGGGCATGTACGCATAGCCCGCCAACGCTTCCAGCCCGGCCATCTGCGGCGCACGCAAGCCATCCCATCCCCTCTTCTGGCTCACCAGCGGCTCCAGCACCAGCACCCATACCTTCTTGCTCACCGTCTCCCGTTGCTCGTGCACAAACCTGGGCCAGTCCGCTGCCTTCTGCTGCCCCTTCTCC
>JBBRLT010000272.1:0-1139 GCA_038231235.1 Terriglobales bacterium
CTGGCACCGCTGACGCGGCTGACCAAAAAGGGCGTAAAATTCGAGTGGTGCAGCAAGTGCCAAGCGGCGTTCGAGCACGTCAAGACCGCCCTGACTGACGCACCAGTCCTGGCGATGCCTGACGTGGGCAGTCCCTTTCAGTTGTACACTGACGCCAGTGTCGAGGGCTGCGGCGGCATCTTGATGCAAGATGGTCGCGTCGTCGCTTATTGCGGCAAGAAATTCACGGATACTCAGCGCAACTGGACCACTACCGAGCAGGAGCTGTACGCCCTGATCTACGCGCTCGAGAATTGGCGCTGTTATCTCGAAGGCGCTGCGGTGGAGCTGTTCACCGACCACCAGCCGCTGATCTGGCTGGCAACGCAGACGCACCTGTCGTGCAAGCAGACGCGCTGGGTGATCTATCTGCAACGTTTCAACGTGAAGCTGAAGTACGTGCCGGGCAAGAGCAACCCCGCTGACCCCGTGAGCAGAGCGCCGCACTTGCGCGAAATTTTCACGCCGTGCGATGACCTCGAGCAGTACGACGACATGTGCGCATACATGACTGGCCGGTCGGATGCCGTGCCCGATGCTGTCAAGCTGGTTGCCCTGGTGGGCATGCGAACTCGCTCACGTGCGCGCGAGCAGCCGGCCGCCGAGCTGCCGCCACCGCGCACGAAGCGCGTCCGCTTTGCGGATACGGCGGACCAGCAGGACGCACCGCCGAAGCGTGCGGCGACGACGACGCCGCTGGCCTCGCAGCCTGTCGCGCTGAGCCGAGAACGGACGCAGGTCCCGCCAACGCTGTTGCCAGAGGATGTCTGGAACTTGCGGCGTCTGGCGCGCGGCGGCGCGAACGCCCCCTTGACGCAAGAGTTGCGAGCGCGCCTGCCTGTGCAGTTGCCGGGCTTCATCGACTTCTCACGCGAGGATGTGGACGAAGCGAGTGCACCGCTTCCAGTCGCGCCAGCGGATGCGCTGCTTGCTGATCAGGCGGATGCCTTGCAGCGCAAAGAACTGCGCATGGACCAGTTCCTAGACGCGGTGCGGGAGGGGTACCTGCACGACCCATGGTTCGGTCAAGAGTCTAACACCAGGCATGTCGAGCGGGTGGGAGACTTCTGGTTCAAGGAAAACGCCCTGGTCTTGCCAGA
>JBBRLT010000273.1:0-1135 GCA_038231235.1 Terriglobales bacterium
CGGGCGTGCAGACGTGGTTTGGCCGAAAAAGCGGGGCCGCAAACGGGGACGCGTCAATACATGGCGGGGGGCAGGGGGGCTTCAAGCAGATCGAGGCCAAGTACCCGGCGCTGCTGTTCAAGCAGCAGCTGGACGCGTGCATGGGCAAGATCTTCCCCATGCTGCGCGACAACATCAAGAAGGACATTGCGGCGCCGCTCTCGGTGCGCGCTCTGCTCGTCTGCCTTTCGCAGCCCCGGCCGCCGCTAGCGCTCGCATTGACTCGTGCATCGCCTCAGCACGTGGCTTTGGCAATGTCTCCTGGTTTTCTGAGGGTCGCTTGTGCGTGCAGCTATGCATACATGCGCCAAAGACGTCGCACGGGCGTTCGGGGTCGTTCAAGAGCTCGCAGCCGTCCGAGATGAGCTCATGGGGGCAGCTGCTGCTGGAGCTGGACCGCCTGCGCGCGCTGCTCACGGCCAACGAGGTGCCGCCCTTCCTGCAGCGCAAGCTGTTCATGCAGCTCTTCTCCTTCATGAACGTGCAGCTCTTCAACCAGCTGCTGCTGCGCCGCGAGTGCTGCTCCTTCGCCAACGGCGAGTACGTCAAGCACGGGCTGGCGCAGCTGGAGAACTGGATCACCGCGGCAGGCGAGGAGTGCATGGGCGCGTCCTGGGACGAGCTGCGCTTCATCCGCCAGGTGCGCGCCTTGCCAGCCTCTCCTTGTTGTGCCGGCTTGCTGGCATGCGCAAACGGTCACCTCGAACCGTATCTTTTGCCCGGTCCCTGCTGTCCCAGATTTGCGCGGTCACGCGCAATCCCCCAAAGCATGCACGCTCAACAACGGTTCTGGGCGCTTGTTATGAGATTGCCATTGCTGTCGATCTGTTTGACCAAGAAGAATCACAGGTTACCTTCTGCGAGTAACACGCATGCCGCACCCATGGCTTGTGCGTCTCGTTCTCCTGTTGCACCAGTGTGCCGTGCCCCCTGCAGGCCGTCACCTTCCTCGTCGTCCACCAGAAGCAGAAGAAGTCGCTCAAGGAGATCAAGACGGACCTCTGCCCCGAGCTGAGCGTGCAGCAGCTGTACCGTATCTCCACCATGTACTGGGACGACAAGTACAACACAGAGACGGTGGCGGGCGAGGTGCTGC
>JBBRLT010000274.1:0-1134 GCA_038231235.1 Terriglobales bacterium
AACGTTCTGCGGCGCATGCTTGCCAATCGAAACGAAGTCCATCGATAGACGCGGATGCGCCGCTGCTTTGGTTGAACTGCCCCGTAGAATCCGATTTCTTCCAGCCCGCTGGGTCCTCGGAGCGAATCTGAATGATCAGTGGGCTGTTGAAAATTCCCCTAACGAACCTGAAAAATGCCGTTCGATGTGAAGGTCGAGAGACACCGCGACTACGTTCGATATGCCATCACCGGCCGCACCTCACTCAAGAGGTTTGCCAGACTCTTTGTGGGCATGTCGACGGACATTGAGCAATATGAGGACGACCGGGTGCTGCTTGACCTTCGCGCTGTTGAGGGGCAGCTAAGCAGGATCGAACAGCAACTCATTGGAGAAATGGTCGCAGCCAGGCTTCCGCTGCTGTTCAAGCTTGCCTCAGTGGTCCCTGTAGGAGAAATCACACGCCACAGCGAACGTGCTGCTAATGAGCAGGGTCTGGAAGTCACAGTGTTCGACGACGAAGCTTCAGCGCTATCGTGGCTGCTTGACGGAAATCCGAAGTAGAAAGACCTGTGCCTACTGCGCGACTCCTACCTTGGCGCTGAACTTTTCGCGGGCCGCTGCGGAATCAGGAACACGCCCAGCAGGATGATCGCGAGCAGGATCAGCGACGCGTACAGGCGACTGACAGCGAGACCACCCTGGGCGACCGGCTTGTCCAGAAAATCGCCCAAAGTGGCACCCAGCGGGCGGGTCAGCACGAATGCCGCCCAGAAGAGCATGGTACGGGACACCGTGGTCCAGAAGTCCCCCCGCGTCAGAATAGTTGTCGCCTCGATAGAACCATAAACCCGGGGGCGGCGATGAAGGACAGCAGTGGCTCGATACGGACAGGCATTCAAGGACAGAGCGGTAGCCAGGTTGCTGGCGCCGGAGAGCGCAGCGGTGGAAGTCGTTGCGCGTGAGGTTGGGATTGGCGCGGCAACGCTGCAGCGCTGGCGCGAGGACGCGCAGTCCAGGCCCGCCCGAGGGCGGGCCTGGACTGCCGGCGCCCGGCTGGAGGCGGTGATCGCCACGGCGGCGCTGGATGAGGCCGGCAAGAGCGCGTGGTGCCGCGCGCAGGGCGTGTACCCCGCGCAGTTGTCCAAATGGCAG
>JBBRLT010000275.1:0-1130 GCA_038231235.1 Terriglobales bacterium
CAACACGGCTGCCATCGTGAGCATCCAAGCCGATAGCGGCTTGCCCATCGAGCTGCGCCAATTGAAGTACCTCAACAACATCGTCGAGCAGGACCATCGGGCCATCAAGCGCATCGTGCGGCCGATGATGGGGTTCAAGTCGTTCGCTTGTGCACGCATCCTGCTGGCCGGAATCGAGACGATGCACATGATTCGCAAGGGACAGCTCGAATGCCCCAAAGACCAAGCCTCGTCTGCAGCCAACCAGTTCTACTCCCTGGCCTTTTGATCGGCGAGCAGCTGCGCGACTTCGACAGACGTCACTCCCTTATTGCGACAGAACCTCCGGCAGCGCCCATCCGTTATCGACCGTAGGTGCCCAGCGTCTCATCCGTCCAAGACTTGCCGGAATGCGCAGGTCATCATGACGGGAGTGTTCTAGTCCTCCGGGAGGCCCCAGCGCCATTGACCAGGCCAGTTCTCTGGCCGTTGCATCAAGCGTCGAAGCACCCAATGGCTCACCGCAATGACTGCGATGAAGCCCGCTGCAAGAGCAAAGATCACCATGGGGATGGGGCTTGTGCGATCGGCGGCGTTGACCATGCTTTGGCAAAGGTCCATGACGCGGATCTATGCGGTTTCTGGCTCTCTGGCTGGCTCCATCTCTGCCATCCGATAGCCCGAGCCGCGGACCGTCTGGACCATCGAGTCGCAGCGCAGGCTGACCAGCGCGATGCGCAGACGCTTGACGTGGACATCGACCGTCCTCTCTTCGATGAACACGTGATCGCCCCAGATGCGGTCCAGCAGCGTCTTGCGTTCGTGCACCCGATGCGGATAGGCCATCAGGTAGTGCAGCAGCTTGAACTCCGTCAGGTGCAGCTTCTTCGAGATACCGTGCGCGCGTACCTGACGGGTCACCGGATAGATCGACAGCGGACCGATCGTGACCGGGGTATCCAGCAACTCCGGCGCGCGCCGCCGCAACAGCGCGTAGATGCGCGCCAGCAGCTCCTTCGTCGAGAACGGCTTGGCGAGGTGGTCATCCACGCCCGCATCGAGCGCTTCGACGACATCTCTCTCCGCTGAGCGCCCCGTCAACATGATCATCGGCAGCTCGCGGGTGCGTAGCTCGCTTCGCCATTGCCTTG
>JBBRLT010000276.1:0-1127 GCA_038231235.1 Terriglobales bacterium
CCTGTTCGACGCCGTGAGCCGGGCCATGGTGGACACGCCGCGCAGCAGCTCGCTGGTGGAGAACCTCAACTCACGGCTGCGCACCTACTTCACCCTGCGCCGTCACCTCGGCGGAGCGTACCTGGACCTGCTGCGGTTCTTCCTCAACCACCGCCGCTTCCTGCGCAGCCGGCATGCCGAGCGCCAGGGCAAGAGCCCGCGCGAGTTGATGACCGGCCACGGCCATCCGCACTGGCTGACCCTGCTGGGACTCGGACCGCTTCAGCCCCAGCGGGCTTTACCACGGGGAGGCCAGCCGCCTCCCGCACAGGACACCCTTACAGTCGAAATCCGGCCCTCACAGGCCGGCGGTCTTCGTACGCCGGTGTGACCCAAAAATGGCAGATTCTGAACCACGCCGCCACCTTGCAGATGCTGCTGGCCGCAATAGGGGCACAGAAGTGGCGTGCCGCCACCAGACGCGGCATAGGCCGGCATCCTGTCCCGCACCAACGATCCTGAAGCGGTCGACGCGCAATCCGTCTGCGGAGAGGTGGCGGCGCGCATCGTCATCCTGGAAGAGGCATTGAACTAAGCCGCTACCGCGGCAGTGCTTCATAATCTGCCTGCGTTTCTTTGGTCTTACCAGGGGAGTGTTTGCTTCATCTCCTGTGTTGCTCAGGTGACGTTTAGCGAGAGCGCCACGGCGGCGTGTGACCGTGGTGGGGAGCAAGATGGCGCTGCTGTTGTCAGCACACCATCACAGGAGATTCCCCATGAGCCCACTTCGCCGTCGCATGATCGAGGACATGACGGTTCGCAATCTCTCACCCTACACCCAGCGCAACTATCTGTTCGCCGTGAGCCGTTTCGCTCGCCACGTCCGCATATCTCCGGCTGAGGTTGGGCCGGAGCAGCTGCGGGATTACCTGAACCACCTGGTCGGGCGGCACGTCTCGTCGTCGTATTTCAACGTCAACGTCGCCGCCCTGTGCTTCCTCTACACAGTCGTCCTGGGGCGGGACTGGGTGCTGCCCAGGCTGCCCTTCCAGAAGCGCCCGCAGAAGCTGCCTACCGTGCTCAGCGTCGAGGAGGTGGGCCGGTTTCTCGCGACCATCCCCGACCTCAAGATGCGTGCCGTGCTGGTC
>JBBRLT010000277.1:0-1124 GCA_038231235.1 Terriglobales bacterium
AGCGTGCAAGCGCAACATCTTGCGGCCGCCACCGCAGAGAATGAGCAGCGCTCCCAGCGCACCCTCAACATCGCCGCCAAGATCGACCAAACGCGAGCAACCGCGACGCTGCTGCAGTCGTCTCTTCAAGTGCGCTCGAACTCCATGTGCTGCTTCGACCAGGAGCCTGCCTGTTCCAGCTACTCCATCTCGTTAGCCCAGCCAGTTTAATATGCATCGTGTCAGCCGACAGGTGTACTGAAACCAAGCGCTGGTGGCTGCAGCCACGGCGTTGCAGGCTCCAGGCTTTCTAGGAAATTTGGTGGACACACGCGCGATCCCAGCGCTTTCCGGTCGGTTAACATCGCATTGTAGCACGAGTTGCAGCCGGCTGCGTGTGCGATTGTTATGGCCATGACGAGGTGTCGGCGTGCAGGAGCAACGGGAAAAGACGGCTTCTTTGCGCTCGGCTATTGCGGAAGCAGAAGCCGCTATCGCCTCCAGGCAGCAGCAGCTGTATGACTCGGAGACTGCGCAGCATGACTCAGCACACTCGAGGGCGGCGCAACACCTGCTTGCTGCTGAAACCGACGCCAGGGCGCGCTGCGTCGCGCTGCAGGAGTCGCTCCCCTTCCAGCTGCGCGCGGTTCGTGTAAAGCCACATGCTGAGTCAGATCTGCACCTTGACGGGCGCTATCTCGAGATAGACTGGGCGCTGCCGGCCGGGATCACAGCCACTGTCAGGCTGCAGACGACGCAGCGCGCGCAACAGCAAGTGGCTCCGCACGAATCACAAAACAAATCTCTGGCGCGCATTGCCACAGCTGGCATGGAGTACGTGCTACTGCGTGGAAGTGACGCGGAGGACGCGTTGCTGCAAGCGGCGCGGTCGACAAAGCTGAGTCATCGCGGCGTCTTCTTGGCGCGCTGTCTGGGCATGGCCCCGCTTCCCGACGGCAGCGGCTGGAGCGTGGTGGACACCCTGAGCGGCTTGGAGCGCTTAGGAGCTCGGCTGGCGGAGGTGGCCTCACATGCAGAGCTGTTGCTCGGCGTGTGGGCGGACTATGCGGACATCAAGATGAAGGTTCCCATGGTGACAGCGCGCACCGTCACCCCCGAGGGGCTGCTCCGTTTTTCCGTTGTAT
>JBBRLT010000278.1:0-1124 GCA_038231235.1 Terriglobales bacterium
ACCGTGGCATTGGTCGTTTTCGATGCGCTAGGACAGTCCTGGGGACTGTCCTGCATCGAAAACGGCAGAGCCACGGATGGCGATGGGGAGCTACACCATGGACGGTTACTTGCAGCCGCGAGCGACTGCCCGGACCCGAGGACGTGGCGCGATTCACGGCGCTGCTGGCCGCGGCGCTGATTCCAGTGGCCGAAATCCTGCGCAATCCGGTGGAGCGCGGCCGTGATGCCGCCGCGACGGCGGACAAGGTGGTCGATGTCACTGCGCGCAACCTGCGTGCGCTGCTGCAACCAGCAGTGGACGCCAGAAAAGAAAGATAGGCGCAGCAGCCCGTGGCGAGGCCGGAATCCCTGCCGGCCTGCGCTTCCGCGCTCAGGCGATGTCTTGCGGTGGTTCGCGATGCAGGTTGATCGCAACACGCGAGCGGACAAGCGCTCCACCGATCCTCGTGGGGATCGATTCCCGCAGGCGACCTTGTCCTGGCCTCGCCTTGAGTCCGAAGCACGGACGCAGGAT
Organism: Terriglobales bacterium; assembly: GCA_038231235.1. Classification (GTDB taxonomy): domain Bacteria; phylum Acidobacteriota; class Terriglobia; order Terriglobales; family Acidobacteriaceae; genus KBS-83. Next base: position 517 of record JBBRLT010000278.1, read on the forward strand.
ATCGATGCGCTTGACCAACTCGCTGAGCACCAAGCACCCGGCAACTGTTCCGGTCAGCACCAGCAATGGCTCCAGCACCGGTCCAAGCTTGTACGGAATCAGCCAATAGGCGATCCCGATGATCAGGCTCTGGTGCAGCACGTACCACGGGTATACCGATTCGTTCGCCCAGCCCAACCAGCGAAAGGGCTTGTTCAATAGCGCATGGCTCCAGCCAAGGATCGCGAGCAGCATCGTCCACAGATAGACGTTGCGCAGCACCTGCTGGAACAGCATGCGGTCCGGCCAGATGTTGAGGTTGAGCCAGGTGTAGGCGACGCCCAACGTCAGTGCACTCGCCAGTGTCCACCAACGCAGCCGCGATGCCTCGGCCCAGAAGCCATCGTCACGGGCGATGACATAGCCGTACAGGAAGACGGTGAAATACATCGGATTCCGGTACCAGTCGTGGACGAAGTCGCCGGTGTCGGGAAAACGCGATTGCAGGGCGATCGTCCACGCAATCAGCGGCAAAATCGGCAGCGTCATCAGCCAGAAGCCGCGCAGTCCGCAGAACATCGCGCGCAGCTTCAGGCCAATGCGACTGTTCATCGGCACCACCAGCAACG
>JBBRLT010000279.1:0-1121 GCA_038231235.1 Terriglobales bacterium
GGGACGGCAGTTTCCTCGGCGTCACCGCGCCGAACTCGCATGCGGCCGGTCAGGCTGTGGCGGCGGTGAAGGCAGAGTGGGAGATCCAGATCCCGGCGCAGGCGTCCGAAGAAAAGCTCTGGGAGACGCTGCGACCGAAGAGCGGCGAGTCCGCGGCGCCTGCCGCTTCCGCGCCGGGGGGTGGTTCTCGTCTGGCCACAACATACACGGTAGCCTATATCGCGCATGCGCCGCTGGAGCCGCGCGCGGCGGTTGCGGAGTGGCAGGGCGGCCGGCTGACGGTATGGACGTAAGCGTAAAATATTAGCCACCTAGCGCTTCGGTCTTATGCGGCTTATACTGAGAGCATCTCACTTCGGAGGTGCTTTGAATGAGCAACGATAGCTCGGTGCATGTGTGGCGCAGGCTGCTCGAAGGCTTTACGCCAGGCGAGATGACCGTACGGCAATTTTGCGACGCACAAGGCGTCTCGCTCCATCAGTATTACTATTGGCGACGACGGCTCGCGGCGATCACTGCCCAGAAGGCGACGGATAAGCGCTGGTTGGCCGTCGATGTCGTGGATTGCTCTCCGATCCCAACCCCGTCCTCTGGCTTGACGCTGCGCATTGCCGGCGCAGAGATCGACCTGGCGGCAGGTTTCGACCCCGCCTTGCTGCGCGCCGTGGTGCAGGCGCTGGGAGCGCCATCGTGCTAAGCAGCCTCGACGGTGCCACCGTCTACCTCGCCTGCGGCCCTACCGACCTGCGCAAGTCCATCGACGGTCTGGCGGCTCTTGTCAGCCACTCCTTCGCACTCGACCTCTTCGCCAACAGCCTCTTCGTCTTCTGCAATAAAGAGAAGAATAAACTCAAGATCTTGTACTGGGACCACAACGGCTTCTGGCTCTACTACCGCAGGCTGGAGCGGGGAACCTTCCGCTGGCCTGCCGCTTCCGGCGAGCCGACAAAGCCGATCAGCCGTCGGCAGCTGCAGTGGCTCTTAGACGGGCTGAGCTTGCAGCAGCGCCAGGCCCACGCGGCGGTTACCGCGCGGAGAGTCGCGTAAGAAAAAGAGTGGCCTCACCCTGGATTGCTCTTGTATCTAAGCGAACCAGCGGGTATAATAGTAAACAGAAATCA
>JBBRLT010000280.1:0-1117 GCA_038231235.1 Terriglobales bacterium
CAGTGGCGCCTGGGCGCAGCCGCGCAAGCAACGTCAGCGCGCCGGAGTCGCGCTGCTGCAGTTCCTTGAGCGTGACGTCCAGCGGAGAAAAGATCAGCTCGCTGCCGCCTTGAAAGCGGAAGCGCGGGGGCATCACGCCGACAATGGTGTTCGACACGCCGTTGATCCGCACGCTCTTGCCAAGGATGCCGCGGTCACGCTGGAACAGCTTGCTCCAGGCCTCGTCTCCGAGGACGACAATATGGGTGGCCGCGCCGACATTCTCGCCCGCAAGGAATCCGCGCCCGATAGCCGGCCCAACGCTCAGCATGGTGAAGAAATTCGTGCTGGTAAGCATCTGCGGAACGGACTGCGGATGTGCGATGCCCCCCACCAGCGGCACCTGGAACATCCAGTAACTGACTGCCGGCATGGTGTGGCTGCGGCGCTGCCAGTCTTCTACGTCGGGCAATGGCAGGCCGCCATCACTATTCGCGGCATCCTTGTCATAGCTCGCTTCAGAGATAGCCACCAGCCGCGAGGGATCCTGGAACGGCAGCGGACGCAGCAGCACCTGATCGACCACGGAGAACATGGTGGCGGTGGCTCCAATGCCTAGCGCCAGGACCAGGATGGCCGTAATCGCAAAGCCGGGACTACGCCGCAGTTGCCGCAATGCGTATCCGAAATCCTGGGCCAGTCGCATCGCTCTCCTTTCGCCTATTCCGCGCGTAGCGCCTGCATGGGTTCGATGGACGCTGCACGGCGCGCCGGCAGCAGAGCGGCCGCCACTGCGCTGAGCGAGAGCGACAGCACGGCGATGAGCACCACGGGAAGATCGAATGAAGCGACGCCAAACAGCTGACCGGCCAGCAGACGGCCCGCGACGTAAGCCATGGGAATGCCGATCAGCAGGCCAATACCGCAGGAGGCGAGCGACTGCTGCAGCACCTCGCGCAGGATGCGGGCGCGGCTGGCGCCCAGTGCCATGCGCACACCAATCTCACCAGTGCGCCGCTCCACTGCGTACGCAGTGACGCCATAGATGCCGATGGCTGCGAGCACCAGCGCCAGCAGCGCGAAGAGTGCGGAGAGCCGCCACAGCAGCTCACTCTGGATGAAGCCGTACCCCTTCAGC
>JBBRLT010000281.1:0-1110 GCA_038231235.1 Terriglobales bacterium
AGGTGTATTGTGAGACTTGATGCGTAATACAGCGCTCTGCTGCGTACGGCGGGTGAGGCAGCCTGCGCTCCGCGAGCTTCGTCCAGCGCGAGCATCCTTTCCAGCCACAGGTTTGCCTCGCTCATCTGGCCTCGTTTGATCCAGAAAAATCCAAACCACGTAGCCAGCTGCAGACCGAGTGTCCCCTCGCCACGCTCATAGGCAAAGTCGAGAGCTGCACGTCCATTGGCCGATTCCCGTTCGAGGTGTGCCTCACGGCTCCCCTGACCTGATCCCATGCGCTCCGCTTCCTCGGCCAGAGCCGCATAATACTCCGCATGGCGAAGCTTCGAGTATTCCTCCTCCCCTGCTGTCCGCAGTTGTTCGGCGGCATACTCGCGAATGACTTCGAGCAGACGATAGCGCGGGAGGCCATCTCCCGTGGTCTCCACCTGGACCAGACTGGCATCGACAAGCGCTGCGATGGTCGAGAGTCCCTCATTGGAAGTGATGGGGTCCTCTCCCCAACAGATGGACTCTGCTGCTGAAAGCTGGCATCCTCCCATGAAGATGGAAAGCCGGCGGAACCAGTGCTGTTGTGTGGGAGGAAGGAGGTTGTAGCTCCAGGCAATCGCTTCCTGCATGGTTCGTTGGCGTTCCGGCAAATCCCGGGCACCCCCACGCAGGAAGCGGAGCCGGTCCGAGAGACGCTCGAGCAACAAGGGGAGGGAAAGCACCCTGACGTGTGCTGCCGCCAGTTCGATGGCCAATGGCAGCCGATCCACCTGTTCGCAAATGGCCGCCACAGAGGACTCGGAGGCGTCTAGATTGGGCTGCACCCTCTGCGCTCGCTCGCGAAAGAGGGTCACAGCGGCGGCTTGTGTTAATGGGGTCAACACCAGTTGCTGTTCCGCACGCAGGTGCAATGGTGTCCGGCTCGTGACGAGCATCTGCAGGCGTGGACAGTTCACCAGCAGATCGGCCACGAAGTCTGCCGCTTCCAGCAGGTGCTCAAAATTATCGAGGAGCAACAAAAACTGTTTGCCCTGGAGGAAAGCGCGCACTTGCTCAGGGAACGCGTGATCAACCTGTTCACGCAGTCCAAGCACGTGTGCCACGGTCTGTGGCACA
>JBBRLT010000282.1:0-1101 GCA_038231235.1 Terriglobales bacterium
ATCTCGCGGGCGCGGGTGGACGCCCTGTGCGCGAAGCTGTTTCTGACCAAGGCGGCGCGTGACAGCGATCCGAACCTCGCCTTTGTCCGCAGCAGGCTCCTGCGCAGCGACTGCGATCTGGCCGCCCTGCTGGATCTGTACCGACGGATTCGGGCAGGCAAGAGGGTGAAAGACGATGAGACCGATCCACTGTGCGTGACGCTGCGTCTCTCCGGCGTGGTGCGGGAGACAGGAGGGATGCTGGTCGTTCGCAACCGAATCTACGACGACGTGTTCGACCCGGCGTGGGTGCTGGCACATCTCCCCGGTGCCGAGCTTCGCCGCCAGCAGGTCGCCTACCGGTCGGGGATGCTGCGGACAGCGGCTGTTTCGCTGGCCGTGCTGGTCGTCATCACCACTCTCGCGCTTACCGCGAAGGTGCAGGCGGGACGGGCGATCAAGGCAACCGGAGACGCCAATCGCAGCTTACAGACCGTCCGGATCCAGGAGGCGCAGCTGCTGGGCCTCAACACCGAGCTGCACAGTGCGCTCGCAAAGCAGGAGAGCACCAACAGGCGTCTGACGATCGCTCTTGCGGACGTGAAGAAGCAGAGCGCAAATGCGCAGCAGCAGACACTCCTGGCACAGCAGGAGACCGGGCGGGCGAATACGCAGACGGGCAAGGCGCAGGCGGCGACCGTCCGTGCGACCATGGCGACGGGGATCGCGCAGGCCCAGAAGAGGCTGGCTGTGCAGCGGCAGAGCGATCTCCAGGCGGACGCTGGAACGCGCCTGATCAAGGCAGGCGATGCCGTTGGAGCGCTCCCTTCCCTGACCCGCGCATTGACACTCGATCATAGCGTGGGCGACACAGAACGGGAGACGCTTCACCGGGTTCAGATCGCCGGAGCGCTGGCGCGCGCGCCTCGTCTGGACCATATCTGGTTTGCGAAAGACGCCGTTGCAAGAGCCACGTTCAGCCCGGACGGCAGCCTGATCGCGACTCTCTCCGCAGACGGAGAGATGCAGGCCCACAACTCCAGGAGCGGCGCTCAGGTCTGGTCGGTTCGCCATCCCAGTAGCGGCGGCTCGGTCGTCTTCAGCCCCGACGGTCGGTATCTG
>JBBRLT010000283.1:0-1090 GCA_038231235.1 Terriglobales bacterium
ACTGCAAGCCGAAGAAGCCATCGCAGAACAAATAGGCGCACCTGTGACCAAAGGGCCTGTCATAGCCGCGCCCCGACCCATTGGGCAGCACGATACGGTGGCGATACTCGATTTCGGCTCGCAGTACACGCAGCTAATCGCCCGCCGGGTGCGCGAACTTGGCGTCTACTGCGAGATATTGCCGCACGACGCGCCCCGCTCGGAAGTTGCGCGGCTGAACGCCAAAGCTTTCGTGCTGTCGGGTGGCCCTGCAAGCGTGTATGACGATGGTGCGCCTTCTCTGCCTCCATATGTGCTGCAAAGCGGATTGCCCGTGTTGGGCATCTGCTATGGAATGCAGCTGCTGACGCTGGCTTTTGGAGGCCAGGTTGAGCCTTCGCAGAGCCGCGAGTATGGACCTGCACAGATACACCGCGTTTCAGAGTCGCCTCTGTTTGAAGGACTTGGAGGTGACTTGCCCGTCTGGATGAGTCACGGCGACAGGGTGTCGAAGCTGCCGGAAGGGTTCGCGGCGCTCGCTACGTCGGATAACGCGCCTGTTGCCGCGATGGGCCGGGGCAATCTGCTTGGCTTGCAGTTTCACCCCGAAGTGGCGCACACGCCCCAGGGCAGCCGCATTCTCGCCAACTTCTTGTTCAATATAGCGGACCTGCGTGCGACGTGGACAGCCGAGTCGTTTGTGAGGGGCGCCGTCGAGCAGATACGGAGCGCGGTCGGTGATGATGCCAGGGTGCTGTGTGGCCTCAGTGGTGGGGTAGATTCTTCGGTGGCCGCCGCGCTGGTACACAGGGCGATAGGCGAAAGGCTGACGTGCCTGTTCGTGGATAACGGCCTGCTCCGGCAGGGCGAAGCGGGCGAGGTTATTGACACCTTTGGCCGCAACATGCAGATGAGCCTTGTGCCTGTTGACGCCAGCTATCGCTTCCTGGAAGCCCTGTCAGGTGTATCTGACCCTGAGCAGAAGCGCCGCTTGATAGGCAACACGTTCATACGGGTTTTCGAGGAAGAAGCTCTGCAACTCGGAGAATTCGAGTTCCTGGCGCAGGGTACGGTCTACCCTGATGTAATTGAGAGCGCGACGCCCGAAAGA
>JBBRLT010000284.1:0-1084 GCA_038231235.1 Terriglobales bacterium
ACGGCGGCACTCTGATGGCTGCTCTTCGATGGTTCCTCTCGGACCACCTATCCCTGCGGGGAGGTGTTCCACGCCATGCCACCCTGGACTCGTACCGGGGCTGGCGATCGGGGCCTGGGGGTAGAGGAAGGCACGCCTACCAACTGCCGTCTCGATGCAGTCATGAGCAGGATCACCAGGAGGGAGAAGCTGCTGCCGAAGCTGAATAAGTACCGCGTGGAGATGTTGTTGAAGAAATAGATGATCATCAAGCTGTTGAGCATGGTGTAGTAGCGCGTCCAGGGCGTGTTTTCATTAAGCCTGGAGGCGCGCCACAGCAGCGCGAAGACTCTGACCATGCTGCTGAAGATGAGCGTGCCGGCGATCAGGCCGCTCTCGAACAACAGCTGAACATATCCATTATCGATGGTGCCCACCAGGCGGTCGCCAGCGCGATAGCCGAAGCCGAAGAGCCAGCGGCCGTGCTGCCCCAGCAGGACAAAGGCAAGGTGCCAGAAGCCGGTCCGGCCCGATAGACCCGACTTCAGCCCGCGCTGGGAACTATTGAGCGCCAGCTGCGTGCTGACGGCGTCGACAATGTTGCCGAAGCGTCCATGCTGCGCAAGGAATATGACCAGCAGGGGCACAGCCAGCACTGCGACCAGCAGATGCCAGTGCCGCAGCCGGATCTGTTTGATCCACGGCCCGCTCAGCGCGCGGCGTGCAGCGAATACGAAGGCTGCTATCAATACCGCACCCAGTGTTCCTCGCGAGCCAGAGTAGTAGATGAAGACCACATCCAGCGCGGCCAGGCTGCCGGCTGCCCATCGCCGCCAGTGGACCTTGTACTCCAGTGCACGCCAGATGATCACGGGCAGAAACCCACCCAGGACGAAAGCGATCAGGTTAGGATGCACCTCGATGCCGCCGTTGAATCGGGCAGTGCTGCTTTGCAGACTCCTGCCTCCCGTGAGCAGAACGGCGCTGACTGTGAGGATGCCCGCCTGCGAAAACGCCCGGACCACGTTAGGGATTCCAATCTCCTGAACCACCAGGCGTGAGGCGAGCACCACAGCAGTGAAGACCAGACCGTACAGGGTGGAAT
>JBBRLT010000285.1:0-1082 GCA_038231235.1 Terriglobales bacterium
CGCGCGGCTTCCGCACGGCGAAGAACTTCATCGCCATCGCGTACTTGCGCATGTCCAAGCTCAAGCATCTTCCGGCTCATCCGTTCGCCGCCGCCGCCCATAGGTGAGATGTCGCGTTCCACACGAAACGGCATGGAGCCATCGAATTGCTCACCCGGGAGTCGCCTGTCCTGCTCAAGAACTGAACGAGGGATCGGAGCGTACCTGCCCGACCCGAGCCGCGCCGACAGGAGCGAGTTACACCGCCGTCAGGTCGGGCAGCAGCCTCTCGTACTCTCTCTTCACCACGGCATAACACGCGCAGGTGCGTCGCTCCAGGCCCGGGCGGTCGAGAATCGTGATGTGGCCGCGCGCGTACTGGATGAGCCCGGCAGCTTGCAATTTCAACGCAGCTTCAGTAACTCCTTCCCTGCGCACACCCAGCATGTTGGCGATCAGTTCCTGCGTCATCACAAGTTCGTTGCCGCGCAGGCGATCCATGCTCAGCAGCAGCCAGCGGCACAATTGCTTGTCCAGCGAATGGTGGCGGTTGCAGACGGCGGTCTGGGACATCTGGGTAATGAGGGCCTGGGTGTAGCGCAGCATCAGGTGCATCACTGGCCCATTACGATTGAAGGCCTCCTTGATGGCGCTGGAACTGAGACGCAGGCCGCGGCCTGCGCTCTGCACCACGGCACGGCTGGGCGTACTCTCGCCACCCATGAATAGCGAGACCCCTACGACGCCCTCGTTTCCCACGACAGCAATTTCCGCCGAGTCGCCGTCTTCAAGCACGAAGAGCAAAGAGACGATCGCTGTAGTCGGGAAATAGACGTGGCTGAGCGTCCGACCCGATTCGTAGAGAACCAGGCCGAGCGGCAAATCGACAATCTCAAGCAGTGGCACCCATCGCTGAAACTCTTCGTCCGGAAGTGCCGCCAGCAAATGGTTTCTCCCCGCTGAAGCGGCAGCACGCGATTTCGGCTGCGAAGCAGACCGAGGAGTGGGGGCTCTAGGAGCCTGTCGGGCTTTCGACACTTCCATTCATGGAGGCGAGCCGAGACAATAGAGGCAGAGTCATCAGAGCACCTACCGAGGAGCCG
>JBBRLT010000286.1:0-1081 GCA_038231235.1 Terriglobales bacterium
CCCTCGCTGCGCATCCAAATGCGGGAGTCTCTCTCCATGTCAAGCAGCGTGCGCAGGTCGCCGAGCACGTTCTGCAGGGCCTGCGTGGCGGGCAGCTTCTGCAGCACGCCGTCGCGGCTGCGGGTGCGACCGGACACGCGCATGAGCACCTCGGTGATGTCCTCGGGCACCGCGGTGGCAATGGTCCGCCCGCTCTGCTGCAGCTGCTTCTGCAGCAGCGCCCGGGATCGCGCTCGTCGCTGCTGCACCTCCGGCCCTACAGAATATTCGATGAGCGCCGCCGTCCCAGCGTGGCGCGCCGCGCTCGCGGCCAGGCTCCGGCTGTGCATCAGGGCGTCCGCAGGGTTCATGATGAGTTCATCTGCGGAGCGCCGGGCATTCTGTGAGTCGTTTTGCGTCCATCTGCCGCTTTCTTCTGCTGCTGTGCGTTGTGCTTCTCGTTGTGTGGGTCACCAGCACGCTGCTCGCGCTCCTCACGCGGTGCAGCGGGTGAGGCGCCTTGCGGCAGGCAGCACAGAGCTACAAGCCTTGCGCATGTCTCGTTGTGGCAGGAATAGGCCACCCCCTGATTCTCTTCGGCTGTTTTCGTGAGTTTTCGCACTCAAGCGTCAGCGCTGCCGCCTGCACAGTTTCTCTGAGGGCGCACCAGTTTCGGCCATGAGCGTCGCGCCACCGCCAGGCAGCCCCAGTTGCAGGCGCAGGTCTCCTCCTGTGGGCAGGAAGTGTCAAAACAGGGCGTCGCGCCAGACGCTTACGCTTCCGAGTTTTCGCAGCGGATATAACGCTTTCTTTCTTTGAGATTCGCGCCTGTTGCGCCAGCGGGCGATGTCCAGTCTCGCAGGCGTTTATGGGCACCTGTTGGCAGTCACAGAGCGCCGCTCCTGTCAGTCATATGTCGCTGGCACAGCGTTATTTTCCTTGGCGAAGGATATCTGAGTCGACGTGCCTCCTGTCCTGGCTGGTGTCGCGTTCTGGCTCGCCAGAGTTTCTTGTTCTGACGCCAGCGGCTGCAGCGCGCGGCTGATTCGCCGCTGAAGCGCATGAATGTCTGCAGGAAGCCGCATCCTGTCGTGTGCAGCAG
>JBBRLT010000287.1:0-1078 GCA_038231235.1 Terriglobales bacterium
GCCTGGCTTCTTCAAGACGGTCGATGAGACCTGGGCAAATATACCTCGTATCACAAAGATGTTGCGTGCCGCGGGTCTAAAAATCGATGCACAGGGAGTGATGGATGTGCCTCCTTGGCCCGACACCGTCATGCCCGCGGCCCTCGTGCTGCGCAAGCTGGGTTTCCGCTCCAAAGGCATGACCTCCCGCTTCGAGGGTAATGGCTGGCGGTGGAGTACTATGGATTATTATCTCGGTAAGCGGCCCGAGTTGAAAAGCGCCATGGAGCGTTATATGTTCCTGGAGCGCCTGCCGCTTCCCTGGCAGCTCAAGACTGTCTGGGCGCACCATCGGTACGTGCTGGCGCGGAAAGCCGATGTTCCGCAGCCTTCCAGCGCGGCGCTGAATGTCAACGCGCGCTAACGGCTGGCGCACGCGGTTGTCTCCTTGGGCGTTGCCCCGCACTGCCCTGGATGCGCTCCTTTTGTTGTCGGCATTTGGCCTGCCGCTGGCGCTGTACCTGACCACGCTCGCCCCTTCTCTGCTGGACGACGATCCTGCCGAGTATCAGGCGCTGCTGCCTCTGCTAGGCGTCCTGCATCCCACGGGCTATCCCCTCTACACACTCTCAGGTTTCCTGCTCACCCGCTTGGTGCCTTTCGGCGACATGGCGTTCCGGGTCAATCTATTTTCTGCCATGGCCGGCGCTTCTGCCGTTGCGGTGGTCTTGCTGCTTCTCCGGGCGCTTGCCGTCTCGCGACCCGCAGCATTATTGGGGGCGCTCGGTTGGGCCTTCACATCCAGTATGTGGACGTACTCCACCATCGCCCAGACTTATGCGCTCAACTTGCTTCTGATTGGCTTGGTTCTCCTAGCGGCGCTGAACGCGCAGAGACTGCACAATGCCCCGTCCCTCGTACTGTTGGCGGTATTGACCGGTCTCGGCATGGCGCACCACAGCACCTTCTGGCTGCTCACTCCTGCGCTGGCGGCGCTCATCCTGCTGGATTCTGCTCTGTGCCGCCTGCTGTTGCGTCCGCTCAACTTGCGACTCGCCGTTGTATCTGCCGCTGCCTTGGCAGCGCCACTGGCGCTCTA
>JBBRLT010000288.1:0-1066 GCA_038231235.1 Terriglobales bacterium
CAAAGCTGCACAACCTCAACGTCCTGCCGGCGCCGCTGTGCTGCGTCGCGGTCCACTATCACCCCGACGACAGCCACGATGCCGAGGCGCTCTCTCTGCGCTTCCCCAACAAAAACACCGACGAGGTCCACTACCTGGTGCAAGAAGTCGGCGGGATGCCCGAGGGACTGGAAGACATCACCCTGGTCTGCCCCGCCGGCCGCGTCGAATTGATGCGGCAGCGCTACCCGCACGTGCAGGTCGTGCCGCTGCTCTTCGCCACCAGCGAGCTGGGCGCCACCGAGGTGCAGTGCCTGCTGGGTCTGAACGATCCCAACGACAAGCGGATGTACACCCAGCAGATCCGCCTGGCCATGCGCAAGCTGGCCGGGCGCGGGCACATGAACCTTTACCAGTTCGAAAATGCCCTGCTGGCAGAAGACCTGTCCACCGAGGCCAGAAAGCTGGTCATGACGCGCCTGGGCTTTTTCCGGCCCTACATCTGCGACGACTACCCGCTGCGCCGGCTGCGGCGAGCGGGCGGGCTGATTGTCCTGGACGTGCGGGACCCCTGGTCAACCAAGCAGGATTCGCTGCTTCTGGGCACCCTGGGCCTGTCCGTGATGACCCGCCGGGACCCATTGCAACGCTTCAACATGCTGGCGCGGATCGACGAGACGCACGAGTTCCTGCAGCACCTGCCCTTCCGCGGGCTGATGGATCTGCTCTGGCGAAAGCGGCGGCACCTGTGGCTGAGCATCCTGTGCGCGACGCAGCACCCGCAGGTGGTGCCGACGGAGATGCTGAGCAACGCAGACCTCATCGGGGTGGGGCGGATGCAGTCCGAGGACGCGCTGCGCCACATCGCCAAGATCAAGCAGGCCTTCCACGGCATCAGCGCGGAGCAGACCGCCGATCAGCAAGAGGGCGAAATGATGTTCTGGGCCGAGCGGCGCTTCCTGCACGAGAGCATGCCCGAAGAGGTGCGCAAGCCGATCCTGGAAGTCCAGGTGCGCTCGCAGACCGCGCACCACGGCGGGGCGACCCGCCGCGCGGTTGCGGAAGACCCGGACCCCAGCGAGGACGA
>JBBRLT010000289.1:0-1057 GCA_038231235.1 Terriglobales bacterium
GCCGGACCCTTCGCAGGCAATGCGCCCTGCCCTTTCCCCTTGCCTTTGGCATCTGCTCTTTGGTGAGTCCCGGGGGCGAGGAACCGCGCGTCTTTGGACACTGCAGTGGTGGTGTCGGTTCTGTGGATGGTCGTTGCGCTCATGGCTGTGTCCTTTGCGGTGGTTGAAAAATCTGCTCTTCGGAGCCGTCCCGACGCATGAACAGCGATAGCCAGGCAGGACACAAGGGCGCGCCCGCAAGCCGCAGCTCGAAGCAGAGCAAAGCGAAGTGCAGAGACCGGGTGAGGACGTGGGCGCAGCCTTCACCCTTGGGGCATGAATGGCAGGCGCTATGCGTCGATCAAGGGACGGACCGACAAGAGCAGATCGACCACCGCGCTCTGTGGGCCATCGGGCGCAACGACCGGTTTTCCACAGCACTGGCAACACGCGCGAACCTGCAGGGTGAGCGATCTGCCGCCGCGCAGCGGCGCACTTCACGTTTAGGTTGGTCGGGTGGGCATCGGCCCACCGCCCGAGCCGCAGCTGAGAGAGAAAGGGGCGACGCGCGGCCGCCCCGACGCGGACGTGTCAGAGCAGCCCACGCTCCGCGAAACTGACTACGGCGTTCGCGGTAACCACCAGGTGATCCAGCACGCGCACATCCACCAACTGCAGCGCGGTCTTCAGCGTCTGCGTCAGGTACTCGTCGGCACGGCTGGGCTCTGCTGCGCCCGAAGGGTGGTTGTGCGCCACGATCACGGCGCTGGAGTTGAGTTGCAACGCTTCCTTGACGACTTCGCGGGGGTAAACCGAGGTCTGCGTCACTGTGCCCCGGAACATCTGCCGCAGCTCGATGACACGATGCTGCGCATCCAGGAAGACAACGCAGAAGACTTCGTACTCCAGCATGCCGATCGCCAGGCGCAGGTAATCCTTCACGTCCTGTGGCGACGACAGCGTCACGCCGGGCTTCACGCGCTCCGCCAGCACGCCCCAGGCCTGCGAGAGGACTTCCTCGGCACTGGCCACGCGGTACTGACCATCGACGTCACGGACCAGCAGCGCGTTCGTGAAC
>JBBRLT010000290.1:0-1042 GCA_038231235.1 Terriglobales bacterium
GGCACTGCGGCGAGCCTGCAGCAGATGACGCTGCTGCAAAGCGCGATCTTCGACACCGCCGAGATGGCCAGCGCCATCGCCGCGTGGAAGGAGAAGGGCACGGCCGGGTTCAGCGCACTCGCGCCGGTAGCGAAGGTCTGAGCGTGTGAGATGACGACCGGCTGCACGCCTTGAGTCAGGTGTCGCCAACACTTTCACCATGCCCACGTCTGTATTTCTCATTCGCCACGGTGCCTATGAGCATCGTCCGTCGCTGGAAGGGGACGCCGCATCCGACTTCGGACTGTCCGAACTCGGTCGACAACAGGGGTGCGCGCTGCGCGATCGCCTGGCTCGAAGTCAGGAAATTCAGGCCGATGCCCTGTTCTGCAGCACCTTGACCAGGGCACAGCAAACGGCTGAACTGATCGCGCCCGTGTTGGGGCTTCCCCTGCATGCCGTGCCGGAACTGTGCGAGTGGGAGAGCGGCAACGAAGCCATCGGGCTGGACTTGTTCATGGCGCGCTTCCAGGCACTTTCTCCGACGCGACGCCTGCACCATCGCTTTCACCCGAGCTGCGAAACGCTGGCCGAGTTCGCCGGGAGGGTTCAATCCAAGCTCGCGGAGTTGCTCCAGGCATTTGCCGAGAAGACCCTTGTCATCGTGGCGCATGGCGGAGTCATCGAGGTGGCCTTTGCCTACTTTCTTGGCGTTGGCCGGCGCCCGTTCGAGGGCGAGTATCCGGCTGCGGGCCAGGCGTCGATCACGCTGTGGCGGCGCGCCACTGCGCGAGACGATTGGGTCCAAGAGTTCGCCAACGACACGCATCACCTCCGCAGCGACGCCTGACCGGTTCCCTTCGAGACTCCTCAGTTCGCCGAAGCACTGTCCTTCCACCCACCACCCAGCACCTTGTACAAGGTGACCCCGTTCTGCACCTGCAGCGTCTGCGCCTGCACGGTCGCGAGCTGGGCCGCAAACAGCGAGCGCTGCGCATCCAGCACATCGAAATAGCTGGCCGCGCCGTTGCGGTAGCGCAGGTCGGCCAGCTTGAACGTCACC
>JBBRLT010000291.1:0-1042 GCA_038231235.1 Terriglobales bacterium
GACGCAGCAGGCCGACGCTCAGCAGCGGTTGACCTCACTGCAGCAGCAGCTTCCGGCCGCCCAGGCCGCCGCCGATGCGGTGCAGAAGCGCCAGGATGACACGACCATTCAGGTTGAACGCGCGGCGCAACAGGCGACCGCCGCCGAGCAGCGACTGACGGCGTTGCAGCGCCAGTCAGAGGACACGCAGAAGGCGGCCGCGGCGGTTGGGAAACAGCTTGCCGACACCCATGCCCAGTTCGTCCAATTGACCGAACAGCGAAGCGCCGCCGAGCAGCAGCTGAAGTCGTTGCGCGCGGAGGCTGATACCCTGCAGCAGGCCCGTGCCGCGGCGGAGAAGCAGCTTGCCGAAAGCAAGGTGCGGCTTGCCCAGACTGCCGAGCAGCGCAGCGCCGCCGAGCAGCAAGTGACAACGCTTATGGCGCAGATCGAACGCGGTAAGAAGGATGTGTCCGAAGCAGAAGGGCGTTTGATAGAGGCCCGCAAGCAGCTGGATCAGACCACCGCGCAGCAGACTGCGGCCGAGCAGCAACTCAAGGCAATGCAGCAACAGGTAGCTCGGGCACACAGCGAAATCGTAGATGCCGAGGCAAGGCTGACCTCCCTGAGGCAGGCGGCTGAGATCAAGCCGGCTCTCCCGGATCCAAGTTCGCCCCTCACTGCCTCACCAAAGTAGCCTTTGCTGCATACCTTGGTGGGGCGGCGACGCAGTTTGGGTGCGCCGCATACTGAGTCTTGCTCGTCGTAGTGCCGCCCTCAATAGTGTGGCGCTGACCTAACCCGTTGCCAGCAAGCATGCTTTTCCTCAGGCGCTACGATTGGCAGGCGCATTATATTCCATAATTGTAATTCTGCGTCGATGTGGTATGGACAGGCGCGTTCTATCCTGAACTGCGACAACCCTACTTTCCCAACATGTGGCCCGTTCTATCCTGAAGTACTGTGTCCCATTCTTCTCGGGAGCTTGGCAGTCGGAAGGCAACCACGGCGTTCAGCGGCGCCGCCTCCTGCCCGCCAGATATAGGTCAATGGTCGTCAGTGC
>JBBRLT010000292.1:0-1042 GCA_038231235.1 Terriglobales bacterium
GCCAAACAGAACTTCATCCTCTACAACCCGGCCAGCGATCTGGACCTGCCGCGCATGGAAAAGCGCCTGCCCAAACACATCCTGAGCGTGAAGGAGGCCGAGACCGTGCTGGCCGTGCCGGACCTGAGCAGCAGCACCGGAATCCGCGATCGCGCCATGCTGGAAGTGCTCTACAGCACCGGCATGCGCAGGATGGAGTTGATCAACCTCAAACTCCACGACCTGGACGGCGAACGCGGCACGGTGATGGTGCGCCAGGGCAAAGGCAAGAAGGACCGCATGATTCCGATCGGAGAACGCGCCATTGCCTGGGTCGAAAAATACCGCGACGACGTGCGCCCTGGACTCAGCACCGGAGCCGACGAAGGCACCCTGTTCCTGACCCACCTGGGCGAAGCCTTCACGCCCAACCGCCTGACGCAGATGGTGCGCGACTGCATCACCCAGGCCGACATTGGCAAAACGGGTAGCTGCCACCTGTTTCGCCACACCATGGCCACCTTGATGCTGGAGAACGGCGCCGACATCCGCTTCATCCAGGCGATGCTGGGGCATGCGGAACTCTCCACCACGCAGATTTACACCCAGGTGAGCATTCGCCAGTTGAAGGCGATCCATACGGCCACGCATCCGGGGAGGATGCCGGGGGCAGCGCAAAACGCGGTGGCAGTGCCAAGCCCTGCACACGGGCCTTTGAACGCGGCGGCGGCGCTGCTGATGGCGTTGGAGGACGAAGCGGCGCAGGAGGAAGACGAGCAGGCAGCGGCGGGGCCTGTGGGGGATGGTTGAGCAGTCAAAGCCAGGCGCGTGCCGCGCAGGGCATGGATTGCAGGCCAGTCCGGGCATCGAGCCCGGCCCAGCCTGGCAGGGCGGCGGGGTAAGTTGGCCCGAGGGCCAACTCAACATAACGGGCTGTTGCATGTAGCGCGTCCAGTCGCTGCGCTAAAGCTGCGCTTGGTGGTCACGCTGCACGCAACCCCCGTTATGTCTTGCGCCCACTTGCCCTGCAGCGTGTGGCCCATGGCTCGGCAAGCCGTAGCCA
>JBBRLT010000293.1:0-1039 GCA_038231235.1 Terriglobales bacterium
CGGGCTCCTCGATACCCCGTCATCGAATCAGCTCGGCACCGCGTCGGGCAAGCCCTGGAGTCAGGGACCAGGAGCTTTGGTATAACACCTGACGGAAGAGTCCATTTGGGGATTCCCGGACGCGTGGTTGCGTGCGAATCTGGGGGATGCTTACCGGTGTCTCCATCAGCCTCGCCCCTTCCGATCGCGCTCGCCTCGTCGAGATTGCAGCGGACCGGAACAGTCCGCAGAAGCGCGTCTGGCGCGCACAGATCGTCCTGCTGTCTGCTGATGGCGTGGGCACCCAAGGGATCATGCGCGCCACCGGAACGCCTGAACCGCCCCGGGTTTGCCGGAGGCTCCAAGCCTTGAGAGGATGGAGCGATGAGCAAGCCAACGACGAACAAGTTTTCAGCTGATACCAGCCGCCGCTGATCCTGACTCACGGACGTCCGGGATTCCCAATTCCGCTCTGATCTGATTCTCTGTGCTCCTGATCGGTTTGAGGAGCATGTTGTGATGGGCGTATCGATTGCGGTCACCCGGCGCGATTATTCAGCGGCCGAACTGCGCAGCTTGGCCAGGACCGAGATGGGGGCCGTGGCGTGCCGTATCCTCGCGATCGCCCATGTGCTCGACGGGGTCTCGCGGGCCGATGCAGCGGCATCGTGTGGGATGGATCGCCAAACGTTGCGAGACTGGGTGCACCGCTTCAACGCGGATGGGATCGAGGGATTGGCCAACAAAGCGGCCCCTGGCCGCAGCCCAGCGCTGTCGAACGAGGAGATGGCTGAGCTGAAAGAGATCGTGCTGGCTGGGCCGGACCTGGCCAAGGATGGGGTGGTGCGATGGCGCTGTTGCGACCTGCGCGAAGTGATCGCCGAGCGGTTTGGCGTGGAGGTGCATGAGCGCACCGTGGGCAAGCTGCTGCGCCGGCTGCGCCTGACGCGGCTGCAGCCGCGTCCGCACAATCCCAAGCGGGACGAGGCGGCGCAGGAGGTTTTTAAAAAGATTTCGCCACCCTCGTAGCAGCGGCCCTGCCGGCCCAGGCGGCCGGAAA
>JBBRLT010000294.1:0-1031 GCA_038231235.1 Terriglobales bacterium
GATGTCGGGCACGTGGTCCACCATCAGCCACATCTTGATGCCGGTGAGCACCAAGAAGGCGCCGAACAAATACAGCACCCAGCTGAACTCGCTGACCAGCGTGGCGCCCAGCCCGATCATCAGGGCGCGCAGCACGATCACGCCCAGAATGCCCCAGAACAGCACCCGGTGCTGGTACTGCCGCGGGATCGCGAAGAAGGTGAAGATCAGCGCGATCACGAAGACGTTGTCCATCGACAGCGATTTCTCGATCATGAAGCCGGTGTAGTAATCCATGCCGCTCTGCGCACCCAGGAACCACCAGACCCACGCCCCGAACATCAGCGCCACGCTGATGTAGCCCCCAGAGAGCAGCAGGCTTTCGCGTACGCCGATTTCGTGATCGTCGTTGTGCAGAACGCCCAGGTCAAAGGCCAGCAGCGTGACCACGACGCTGATGAAGAGGAGCCAGACCCAGACCGGCTTGCCCAGGAAGTCGATTGCCAGGAACTGAAGCAGAGTTTCCATGGTGGTAGTTATGCAGAAAGATGGAGGATGCTACGCACTTCTTCGATCCTAAAAAACAAGCATTAAAATGACCTTCAGTTCGGTTTTTACGAAGTGAGGCCTGGATGCTGAATTTCCGCCATCTGTACTACTTCTGGGTCGTCACGAAAGAAGGCGGTTTCGCCCGTGCTGCCGAAAGGCTCGACATGGCGGTGCAGACCATCAGCGCCCAGGTCCGCGAACTGGAGAAAGCGCTGGGGCACCAGTTGCTCAAGCCCGCGGGCCGGGGCGTTGCGCTCACCGAGGCGGGTCAAGCTGCCTTCACCCGGGCCGAGGAGGTCTTTCAGATCGGGCAGGTGATCCCCGAAGAGGTGCGCGAGGCGGCCAGTGGCAAGCTGGCGCGCTTGGCGGTTGGCCTGTCGGACGGCATCTCCAAGCTGGCGGCGCACGCGTTGCTCAAGCCCATACTGGCCACACCGTCGCTGCGCTTGCTGTGCCACGAGGGGGAGTTCGCGCAATTGCTGGCCGAACTCGCATTGCACCAC
>JBBRLT010000295.1:0-1031 GCA_038231235.1 Terriglobales bacterium
GCCAACGCAACCTTCGCCGCCCGTAACCCACAAATCTGGGGTGAAGCGACCACCACCTGTGCCTCGGACTCGAAGAAGCTCGGTGCCTGGGATCAGAATCTGCGCACCGAGTACAGCCAGCGCCATTTTGGTGCTGGGGTGATGGTGTATTGGCACATTGAGAAGAAGTCGGTGTGCATCTACTCCAAGATCAAGACGGTCTCCTCGTCTGAGGTGGCGGCGATGATCGAGGGAGTCCTGCGCCACTGCACGACCATGGAGGTGGAGAAGAACTTCGTCGACACGCACGGACAGTCGGAAATCGCCTTTGCGTTTACGCGCCTGCTGGGCTTCCAGCTCATGCCCCGGCTGAAAGGTATCCACAAGCAGAAGCTCTACCAGGTGTTTGCCGGGACCAAAGACCGCTATGCTGCATTGGAGCCGATCCTCACGCGCTCCATCAATTGGGACCTCATCCGGCAGCAGTATGACGAGATGGTCAAGTTCACGGTGGCGCTGCGGCTGGGGACAGCGGAGCCGGAAGCCATCTTGCGGCGCTTCGTCGGCACCGACGTGCAGCATCCCACCTACGCCGCGCTTCTGGAGCTCGGGCGTGCGGTGAAAACGATCTTCCTCTGCGCCTACCTGCGCGACCGAGCAGTCCGACGAGAGGTGCATGGGGGGCTGGAGGTGATCGAGAACTGGAACGGCGCCAACGACTTCATTCACTACGGCCGCGGTGGCGAGATCACCACCAATCGCCTCGATGAGCAGGAGATGGCGGTGCTGTGCATGACCCTGGTGCAGAATGCCCTCTGCCTCATCAACACGCTCATGCTGCAGGAGGTCCTGGCTGATCCAGTCTGGCTGGCACGCATGACGCCGGCGGACTGGCGAGGGTTGACACCGCTCATCTATGCGCATGTCAATCCCTATGGGCTGTTCCTCCTTGATCTGCACCAGCGGCTCGCGCTGGGTGAGGAGGCAGCAGGATGAGCGACCTGCCGCAGACTGCCGTCAAACGCACGCCCGCACGCAAGAAGGCTCAGCAA
>JBBRLT010000296.1:0-1030 GCA_038231235.1 Terriglobales bacterium
AAAGGTTCCTCGGCTTGCGCTCGGAATGACAATTCAATTAAAACGGCTGCTTTCTGTTCCGAAAGCCATCAGACCTTTCTGGCCCCCGCCTGAAACCAACTACTTGATGGTGACCAGCTCGCCGGCGTCGCGGTGCACGGCCGGCTCGAAGGTGGCCAGCATGGTTTGCGGCGCCCTCCAGTGGTCGATGTGCGAGATCTGGTGCACGCAGGATACGGTGCAGTGGGGCGCGCACGATTTTTCCGAAAGGAATTCCCGTTTGATATCTTCCAGGGTGTAATCCGCCAGCGGAGTTCCGGGGAAGCCGCGCTGCTGCGAGCAGTAGTGCACCAGGCCTTCCTCGCAGATGTAGAGGTAGCGGGCGCCGGCGCGGCATCGCCAGTCGTTGGGCAATCCCTGGGCGATGGCTTCCTGAAAGTCGTTGAAGCGGGAGTAGTTCTTCTTTTCCATCTGCTTCATGGCGTGAAAAACTTCCTGCTCTTCGGGCTTGAGCGGACGCAGCTGCCCGTTGCCATCGTGAATGATGCCGATGGTGGAGGTGAAGCCCAGGTCCAGCGCGCGCCGCCCCACCTGCAGAGCATCCTGCGGGTTGAGAATGCCGCCGCCCACCACCGAGTTGATGTTCACGTGGAAGTCGGCATGCTCGGCCAGAAGCTCCAGCTTCTTGTCCAGCACCTTCAGGCTCTTCTTCGATATCTCGTCGGGCATGACGTTGTCGATGCTGATCTGCAGATGGTCGAGGCCGGCCTGGTTGAGCTTCTGGATGCGGTCGGCAGTCAGCAGGTAGCCGTTGGTGATCATCCCCGCGAGCATTCCGCGAAACCGGATGCGCGCGATGATCGCGTCAAGCTCAGGGTGCAAAAGCGGCTCGCCGCCGCTGATGGTGACAATGGAAGTGCCCAGCGATGCCAGCTTGTCCAGCCGCGCGAACATGTCATCCAGGGGCACGGGCTTCGAGAAATCGTCGTATTCGTTGCAGTATGCGCACGAGAGATTGCAGCGCCGCATGGGAATAATGTGCGCCATGACC
>JBBRLT010000297.1:0-1025 GCA_038231235.1 Terriglobales bacterium
CAGCCAGTGCCCATCAGCTCTCTGACGCAGCACACGAGCTTTCTGCTCGTCCCTGCTCACCGCTGCACCGTGAGCGGACCAGGGCGGTGACCTCGTTAACGCGCAAGACCTGCCTTCTTCTTCTGCGCACGGCCCCTGACCCTCCGCCTCCGGTTCGTCCTCTTCGCTACCACTACCCTCGGCGCAAGCGCAAGCGGCGAAGACCGCTGGAGAATGCCCCTTGGCAGGATCTAGCGCAGCAGGAGGCGTGGCGCTTCCTCCACTCGGCCCCGCTTCCTCCCACATACCGCCAGTTCCGATGGCGCTACCGCCACGGCAAGATGGTGGTCGCTCTCGTCACGCCGCCTCCGCTCCACGAAGGCCGCTGGAGCTGGCCCGCCCAGCCATGTCCCTTCTGCCACATGGACTTCCTCCACCAGAACGCTGTCTCACACGTCTTTCTCGATTGTGTGCAGAGCAGGGCGTTCATCCAGCGAGTGCGCGACTATGCAGCAGCGCTTCACTTCCCAATCAGCAACGAGGCCTGGCGCTCCGACGTCGTCCCCAGGCACCACCGCAAGAGGCGGCAAGCGGACATGCTTCTGTCTGCCGCCAGGTACAGCATATGGCTTACCTACAACCACCACAGCTACAACCAGCCCCAGCAAGAGCATCCTCCCTCCATCGAAGCCGAATGCTGGAACCGCTTCCAGCATGAACTGCACAAGCTCATCCAGATCATTACCAACTGTCTGTCCACTTCCCGAAAGCTGGAACAGTGGAAAGAAGCCGCGCTCAGCATCCAGCAAGCGCTGTGGATTCCTGCCAGCCGACCCATCAACGCCCACCGATACTCTTTTCTCTCTCCTCCATAAGCTTGCTCTCCCTGTCAGTGTTGCCGTTTGACCTTCTGCACCCGCTCTAGCCTGATGCAGTAAACAGTACGATGAAAACAAAAAGAGCTGCTCCACCGCTTCAGCCACCAGCTGCACCGCCTTCTCCAGCTCATCCAAGCCTGTCCCAGCACCACCCAGCGGCTGGCCTGC
>JBBRLT010000298.1:0-1022 GCA_038231235.1 Terriglobales bacterium
AGCACGTATATTCTTGCGGCCTTACCATTCGTCGCTGCCGGCGCATTGGCGTTGATGAATCCAGCTTACTTTATGATCCTGTTCACGGAGCCAGCCGGCAACACCGTTCTTGAGATTGCCTTAGGCATGCTCAGCACCGGCGTCTTTGTCATGCGGACGATGATCGCCAAGGTGCTGCAATGAGCCTTGCGTTGGTTGTGCTCTGCGCGGGCTTTATCGTGCTGGTGCCGACGAGCCTCATGCTGCTCGCCTTCCTACGGCAAGAGGAGCGGCTGGCACTGCGCATCCAGGATGTGCAGCGTGGCACGGGGTTGCAAGCGGATTTCCGGCCGGTCCTTCATTCAGGCGGGCTGTTGCGCCCGGTTGCGGCACTTGGCGGGCTGATTGCGCGGAGTGGGCTGCTGTCGACCCGCACCTTGGCTGAACTGCAGCATACGCTGCACACGGCCGGGCTGCGCGGCCAAACTGGCCTCAGCATCTTCGTTGGCATGAAGCTGCTCCTGTTGACCGGGCTTCCGTTAGCTGCGTTCACGACGATGACGGAACTGAACTGGTGGCCGTCCTATTGGGCCGTCTTGATCGGCGGGGCGGCAATCCTTGGACTGCTGGGGCCGGACTTCTGGGTCAAGCGCAGCCGCAAGGTCTATCTGCGGGCGCTGGACAACGGGATGCCGGACTCGCTGGACATGCTGGTGATCTGCTCGGAGGCCGGGCTTGGGTTGGAAGCGGCGTTCGAGCGTGTGGCTGCCGAGATCGTGTTCGGCCATCCGATCGTGGCGCAGGAGATGCTCACGACGCTGCAGGAGATGCAGATCAACTCCGACCGCCGGGCCGCGCTGATCGGCTTGGGGGAGCGGACTGGCCTGGACAGCTTGCGTCGGCTAGGCGGCACGCTGGTGCAGACGATGCAATACGGCACTCCGCTCAGCTCGGCTTTGCGCGTCCTCTCGACAGAGATGCGGCAGGAGACATTGCTCCGGTTCGAGGAGAAGGCGGGCCGGCTGCCGGTGCTGCTGACGATG
>JBBRLT010000299.1:0-1022 GCA_038231235.1 Terriglobales bacterium
GCCACTTGAAGCAACTTCAGCATGGCAGCGCGCCGCTGATCGTAAACGTCCAGGTCGATCGAGACCGACAGGCCCGGGCTGCCTCCTGCTAACGCTATGCGCCGATCGGCATCCGGCAAGCCGCGCCGGTTCGCAAAGTCACGCATTTCAGAGGAGGACAGCGGCGTCAGATGCAGCGGCACAGCGCGTGAGCGGATGGTGGGCAGAAGATCGTAGGGGTTCTGAGCAGTGAGAATCAGGATCAGGTGCTCGGGCGGCTCCTCTAAGGTTTTGAGGAGCGAGTTCGCAGCTTGTTCGTTCGCCCGGTCGATATGGTCGATCAGGAAAATGCGCCTGGCGCCGTGCAGGGGCTTGAACTGAGCGCGTTCTTTCAGCAGCCGCATCTGCTGAATCGTCAATTGACGCAACGGCCCATCGGGCGGGAAGGTAATAAAATCCGGATGGGTCGAGAACAGCAGCGGATCTTCATTGCGGTCGTTGGCCGCCCACTTCTCGCGGTCGCCCATGCAGGCTAAATTGCCATCGAGACTTAAATCATCCTGCTCGATTTTCTCCGAACTACCCAACAGCTCGGCAGCAAAGCGCCGCGCGAGCGTAGCCTTGCCCACGCCTTCTGGCCCATCCAGTAAAATCGTCTGCGGAATGCGATGGGTCCGCGCCATCTGTTCCAGCGTTTCGACGGCCGAGGCGTTGCCGTGGAAATTGGCAAACATGGAGGGTTAGTTACATTTTACACTTTAGGGCGGGATGGATAGCGGCGGTCAGCAGGTTCTCATCGTCACCGGCAGCAGCACTGGAATCGGAGCGGCCACAGCGCGTCTCGCAGCTAAGCGCGGCTATGCGGTCTGCGTCAACTATCTCCAGCGGCATCAGGAGGCGGCAGGGGTCGTCAGCGCTGTTGAAGCGGACGGCGGGCACGCCATCGCCGTACAGGCCGACATCAGTTCGCTCAGGGAGCAAAGGTAATTACAAATATTCCGGCTTCTGTCCCCGCATAGACGCTGCTTGGGTCTTGCGGGTCA
>JBBRLT010000300.1:0-1020 GCA_038231235.1 Terriglobales bacterium
CAAGCGATAAGCCGGCTGCGGGGGCTGCCACCCCGCCGCCTCAGACAAAGCAGGGAAGCAGGGTCGGCCGCGCCCCCTCGCGCGAAGGGCAGACCCTGGTGGGCGGGTTTTTCGCGCCAGAGGTCCACCGTCAATTGCGGATGCTGGCAGCAGAGCGAGGTGAAACGCAGCAGGCTCTCCTCGCTGAAGCGCTCAATATGCTTTTTGCCAAGCACAGCAAGCCCGAAATCGCGGCACTCGGGCGCATCCTTCGGTCAGCCTAAAGTAATCGTATATGTGTATACACGTATACGATTATTGAAAGGCGACGTGCTTCCCTCGTCGTTTGCAAAAGGCCAGAAAATGGGAGTCGAGCAGGCGGGGCACGATCGCTTTCTTGGCGATCCAGTCTCGCCAATCGGCTTCCAAAGCATGAATGTCCCACCCAGGCGCCAACTCCCGCCCGAGCTCGTAGCTTTCGGCGCGCAGCCGTAGGGCCGGTCCAGGCAGGGCAGGGGGTGGAGGCCCTGGCTTTGCGCGGATCTCCACCATGTCACCGTCCAGCGCGAAAGCGTAGCCAGGCATATGGCTGTGGATCTTGTCGTCCTCGATGATGGACTGCAGAAGCCGACGAAACTCTTTCAGCGTCGACTGCGATCCACTTTTGACGCGCAGCTTGTCCAGGCCGATCCTGAAAGTGCCTGGCTGTTGGCCAACGTGCTTCCTGGCCAGCTCGTAAAGCCTGCGCTCGAGCGGCTTGGCCAGCTGGAAATACCGCCGGTCAAGGGTCAGAACCTCCTGTGCTTCGACCGCCTGGAAGACCCAGGATGACAGCTCAATCTCGACCTCCTGCATGCGACCGTCCCGGTGCTCTTTGACCACGCGGGCCCGGTCGATGAGGCTGAAGACGTCCCAGATGTCCTTGCCGCCGGTGACGATATTGGTTTCGATCTGGGTACCCTGCAGCCTCGCAAGCGTCTCCTGCAGCTGCAGGTAGCCCCGGCCGCTCGTATCGCGGTTAGTGGCCACCAAGAGATCGTG
>JBBRLT010000301.1:0-1018 GCA_038231235.1 Terriglobales bacterium
CATCGATCAAGGCCAAGGAGGCACGCAGCGTCTGCGTGAGCACCTCGTCAGCCCGGCTGGGCTCGACATTTCCTGACGGATGGTTGTGCGCCTTTTGTGCCCCGTTTTCTTATGTGCCCAAAGGTCGGGGCACCGGCGTAAACCAAGGACCTCGCGCCAGTGCCAGGGCACATAACAACGGTATGGCCAAAGCGCCAGCCGATCCGCAGATTGGCAGACGGATGGTTGTTGCGAGGCCGGACGATCAATGGCGAGGCAGCAGATCAGCCCGGCCGCGGCTTGCAGCTATAGGGAAGACAGCCAAGCCATCATGGCGCCGTCATCCTGCCACGTGGATTTGCGCGAGCGTCCTGGGCTAGCCGCGATGGGCTCGCACAGTGCCAGTGCGTCAGCCTTCATGCGGATGGTGATCTCGGCATACCTGTTGGTCGTCTCCAGGCTGACGTGTCCCAGCCACCCCCGGATGACATTCAACTCTACGCCCGCTTCGAGCAGGTGAACCGCAGTGGTGCGCCGGAACACATGCGGGGTAACTCGTATCTGCGATGAAGGCTTGGCCGAGGCTTCCCATGCCTGCGCGTAGTGGCGGATGCGTTTGTAGATGCCGAAGCGGGTCATCGAGGCTTGGCCCGTTCCGACGAACACCGGGGCATCTGGTGCCAATTCGCCAGCGCGTTCGTCCAGCATGGCCCGCAAGGCCTTCGCCGTCTGATTCCACAGTGGGCAGGTTCGCCACTTTGAGCCTTTGCCCAGTAACCGAACCCGAGCAGGCGACCGCAAGTCGAGTTGCTCCACCTTCAATTGGGCGACTTCCGAGACACGCGCGCCCGTGTTGTACAGCAGCATCAGCAGCGCGCGGTCCCGCTGCGAGAGCCGGTCTTGCGTGTGAATGCACGCGAACAAGGCTTCGACTTCATCGCGTGCCAAGAACTTCATCTCTGGCAGCGGGCAGCGCTTCATCGGAATGGCCGCAACCTTCGCACAGGACGGCAGCATCTCGGGGACGGTGCGTCCGATG
>JBBRLT010000302.1:0-1015 GCA_038231235.1 Terriglobales bacterium
ATCCTACGTCCCCCTTATGCTGCGCGCAGCCCTGGATGGGTTCGTGGTTCTGGTGCATCACATTCTCTCTCAGCGGCTCCACAGGCCAGCAGTGGGCGCTGGTTTTGACATGGCATGGCGCACAGCGGCGCAGTCAACGCCGGGGGGCTTGCCTGTGGATTACACGCTGCCCCTCACTGTGTCCAGGATTCTGCAAGAGCTTCAGCAGCAGTTTTCTTCCGAGCTGCAGACGGAGGCGATGAGCTTGCTGCTGCAGAGCCAGTCTGCGTCTGCGCAGGAGACTGGTGCTACCCGTAGTGTGTCGCGCCTGTCTCAGGCTCCGCGCCCCGAGCAGCCACAATTGCGCAGTGCGAAACGGCCGACGGGCGTCCGTTGGCAGTGGCGTGACTATCAGACGTGTGCCAGAGGCGATGGTTGCCAGTGGGCCCACACCCATGGCGCCCCGCCTCCGCAGACATTTCTTGGCCAGCGTGGGGACGAAGGTCTGCGCTCTGACACTGCGCCAGCCCAACGTTGAACCGCCTGTGCAGCGCGTCCGGCCGTTGCTCCTGGATGCGCTAGCGTGGGCGGAGCGGGGATGGGAGTTGGTGACAGTGGCGGCACTGGCAGTTATGCGCGACCCAAAAGTTTCGCCGCGAAGTATGTCTGCCCAAATACTGGGCCTGCGCTCTGGGGAACTGGTGGACGATGTGGACTTGGAGGCCCAGGTTTATGCGATGGCGCTGAATGAAGCGACTTTCTTGGCGGGCACGGCGCATGCGGCAGTCCAGCGCTGGGAGCAGCTGATGCACTGGGGTCAGATGGGTGACAGTTCGCATACGCAGCAGCTTTTGTCGTGGTTGCTCGAGGGAGTGCGCCTCGTGTTTTGTGATTCAGCTGACCAGGACAAGACTCGTGAGCCCGATCACGCTACGAAGCTTGTGGGGGTGCGCCGTATGCTGCGGCGCTCTCTGTCGGTGTCCCAGGCGGACGCGTTCATAGGCGGACGTTTCCCTCGGCCGTTGGACCTGTCCGG
>JBBRLT010000303.1:0-1013 GCA_038231235.1 Terriglobales bacterium
ACAGCAAAACTGCCGGACGCAAAACGCCATGCCGTGCCAGCCGGAACGGCGCGCGCCGCGTTCTTCAGCCGGCTGGTGGAAGGCAAGCAGGCGCTCTGGCTGGTGCGGCAATGGGCCGGGTTGCAGGACTTGGTCGGCGTGCTGCACATTCATGGCCGCGGGCCGGAGCAGCCGGCCATCGAAGCCTTCATCACGGAGAACAAGTTGCAGGACCGGGTGCGCTGCTGCGGAGCCTACCCGAGCGGGCAGGCTTATGCGGATTTGCTGGCAGGTTATGACCTGACCCTGCTGCCCACGGTTTTTCCCGAGGGTGCGCCTCTGGTCTTGCTGGAATCCATGGCCTGCGGGGTTCCCTTTGTCGCCAATGGGGTGGGTGGAATCCCCGACTATGCCACGGATAACCCTGACTGCATCGTGGTGACGCAGCAGGGAGAGTTTCTCGACGGAGTGCGACGCATGGTGCAGGCGCTGTCCCGTGGGGAGATCGACCAGGGCCGGTTACAAGGCTATTACCGGGCGCAGTATTCCCAGGCAGCCATTGAAAAACAGTGGCTCGGCTACCTCGCCAGATAAGTCCATGCAAGTCACCTACACCGCACCGAATCGCGCGCATCACTATGCTTATGCGCGCGCCCTCGCGGAAGCTGGCTGTCTGCGCGCCTTTGTCTGTGGTTTTTCACGCTTCAGCCCGCGCGCGGCGCTGCCGGAGGTTGCCGGAAGACTGATCCGTGGCGATCATTTGCAAAACATCTACCTCGCGAGTCTCAAGCTGCGCCTGCCTGCGGCCATGACCGACGAGCTGGCCTATTGGAGCAAGCTTTGGCTGGATCGGTTATCCGAAACTCCGGCCCGCCAATCGAACGTCTTTCTCTATTACAGCGGAGCCGGACTGCGCACCGCTACCCGGCTGCGCGGCTCGGGAGTGGCGCGAGTGGTCGAGGCGGTGAATTCCCATGTGCTCGTTCAAGAGCGAATTCTGCGCGAGGAATATGGACGCATCGGCCTGCCCTTCC
>JBBRLT010000304.1:0-1012 GCA_038231235.1 Terriglobales bacterium
AAGCGGCGCATGCGCGCGGCGATCTGCGCACACTTCTCCTTACTGCCGGCGGGACTCGACATCATTCTTCATCCCAAGCGCAGCGTGCTGGAGGCGCCCTGGGCGGAGTTGGATGGTGAGGTGAAGCGCGTCTTCATCAATATCCGGAAGGCTGCGACCCAGAAGAGCGTCTTACAGAAAAATGCGGGCGATCAACCTTCCGGCACGATGGCGGATGCAGTCCCCGCACCCGAGCGACCAATATGAACGCCTGGCTGCTGACGCTCTACAAGCGCGGCGTCTCGCCGGTGCTGCATGCAGTCGTGGCGACGGCTGGCGCGTGCCGTTTTCAGCCAACTTGCTCAGAGTATGCAGCGATTGCCTGCCGCGCACACGGCCCGTGGCGCGGAACAGCGCTGGCTGCCTGGCGGATTCTGCGCTGCCATCCGCTGAACCGCGGCGGTTTCGATCCCGTACCGGGAACGGGCTTTGACACCGCTCCAGAAAGCAGCCAAGAGGCCCCCGGACGTGAGTAACGACCTGATGCATTTACCATGAAGCAAAGAGGCTGCGCCGCCAGCGTACGGACGCTGGGCTGCCGCGAGCTCCCACTGACGCCTCGACCGACCCTCCGTTTCACAGCAGAGAGAGCAATCCTTGGCAGAGATACGCAATCCGAATCAGCAGAGCAGCGGCGGTGGCGGCAAACAGGACTCACGATCGATGATCGTGTTCTCACTGGTCTTCCTGGGGATGCTGCTGGCGCTGCAGTACTTCAAGCCGAAGAAGGCAGAGCAGCCAGCGCCACAGAACGCTTCCCAGCAGCAGCAGCCGCCGAGCCAGCAGATGTCCGCTCCCCCACCAATTCAAGGTGCGGCCGTTGCTGGATCAGTGCCGGCAACGACTACCGCAACCAGGCGGCAAGCCGCGACTTCGTCGAAAGCATCGTCAACACCTGCGGTGGAGGCGGAGGCAGAGCAGCTGACCACGGTGGAGAACGAGCTCTATCGCATCGAGTTCACCAACCGCGGTG
>JBBRLT010000305.1:0-1011 GCA_038231235.1 Terriglobales bacterium
AACCCGACTTCCATGATAGGTCTTTGTCAAGAGGGCAAAAGCTCTCCCGACGCGCTTCGGAGGAGCGCGGGTGTAAATTTTTTGAATTTCTTCGCCGCGTGTGTTGGCCTCTCAGCCGTGGTTCCTAGATAGAACCAGACTTCCATTTGCTGGCGCAACTGCTTTTCTGCTGCCCAGAAGATTGAGTGTGTGTTTTCCTGCCAGTCTCGAAACTAATCAACGGGAGCATGGGAAGCTTGCGCTTCTTCGCCCAGTCGGGTTAACGGCAAGACCTGGCAGGCTACGCGCCGAAGAAATCCTCCTGGTTCGCCGCTACCTTCTACGCGGCGATGTTGCTACTGGTCTCTGCTATTTGAAAATTCCGCTGCCCACGGTCGACGGCCATGAGGTAGGCCACCAGCTTTCTGGCCACCGCCAGCGTGGCACGATTCGCATTACCCTTCTGTTTTTCCTGGTCATAGAGCATGGCCAGGTTAGAGCTGTAGCGCGGGGCCATCTTGGCCGCCTCGATCAACGTCGTCTGTAGATGTTTGTTGCGCTGCTTCGACAGCGGCGTGCGTTGCACGGTGTTGCCGGAACTCTTCTCCGCACCACACAACCCGCAATAGCTGATAGCCTTCTTGATCGACGAGAATCGCTGCACATCTCCCACTTCCAGCGCCCAGGTCAGCGCGGTGATCGGCCCTACCGCAGGAATGCTCATCAACCGCTCCGCACGTTCCACCAACAGCGAGTCGCGCTCCAGGGAGCGCACCAAGGCACTCTCGGTCTTTCCCAAGCGCACCACCGTCTCGCGGCAAAGTCGCAGCAGCGAGCACAGCCCTTCATCGATGTCCGGGTTGGTGGCCAGCAGTTCGCGAAAGTAACCCGCCTGGTGCAGGCGCTGCTTGTTGTAACTCACTCCGGCTTCCATCAGTAGCGCGCTGATCTTGATTTTCATCTGCACCATCTGGCGCACCAGCAGGTTGCGATAGCGCAGCGTGCGCCGGCGCTCGCGAATGGCGGTCGAGG
>JBBRLT010000306.1:0-1011 GCA_038231235.1 Terriglobales bacterium
CGTGCTCGAAGTGCGAAAGATTACCCAGGAAATTAAGTGCCCAGGCCGCGCCGTGCGCGTCATCCACCGCGCGAAAATGTGCCAGACTTTCCGTGTGTAGTGCTGTTGCCTGCGTGAAGTCGCCGGTACTGCTGCTTAAGGCACCTAGATCGTTGAGGCCCCATCCGATACCGGACTCATTGCGAAGTGCGCGAAAGAGGGCCAAGCTCTCCTGGGCTGCGCTGGCCGCGCGCCCTTGGTCGCCAGCGCGTAGCGCCAGACTTGTTACGCCTCGCAGTGCCGTAGCGCGCGCAGCCATCAGGTGATGATCCTGCGATTCCCGGCTAATCTGGTTGCGCTCTAGCGCTAGTTCCAGCCAGCGGCGGCCCTCGTCGTCATGGTGTTGGTTCTGCCAGAACTCCCAGGCAGCCGCAGCCAGCTTCAGGCCCAGCACTCGGGATGCGGGAGTGCTCGGTACGCTGAGCGCCCAGTCGAGGGCTGCGCGCAGGTTAGCATGCTCAGCCTCCATCGTCTGCAGCCAGCTTTCGGTATCTGGACCGCGCGGTGGCTGTGACCTGGCCAGCTCTAGCAGCCACGTAGCATGGTGCCATCGCAGTGCTGTAAGGTCCTCGCTGACCTCTATCTGCTCGCGTGCATAGGCATGGATGGTTTCGAGCATCACGAAGCGGGGTTCGCCCGTTGGCCCGGCGACTGCCCGGAGTAAGCTTTTGTCGACCAGCGATTGGAGCTGGTCCAGTGGATGGTGGATTTCGCTAACGGCGGCGGCTGCTTCGGTGGTGCAGCCGTCCGCAAAGATCGCGAGCCGTCGGAAGAGTGTTTGTTCCGTAGAATCTAGGAGTTGGTAGCTCCAGTCGAGAGCACCGCGTAGCGTTTGGTGTCGCGTGTGCAGGTCGCACGAACCATTGGTGAGAAGGTTCAGCCGATCGCCTAGGCGGTGGAGGAGCGCCTCGGGCGCGAAGAGCGTCACGCGTGCGGCTGCCAACTCAATCGCCAGCGGCAGCCCGTCGAGAC
>JBBRLT010000307.1:0-1010 GCA_038231235.1 Terriglobales bacterium
GCATGAACTGCTTGAGCCGCAGCGGTTCGCCAGGCTGCGCCTGGACGTCATCTCGCAGCTCCGGCGCCACTCGGGCGTGGTGCTCTACGAAATCTGCGCCCGATACCGCGATGTAGGCCTGACTGCACGGCAACCATGGCCATGGTGGCGGCCTGTCCTGACGGGAAGCCCCGACACCGAAGACTCGGTCAAGCAGGAGTACCGCTTCTTCAAGCGCGACGTGCTGAAGCTTGCTATTGCAGAAGTCAACGCAGTGACCGACCTCGACGTCGAGCTGATCGAGCACAAGGCCGGGCGCTTCATCGCCGACATCCAGTTCAGGGTAGGGAAGAAGCAGCAGGAAGCGCTGCCATTGCGGCACCCGCCTGTACCTGTCGACCTGTCCCAAGTGGTGCGCGCGACGGCGGCAGGCATTCGCTCTGAAGATGCAGAAGCGTTGATCCAGACGCATGGCAATGAGGCCATGACGGCAGGGCTCGATGCACTTGTAAAGCGTATCGCCAACGAATTTCCAGAGCCTCTGCGCGACCCTTACCGCTACTTGCGGGCGCTCCTCGAATCCAGTTCGGCAACGGCCGCCAAGAAGGCAGCCGAGGGCAGTGCATCTCCACCAGCCAACAGCGCTGCTGCGGCTGCAACTTTGGAAGGCTGGACCGCTGAGTGGGTCAGCACCCGGCGGGCGCTGGTCGTGGCAGAGTTCGAGGCACTCTCGCCCGAGATGCAAGCAGACTGGGTCGAGCGGCTGCGGGCGCAGCTCTATGAGCGCGACGTACACCCGTCGATCCGCAAGCGGCTCGAAACCAATGGGTGGAAGCACCCGATGGTGACTGGCGAACTGATCCGGTTCTTCAAGGGCGCCGACTGGGACAAGCCCACGCCCCAGGAACTGCTAACGATCGCTGCCCAGCGTGGCGGGCGCTAGCTCAAAACCTGACGCATAGAAATGAAAGAAAGCCGGTAGTGGACCAAGCGACGCACAACAAGATCGTCTCCTTCATCTGGGGCATCGC
>JBBRLT010000308.1:0-1008 GCA_038231235.1 Terriglobales bacterium
CACTGCGGGTCCAGCCGGACCATCGGGATGTAGTCTTCAAGCTTGCGGCCGGCCTCATCGAAGATGCGGCGCAGCACAGACGGTTGAATCAGGATGGTGGGGCCCATGTCGAAGCGGAAGCCCTGCTCTGAAAGCACGGCAGCCTTGCCGCCAAGCCAGGGATTCTTCTCGAAGACTTCGACCTCATAGCCGCGCGCAGCCAGTGTGACCGCCGCGGAGAGTCCACCCAGGCCGGAACCGATAATGCCAATACGCATGCTCTGCTCTCCTAACTTTTCCCAGAGCGCGTGCGCGACGGTCTGGAGGATGGAATGTGGCGCGCTGCGGTGGCGAGTGCGCGCATGGCAGCCAGTTGCAGTCGCCAGGTGCTGCTGTGCACGGCGCGGATGTAGGCGCTGAAGAAGGGCGTATGCGTCTCGGTCGTAGGAGTGTAGGCTCGTGCTCCCCGGCGATGCTGCGTCACAAGAGAACGGACGGCTGTCATTTCTAGCAGGCCTTCCGCGCCCCGCGTCGCGCCGAACCCGCTCAACCCGCGCCCGCTGAAGGGAAGGCGCGGATCCGCCGTTGCCACGATGATGTCATTGATCAACACCGTTCCAGCACGGAGGCGTCGTCCGAATGCAGTCGCTGCGGCCTGCGGCCCGAAGACACTGGCGGTCAGCGAGTAGGGGCAGACATCGTAGGCACTCAGCGCTGCTGCCTCGTTCGGCACATGCATTATGGACAGCAGCGGCGCAAATATGTCCGCTTGCATGCAGCGCATCGCAGCAGTGGCTCCGGAGATCAGGACGGGGCCTGACGAGCGCTCATCCGCGCAGCGAAGGAGGACGCGGGCGCCACCGCGCCTGGCATCGTCGATCAGCGATCCCAGCTCAGTGGCGACATCCGGTGACAGCGGGATGGGCGGAAGTGCGCGCAAATACTGCATGAGGGTTGCTTCGCAGCGTTGCGCATCAACTTCAAGCAGGAAAAGCCGTCGCGGCGCCATGCATGTGGCAGAGCCGTTCA
>JBBRLT010000309.1:0-1005 GCA_038231235.1 Terriglobales bacterium
AGGCGGTGAGCATGTTGAGTTTGCCGCAGAAGAACAGGATGCGGGTGCGGAAGTTTTTGAAGTTTGGCAGTCCGCGTGCTTTGGCCTTGATGAGTTGCACGATGCTGTTGAGCCCTTCGCTTGCCGCATTGGTGATGCGGTGCTCAATGTAGTTGAGCACCTCTGCAAAGTGGGATTTGATCATGCGCGCCGCTGCCTTGACGGGCTCCAGCCGGCTACGGATGGCCGAGG
Organism: Terriglobales bacterium; assembly: GCA_038231235.1. Classification (GTDB taxonomy): domain Bacteria; phylum Acidobacteriota; class Terriglobia; order Terriglobales; family Acidobacteriaceae; genus KBS-83. The sequence goes on from JBBRLT010000309.1 coordinate 232, forward strand.
CGTACCAGTCCTTGAAGAAGCGCGTGGCGGCCCCTTTGAGCCGGTAGTGCCAGAAGCCGTCGAAGTCCTCCTTGTATCGCCATGCACGGCTGGTCTTCAAGTTGAGCTTGTGCAGCAGGCGGAAGACTGCGGCTTCGCTGCGGCGCAGGTCCGGATGCCTGCGCAGCCACTCGTACTTCGTGCCCTTCAGTATGTCTTCACCCTGCTCCATCAGGGCGCGGTGCTCGCTCTTGCGCACCTTGTCCACGGCGGCGTTGAGATGGGCGGCGATGTGATAGCGGTCATGCACGATGGCGGCCTGGGGCAGCGCCTGCTTCACGCTTTTGAGATAGGCTGGCCACATGTCCATGGCCACCGCCTCCACCTGCGCGCGCTGTTGCGCGCTCAGGCTCTTGCACACCTCGTCTGCGTCCTGCTGGCTGCGCCCCTGCACCACTTCCCAAACCCTGCCGCCGTCCAGGTCGTTGAGCAGCGTTGCGTAATGGTGGCCCCGGCCGACGGCCTTCTCGTCCATGCCAAGATGCTTCATCGGCTCGTGCTTGCGCCGCAGCAGCCCGCGCTTGCCCCACATAGTCCCTGCTTCTGCCGAACGCTCCAGTCGTTGGTCATCTGTGACGTGGTGATAGTTCGCCTCAAAATCGCTGAGGATCGCCTGTCGCTCTTTGCAAAACCACGCCTGTAAAAGCTGAGTGATCTCAGCGGGAACAACATCGAAAAAGCTCCGCGTCTTGAGCGCTCTGGCCCTCTGTATTTCTGCCTCCACCTTCCCCGACC